>DATCNU010000073.1:0-4921 GCA_036565085.1 Arthrobacter sp.
CTTCGATCTCAATGACCCCGTCCTTCTTGGCCATACCCTCCGCTAACTGTTGTTGCCGCAGCCCTGCCGGATTGCACCGGACATGACCACGAACGTTTTTGTTGGATCGGTTATCGCCTCCGGCCCCAAACAGGGCACAGCAGGGCAGACAACCAACATGCAACACTACGCCACTTTGCGGCGAATGTTAAATCCTGCCATGTTAGCGCACTGCGCTCCCGGACGCACTACCCGCGATTGAGCTCGCCGAAATCCCGTCCAGAATCGCCAAGCGTACGACGTCGGCTGCCGCACTCTGAAGGGTAATGAGACTCACCTGCCGGGCAGTTTCCGTACTCCGGTCCAGCGCCACGTCACCAGTGGCGAGACAGAAAACAGTATCCCCGTCGGCAAGGGTGTGCGAAGGGTTCAGCGCGCGAGCCAGTCCAGCATGCGCAGCCGAGGCAGTCCGCTTACATTCGGCTGGGTCCAGGACTGCATTCGTAGCAACGACTACCAGCGTCGTGTTCAACGCAGGCGGCGGCGCGTCCCGGTGATTGAGCCTGTCGAAATCCCGGCCCTTGGTTTCGACAGGCTCAACCACCGGGCCGGGCTCAACCACCGGACTCCCGAACGGCATGCCAAGCGCATTCACCACGGCCAACGCCCCGACAACAACGCCGTTCTCGAGCGTGACCGACGCCGTACCCACTCCAGCTTTGAACTGTCCGCGTCCGATCATCGCTCCGGTGCCGGCGCCCACGCTGCCGCGTCCGACGTCGTGACCGTCCTTCCCCGCCGCAGCGGCAACCGTCGCCGCGTAGCCCATGTCCGCCGTCGGGCGCGCTGAGAAGTCGCCGCCCCGGCCCAGGTCGAAGATGGCGGCGGCGGGGACGATGGGCACCACTCCCCCGGTGACGGCGAAGCCCCTGCCGTTTTCCTCGCACCACCGCTGTGCCCCGTGGGCCGAGACGAGGCCGTATGCGCTGCCGCCGGTGAGGACCACGGCGTCCACCGTGGACACCAGCGTGGTGGGATCCAGGGCGTCAGTCTCATGCGTGCCGGGTCCTCCGCCCCGGACATCCACCGAACCGACAGTGCCAGGCGGCGGCAGCACAACGGTCACGCCGGTCAGCCAGCCGTCACCGGTCTCCTGCTCATGGCCTACCCGGATCCCCGGCACATCTGTGATCATTCCCATGTCCACTATTGTGCCTCCTGCCGTTCCACGAAACTTTGTGTAAGACTGCAAGCAACACAGCGTTAATGGGCAATGAAGCCTTGGATAACTGTCAGACGAGAAGGGCTTTTGCGGGGTTTCGCCCACCAGACTATGTGGTGAGGTAATGGCGTGATCCCCTACCCGCGGCCGGCCGCAAGCTGGCTCAGACTCCGTGAGAGACTCCGAATGACCCGTCAACTCGCACCCCAGCCGTCCACCAGGCCGCCCCATCCATCCGGCCCCAAGGCCACAGTCCGCAAGCGCCGATGGACCGGACGCTCGCGGCGGGACTTCTTTGTTTTCCTTGCCCTGGCCCTGCCCAACCTGGCGCTGATCGCAGTATTCACGTACCGTCCGCTCATCAGCAACATCTATTACTCAACGCTGGACTGGACGCTCGGCTCCCCTTCGGCCACCGTGGTGGGAATACAGAACTACGTCACTTTCTTTACCAGCAATGACGCCTCAAAGGTGCTGGGAACAACGGCGATTTTTACCGTGGTCACTGTCGGGGGGTCCATGTTCCTGGGGCTCCTCATTGCCGTTGCCCTGAACGGCAATATCCGCGGTACAACATTCGCCCGTTCCGCCGTGTTTGCTCCCTATGTGCTCTCGGGTGTGGGCGTGGGCTTGGTCTGGCTGTTCATCTTCGATCCCGGCTACGGGGTCCTCGCGTGGCTGCTGCGCGGGTTAGGGCAGCAAAGCCCCCAATGGATTAACGACCCACAGCTGTCCCTGGTCATGGTGATTCTCGTCTACATCTGGAAGAACCTGGGGTACTGCGCTGTGGTCTATCTCGCCGGGCTGCAGTCCCTGCCCCGCGATGTTATGGAGGCCGCGGCGCTGGACGGAGCGAACGGATTCAGGCGTTTCCTCAGCATGTCACTTCCGCTCCTTTCCCCCACCACCTTCTTCCTGCTCATCACCACCATGTTGAGTTCCCTGCAGGCCTTCGATCTCATCAGGATCATGACCCCGCTGGGAACCGGCACCAGCACACTGATCTACGAGGCCTACCTCCAGGCCTTCGGTGCCTACAACAGGGCGGGCTATTCCGCCTCAATCTCGGTGGTCCTGTTCGCCATACTCCTGGTGGTCACCGTGCTCCAGCTGCGCTTCGTAGAACGGAAGGTGCACTACTCGTGACGTCCCTGTCACCGGTGAACCCGGACCCCTCCGAGCCCGTCCTGCCGGAATCCGATGCGTTCGTTGAACGGCGCCGTCCCTTCTCGCTGCCCAATCTTGTCCAGACGATCGTGGGCGGCTACGTTCCACTGGTCATCGCAACGCTGGTCGTCTTCCTGCCGCTGCTGTGGATGATCCTGAGCTCCTTCAAGCAGCCTGGTGAAATCGTCACCTTGGACCTGAAGATCATGCCGGAAAGCCTGAACCTGCAGAACTACCGGACGGCCATGACCACGGTGCCGTTCGCCCAGTTCTTCCTCAACAGCACCATCGTGACCGTGGCGGGCGCAACCATCAAGGTACTGCTGGCCATCCTGACCGCCTATGCACTCGTGTTTGTGCGCTTCCCCTTCAAAAACGTCATTTTCATGCTGATTCTCGTGGCCCTCATGGTGCCGCCGCAGGTATCCATCCTGCCCAACTTCATTTTGGTCGCCGGGATCGGCGGCAAGAACACGCTCTGGGGAATTATCCTGCCAGGCCTGGGAACAGCCTTCGGCACGTTCCTCCTGCGCCAGCATTTCATGACGCTGCCGGCTTCCATCCTCGAATCCGCCGAGATCGACGGTGCAGGCCACTGGCGGCGGCTCTGGCAGATAGTGGTCCCCGTCTCGGTGCCCTCCATCGCCACGGTTGCGCTGGTGACCATCGTCACCGAGTGGAACGACTACATCTGGCCCCTGATCATCACCGACCGGCCGGAAACCATGACCCTTCCGGTCGGACTGACCCTTCTCCAGAACAACGAAGGAAACGCCTCCGGCTGGGGCATCCTCATGGCCGGCGCAGTACTTGTCATCGTCCCCATCCTGATCGTGTTCGCCGCCCTGCAGCGTTACATCGTGGCAGGCCTCACCCAGGGCAGCGTGACGGGCTAAGCCGCCCGGCCGCCGTCGAACTTCGACAACCTCACAAAGGCACCAACCGAAAGGACCCGTCATGACACTGAACCTCGACCGGAGGCACTTCCTTGGATTGGCCGGCGCCACGGCTTCCGCGGCTGCCCTCGCAGCCTGCGGGGGCCCGTCCACCACCACCAGTGGACAGGCAACCAGCCAGGCCCCCGACATTGACTACAGCGGCGTGAAGCCGGCCTCGAAGATCGACTTCTGGTCCAGCCACCCGGGCCAGTCGCAGGACGTCGAGAAGACCCTGATTGATAAATTCCACGCCCAGAACCCGGACATCACCGTCAACCTGATCACAGCCGGCGCCAACTACGAAGAGATCGCGCAGAAGTTCCAGACCGCGCAGGCAGCGAAATCAGGCCTCCCGGGCGTGGTGGTCCTGTCCGATGTCTGGTGGTTCCGCTACTACATCAATGGCAGCATCGTTCCGCTGGACGGTCTGACCAAGCAGCTGGACGTCCAGATGGACGACTTCCAGCAGTCCCTGGTGGATGACTACAAGTACGACAACAAGCACTGGGCGCTCCCCTATGGCCGCTCGACGCCCCTGTTCTATTACAACAAGGATCACTTCCAAGCAGCGGGCCTGCCGGACCGGGCACCCAAGACCTGGGATGAGTTCGGCGAGTGGGCGCCCAAACTCAAGGCCAGTTCCGGCGCGCAGTACGCCTACATCTACCCGGCCCTCGCGGGTTACGCCGGCTGGACGCTGCAGAACAACCTCTGGGGTTGGGGCGGCGGCTGGTCCAAGGATTGGGATATCACGTGTGGCTCGGCCGAGTCGGTGGAGGCCCTGCAGTGGGCGCAGGACTCGATCTACAAGAACGGTTGGGCGGGCGTTTCCTCGAAGGAGGCCGCGGACGATTTCTCCGCTGGGCTGACCTCCTCCACCATCTCCTCCACCGGTTCCCTGCTGGGCGTCCTGAAGTCTGCGAAGTTCAACGTGGGTGTGGGTTTCCTGCCGGGCGGACCGAAGGCGCAAACCAACGTCTGCCCTACCGGCGGAGCCGGCCTCGGAATCCCGAGCGGCATCACCAAGGAGGAACAGCTGGCCGCGGCAACGTTCCTGAAATACATCACGCAGCCGGACAGCACGGCTGCGTTCTCCGCCGCCACCGGCTACATGCCCATCCGTAAGTCGGCGGATATGACTGCCGTGCTTGCTAAGACGCCGCAGATCAAGACGGCCATGGACCAGTTGGCAGTCACCAAGATCCAGGACAACGCCCGGGTGTTCCTGCCCGGCGCCGACCAGGAGATGGCGAAAGCTGCGGCCAAGATCCTCACGCAGCAAGGCGACGTCAAGACCACCATGACCGACCTGAAGACGACGCTGCAGGGCATCTACGACAGGGACGTCAAGCCCAAGCTCAAGGCCTGACGCCGGAAGCGGCCCCGGAGGTTGAGCCTGTCGAAACCTGGATCTCGACAAGCTCGATCACCGGACGACAAGCTCGATCACCGGACCTAAGGGACCGGGACGGGAACGACGCCGAGGGGCACCAGGTGCTCCGCGCCGCCGTCGGGGGCTGAGAGTACCCAGATCCCCTTCTCGTGGACGGCAACCGAGTGCTCCCACTGGCAGGAGCGCTTACCGTCGGTGGTCACCACGGTCCAGTCGTCTTCC
>DATCNU010000074.1:0-2362 GCA_036565085.1 Arthrobacter sp.
GTACCTGTCTGTTCCGAGCGCCGAGTAGGCATAGAACGCCACCCGCCAGTTCCAGCGGAGGACGCCTACGTTGAAATTGAACAGGGATCGTGGGAAACGGCCTGTGAACAGAATCGAGAAACCGGCGATGACCGTCACGACGATGAACGCGAACCAGAGGAAGAACAGCACAACAAAGTGCGGTATGGCCAGGAACCACTTCACAAGCCACAGTCCTCTGGACAGCACGGGGTCGAGGTCCCCCCGGAGCCGCGCCGGATACGGCGCCGTCTCGGCAACGTCAGGGGGGCGGGCTGCCTGAGGGGCGGGACCACGGTACGCCGCCGACGCTGGGGACGCGGGCAACGGAACAGGCCCGGGCATACCCCTGCCCAGCCCTTGCGCTCCAAAGATCAGCAGAGGAACACCCACTGCCAGCAACACGGCTCCCGCTGCCAGCAGGCCGGCGGCTATCGGGCCAAAGAGATCAGACCGGAACCCGGCACGAAGATCCACGCGGACGTCAGGGCTGGCGTCGGCATTCATCACGACCACCGACCAGTTCCCCGGTTGGATGTTCCAGTCCAGATGCTGCTCACCCGCTCCCGAGGCCGAGGCCACCCAGAAATTCTGTTCAGCCGGAGGCGCGGGCCGCTGTGAACCCTGCGTTTCCCGATATTCCACGTGGAAAGGCCGGAAACGTACGTTGAGCAGCTGGGAATAGTTGGCACCGGAGAGGTACTGCTCCACGTCGGCCCTGCGAGCTATTCCCACAAAAGTCTCTTTGCCGGCATTGGCGGATGCCACGCTGATCCGGATGCTGCCCACATCAAAGGGCAAAGGCGCCGGGTAGGCGGTGTCACGTATACTGTCCGGCCCCGCACCGACGATGGCCGAGGAACCAACCTCGAACCGTTCCTTCGGAGACGAGAGGTAGCCGCCGTCGTTCTGGAGTGAGTTGACCCAGGACGCAGCTATGCCGCCGATGAGCAGCCCGGTACCCAGCATCGAGAATAGAATGCCGAGAACGAGCATCGTGATTGAGCGGGCTTTCATGCGTCTCCTCCGGTGATCGAAACATCGACGTGGCCAGCAACACGCATTGCTGAGTCTCCTCCAGGGTTACGCCGCGGGTGCGCCGGTCTGTAGTGCCAAAGGTCACGTCTGGAAACGGCAAACTGCCGGCTGGAGTCAGGGAGCCGGCTGAGACGCAGGCCGCGTGATGATTATGGGGCAAGGCAGTTGCATGAGGACCTTTTCGGCGATGGAACCGATGGGTTTCCGAAGACCGCTGCTTCCCCAGCAGCCAATGACCAGCAGGCTGGCCTGTGTTGCGGCACGCACAAGCGCATCGGCAGGTGAATCATCCGATTCCAGCACTTCACGGACAGGGAGCCCCGGAAACACATCCCGGATGCGGCCGGCCGCTGCCGAGAGCAGTCCCTGGGGATCAGGCCGATGGATGCCCGGTGCCATCGTTTTCGGCGTCGCATGCAGCACTGTCAGTCCCTCGCCTGCCCGGCTTGCCTCCTCCCCCGCCATCTTCAGGGCAACGTCGGAATCAGGCGATCCGTCGAAGCCGACCACCACGCCGGTAGGGTTCGCCGCCGTCGGCGCGGGAATGACCGCGACGGGACTTCGGCACAGGACTGCCGCCTGGAAGCTCACTGACCCGAATCCCTCCCCGCCCCTGTCCGCTGTACGGTCCGAACCGAGAACCACAATCTCGGCGGCAACCGACAGCAGGCTGAGCACCCGTTCCGGCTCTCCCGGCCGCCAGGTGGTGAGGATCTGAAGCGCCGGATACCGCGCCGCCAACCGGTCGCGCTCAAGGGCCAGCAGCGCCTGGGCCCTGGCCACCGCCTCCCCGTACTGTGCCGGAACCCTGTAGTACGAAGGCTCGGGTACCACTCGCACCAAGTGCAAGAGAAGGCCCCGTCCGCTCGCCCTCTGCGCAGCCCAGTCTGCAGCCCCCCGGCCCGTGCTGGAGCTGTCCGCCCCGGCCAGTATTTCGTGCTCTCTCACGTCTTATCCCCTGTCATCGCTCCACGTCACCAGTGTGCCCCTGAGGTACCGGACGGCCAGTGCCTTAAGCCCCCCGGCCACCAGGTTCAGGGGCTTTCGTCCCTGTTGCCTGAACATGGCAACAGTGTCTACTGGATGCACATGCAGACGGCGTTCCCATCAAAGGAAGACCATGACAAACATCACCATCCTCGGCAGCGGGCATATGGCCCGCGCACTCGCCATGACGATGCTGCGGGGCAATAACCCGGTCCAGATTCTTGGCCGGGACGGCTCCAAGACGCGGGACCTGGTCGAAAGCCTTGGACCAGGCGCAACGGGAGGTATAACCGGGGCCCCCATTACGGGGGCAATAGTC
>DATCNU010000075.1:0-8000 GCA_036565085.1 Arthrobacter sp.
AGACTGGTCTAGAGCCATCGTGTGTTTGTGTCCTTTGTGAGTTCTTTGATCGGTACTCACTGACCATCGCACGATGGCTCACTACGTTGCCGGAGCAACGCGCAACTGCGGAGATCTACACCACTCCACGGGACGTAACCCAACTACGATCACCGTATTTGGGGCGGCTTGGCTTGCCAGCATTGTTTGTCCAGGCTCCCGTGGTTGTCGATCCGTCTATGGGGCAGTCATGTCGGTGATACGCAGGCCGCCTACAGCTCCGGTCCAGGGTGTGTCTCCAGGGCCGGGGAGCAATAGGTGCGCGGCAACGTAGCCTTGTTTCAGCTCGATAAATTGGGTGTGGACTCCAAGTGAGCAGGTCACCGCGATCTCATAGAACCTGAAGCCCGTTTGTGTGTCTTCCTGCGCAACATACATGCGCGCATCGGACGCGCCGACGCAGGCAGCACTGACCATGTACTGACCCGGCGCATCCAGATCTGCCCCCGAGCCGAAACCGCGTTCCGGCCCGTCCAATGGCCCGGAGTCCTCAAGAATGACCGGGCCTGCAGGCTCCCCGAGCATCCGTTTCAGAACATCGTAGTTCCTTGTTTCAGCGGCCGAAACCTCTGCGGAGTCAGAAGGCGAAGGTCCAGGGAGCGGCTTATCGAGGTCCTCGTAGGAGCAGCCGGCAAGAGCCAGGGCCGCCAGCAGCCCTGGGATTATGGGTACCTTCAGACCCCGGGGGGACATGCCTCCAGTCTACGAACCGGAGAGCCAACGCAGCTCGGTTCCAACAAGACATCATTGCCCCTTGTCCGCTGCTCCCCGCTGCCTCCCGCTGCCGGTCGGGCGTCCCATCCCGCGGGCTGCGGTCGCTTCACCTGATCGCCAACACTTCTTGAAAGGAGGTCAAAGCGTGCCTTGGATGTGGCACGGCCTCAAAACGGAGGTTCCGGCTTAACCAGCGAAAAACCCCGCGTCATCGTCGAAATCAACGACAACACGGGGTTTATCCCGAGCTTCCTATCAGAATCGAACTGATGACCTTTTCATTACGAGTGAAACGCTCTACCGACTGAGCTAAGGAAGCACCGCACGGATTCGGCCGGAAGAACCGGCCGGATCATGCAAGAGTCAACTGTAATAGAGTCCCCGCAGCGGGTCAAAATGGCTCGGCCGGCTGGCTCAGCAGATGGTGTTGTCGGCAGGCACCTTGCCATCCACGAAGTAGCCGTCCACTGCGTCGCCGATGCAGCTGTTGGACCTGCCGTAGGCAGTATGGCCTTCGCCCCGCCACGTCAGGAGCGAGGCGTTTTCCAGCTGTTTGCGCAGGGATGCGGCCCAGTCCAGCGGGGTTGCAGGATCGCCGGTGGTGCCGATGACCACGATCGGGGACGCGCCGGTGTACTTCACGGGCGCCGGGGTCCGCACGTTCGGATACGGCCAGTCGGCGCAGTTGGTGCCGCCGTAGGCGAAGAAGTACCCCAGCGTGGGGGAGTCCTTCTCCAGTCGTTGCTCTTCGGCGCGCATGCCGGCGGGGTCGGAGACCATCGGGTAGTCCAGGCAGTTGATGGCGTTGAAGGCGAACGTTGAGTTGGACGTGTAGGTGCCGTTGGAGGAGCGGTCCGCTCCGAGGTCTGCCAGGCGGAGCATCAGGCTGACATCCCCGGTCATGGCGGCCGCGAGCGCCTGGGTCAGGGCGGGCCAGCTCTCGTTGTTATACAGCGGCGTGATCAGCCCGCTGACAAACATGGTCCCATTGACAACGCGTCCTTCCTTGGCGGTGCGTGGAGTTTCCTGGACGGCGTTGATCAGATCGCGGATCTGCTGGACGCCGTTGTCAACGCTCCCGCGGAGGGGGCAGCCGTCCTGCTGGAGGCAATCGGCAACGTAGGTGTGGATGGCCTTTTCGAAGGCGCGGGCCTGGCCGCTGGTCAGGTCCTCGTTGCTGATGGACGGATCAAGGGCGCCGTCGAGCACCATCCGGCCAACGTTGTCCGGAAAGAGTAATGCGTACGTGGACCCGAGGAACGTGCCGTAGGAGTAGCCCAGGTAGTTGAGTTTTGCGTCATTGACCACCGCACGGAGGATGTCCAGGTCCTTGGCCGAACTGACGGTATCGATGTGCCCCAGTGAAGGCCCCGTCTGGGCCGCGCACGCAGCCCCGATCGCCTTGTTGTCTGCCAGGGCGGCTGCCAGGCCGGCGTCGGTGTCCAAGGCATAGTTCTTGGCGCGGGCCGCGTCGCGCTCGGCGTCCGTCATGCAGGTGACGGGGGAGGACCGCTTGACCCCCCTGGGGTCGAAGCCGACGATGTCGAATTTGTCCCGCACCGACTGGGAGAAATGCGTGGCGATGGCGTCCTTGACGAAGTCGTAGCCGGAAGCGCCTGGTCCACCCGGATTGACCAGCAGGCTCCCGGTCTTCTTGCCCGTGCTGGGAGCCTTCAGCGCGGCAATCTGGATGGTGCCGCCGGCGGGCTTGTCATAGTCCAGCGGCACGGTGACCTTGGCACACTCAAAACCGTTTTCGCAGGGCTGCCACACAACCGCCTGCGAGTAGAAGGAGTCGAGCCCGGCAGGTGCGGACGCCACGATCGAGGGGTCCGCTTTGACTGTCGCGGGCCCCTTATCCTGGTTGCCGCCGTCGAGGAGGCTGCACGAGGCCAGCACCATGGCCAGAACCAGGGCGCCGGCGGCCCGCAGTCCAATCACCAGGGATCGGGTGTGTGCGGGCAGGGGGTGGGCAGTCATCGTGCGGTCTCCTTGGAAAGGGGCTAGATCAGGCTGGCTGCCATGGATTCAATGGCCAACAGTGGAGCGACGTTGGTGGTGGTGATGCGTTCGCGGGCTTTGTTGACGGCGTCCATGCGGGCCAGGGTGGTTTCGGGCGTTGAACGCCGCGCAAAATCCTCCAGCTCACCCCTCAGCTCAACGTTCACCAGCTCCACAGCATTCCCAAGCTGGATGATCAGCACATCCCGGTAAAAGGACAAAAGATCCGTCAGGGTCCGATCGAGGGAATCAGTAACGGAACGTTTGGCCCGTCGTTTCTGGTCGTCCTCAAGCTGCCTGACCTGGCTCCGCATACCCGGCGGAAGGGTTCCGGACTCCGGGGCGCCCAGCGTTGCCAGGAGCGCTTTCTTCTCGGCTGCGTCCCGCTCTTCATTGGAGCTGTTGGCCTCGGCCGTGGCGATCTTCACCAGCTTGTCCGCCATCATCACAGCCGCCGTGACGCCGCGCAGTCCCAGCGGAACCCGCACGGTTTCCAGCCGGCGCTCCCTGGCCTCAGGGTCCCGCGCCAGCCGCCGCGCGATCCCCACATGGCTTTGCGCCGCCCGGGCTGCCTGCTCGGCAAGGGCGGGATCCACGCCGTCGCGCTTGACCAGCAATGCGGCGACGTCGGCGGCTGGCGGCACCCGCAGTGCTACGGCACGGCAGCGTGAACGGATGGTGACCAGGACGTCAGCCGGCGACGGAGCACACAGCATCCAGATAGTCCGGGGCGTGGGTTCCTCTATCGCCTTCAGCAGCACGTTGGTAGTGCGCTCGGCCATCCTGTCCGCGTCCTCCACCACGATGATCCGCCACCGCCCGGACGACGGCCTGTTCCCGGCCTTGGACACAAGTTCCCTGGCCTCGTCAATGGTGATGGTGACCTTCTCGGTACGCACGAATGTGACGTCCGAATGGGTCTCACCGAGGATGGTGTGGCAGGCGGTGCACTCCCCGCACCCGCGCAGGCGCACGTCCTCCTGATCGCAGTTGAGGGCGGCGGCAAACGCCTTGGCAGCATTGGAGCGGCCGGATCCGGGCGGTCCAGTGAACAGCCAGGCATGGGTCAGCCCGTCGCCCATGGACGCCTGGCGGAGCTGTTCGACGACGGCGGGCTGGCCCTGGAGGTCGTCCCAGACAGTCAAGCGGCACCACGGCCCGCGGACGCAAGCAGCCGTTCCACGCGCGCCAGGATGCGTTCCGCGAGTTCGGTTACGGGCAGCTGCGCCGGCAGCACGAGGTACGAGGCCGGACGGCTGGCTGCGAGTTCGAGGAAGGCCGCCCGGATGCGGGTATGGAACTCATCCGCCTCTGATTCCAGGCGGTCCTCGGCGGCCTCCCCGGCCGTGCGGCGCAGGCGGCCAGCGGCAGGATCCACGTCCAGAAGCACCGTGAGGTCGGGCTGCAGGCCGGCAGTGGCCCATTCATTGAGTGAGCGTACGGCGTCGGTGCCAAGATCCCGTCCGGCACCCTGATAGGCCACCGAGGAGTCGATATACCGGTCGCTAAGGACTATTTCGCCGCGCTCCAGCGCCGGGCGGATGACCTGGCTCGCGTGGGCTGCGCGCGAAGCCGCGAAGATGAGGGCCTCGGTGTGGGCATCGATACGGCCATTGCCGTGGTCAAGGACCAGGGAGCGCAGCTTTTCACCAATCGGTGTCCCGCCCGGCTCGCGCGTGCGCAGGACCGTCAGGCCACGGGATTCCAGCGCATGGGCCAGTTGAGCCGCCTGCGTGGACTTTCCTGCGCCGTCGCCGCCTTCAAACGCGATGAAAAGTCCGGGGCTCTGATTAGTCACTTAACAAGCCTACCGACCCCTGCTGACAATCACCCATTGGCGGGTACCCTTGGGCGGTGTCTCCGGACCGTGGCGGATCTGCCGGTCAGCCGCGTAACGCCGCACCGGGCTCCAAAGTACGCTTTCTGCATGAGTCTTTCTGAACAGCACGCAGCATCCCTGTCGGCCGAGACCGTGGTTGTTGCCGCCGGCCGGCCGCCGCGCGAGCGGGACCAACCAGTGAACCCGCCGATCGTGCTGTCCTCCACGTACTTCGGCAGCGGACCCTTGTCTGACGGGGATCGTGGCTACGGCCGCTACTCCAACCCGACTTGGGACCCCTTTGAAGAAGCCCTGGCCCAGCTTGAGGGTTCCGCACTCCCGGGCCTTCTCTACGCGTCCGGACTGGCAGCGGTGAGCTCAGCCCTGTCCCTGGTGCCGGCCGGAGGCATCCTCGTCATGCCCTCGCACAGCTACTCGGGGTCCCTGGTCATGGCCAACGAGCTTGCCCAGAAAGGCTTCCTGGAACTCCGCACCGTGGACATCGCGGATACGGACGCCGTGAAGGAACAGCTGGCACCGCAAGGGCCAGGGGCCCGGGCGGCCAGCATGCTGTGGCTTGAAAGCCCCACCAACCCCATGCTGGGGATAGCAGACATCCGGGAGCTCACTGCCGCCGCCCACCGGGCCGGCGCCATCGTTGTCACGGACAACACGTTCTCGACCCCCCTGGTGCAGCGGCCCCTGGAACTGGGTTCCGACGTCGTGGTTCACTCGGTGACCAAGTACCTGGCGGGGCATTCCGACGTTGTCCTCGGGGCCCTGGTGACCCCGAATCCGGACATCCGGTCGGCTCTCCTGCACCACCGCATCATTCACGGCGGCATAGCCGGGCCCTTCGAGGCGTGGCTCGCGCTGCGGGGGCTGAGGACCCTCGCCCTGCGCGTGGAACGCTCGCAGTCATCTGCCGCTGTGCTGGCGGAAAGGCTGCGCAGCCACCCACGGATTGAAAGCATCCGCTTTCCCGGGCTTCCCGCCGACCCTGGCCACGAACGTGCCAGGACCCAGATGTCCGGCTTCGGGTCCATTGTCTGTGTCCAGATCGCACCCGCCGGGAGCCTCAGCGGTGCCGATGCCGCAGACAGGCTGGTCGGTGCGCTGCAGCTTTGGCTGCCGGCGACCTCGCTGGGCGGCGTGGAGTCGCTGATCGAACGACGGCGCCGGCACACGGCCGAGCCGCTGAGTGTGCCGGAGAACCTGGTGCGTCTCAGCGTCGGGATTGAGAACGTCGAAGACCTCTGGGCTGACTTGAAGCAGGCGCTGGACTCGCTGGACGGCTAGGCTTGGATGGTGGACGGTCAATTGATGATTCGGTATGTAGAGCAGGCAGTGTTCTTTATCCTTGCCCTGGTGGCGCTCGGACTGGAGCTGTGGGCTCTGCTTGACTGCATCCGGCACAAAGCCGGTGCCTTTGAAGCCACCGGGAAACGGACCAAGACCTTCTGGCTGGCACTAACGGGTGGCGCCACGGTGGTGGGAGTCTTCTCGCTTCTGGGCAGTGGCGGCGGAATTTTCGGCACGCTGGGCCTGTTCGGTCTGGCAGCCGTCGTGGCCGCATCCGTGTATCTGGCCGATGTGCGGCCCGCCGTCAAGGACGCCGGGCGCGGAGGCAGCCGCAACACCGGGCCCTACGGCCCGTGGTAGCGGGTTCCTAACCCGACGGCGCCACAGCCTCCCAGCCCACGGTCAGTTCCCCGAGCCGCCAACGCGCCGGCCCGTCCCGGACCGGCCACCCGGCGTCGAGCAGTGCCCTGCACATGGCACGCCAGCGCTGGCGGTTCCCAAACGGCGCCAGCGGGGCCGATTCCAGCCATGCACGGTCCATCGCCCGCATCAGGTCATGGACCCGTTCCCCCGGGACGTTGCGGTGGATGAGCGCCTTTGGCAGCCTCTCGGCAATTTCGGATGGCAGGACGAAGCTGCCGAACCGCACGGACATGCTCAGGGACAGCGGCCGCTGCCCATCGAGGGCAATCCATGTCACCCGGCGCCCGATCTCATCGCAGGTGCCGTCAATGAACAGGCCGCCGGGGGAAAGCCGGCCCTGAACGAGCCGCCAGATCCGGTCAACGTCCGCCTCTTCGTACTGGCGGAGCACGTTGAATGCGCGGACCAGCACCGGGCGGCCCGGCACGGGGAGTTCAAAGCCGCCAACCAGGAAGCTCAGCCCGGGCCTCTCCAAGGCGTTTGCCAGGCGGACGCGCTCCGGTTCGATTTCGATCCCGCAGACGCGGACATCGGCGCGCACGGCTGCCAGGCGTTCAAAGAGTTCGACGGCGGTGGCGGGCGTTGCGCCATAGCCCAGGTCAACCACCAGGGGGTCATCCGCGTCACGGAGCCGCCATGCCTGTGGTCCGGTTAGCCACCGGTCAACGCGGCGCATCCGGTTGGGATTAGTGGTGCCGCGGGTGATGTTTCCGACCGGCCTGCCGGGCCCGTTCCTGCCCGATGTCCGCGGGGGCGCCACCCGCTCAGCTTTTTGCACCACGGGCCCAACCTTAGCGTTGCGGTGCTGACGCCGTGACATTGTTGCCGTGGCATCGGTGCTGTAACGCTGGGCGGACCACTGTGTGCCTCGGCTAGGATGAAAATCATGACTTACAAGCTGATTCTGCTGCGCCACGGCCACAGCGAATGGAACGCCAAGAACCTGTTCACCGGTTGGGTGGATGTTGACCTCAACGACCAGGGCCGCGAAGAAGCAGCCCGCGGCGGCGAGCTTCTGGTCGAGCACAATGTGCTTCCGGACATCGTCTACACCTCGCTCCTGAAGCGGGCCATCAACACGGCCAACATCGCCCTGGACAAGGCTGACCGCGGCTGGATCCCCGTCAAGCGCGACTGGCGTCTGAACGAGCGCCATTATGGCGCTCTGCAGGGTAAGGACAAGGCCCAGACCCTCGCGGAGTACGGCGAGGAGCAGTTCATGGAGTGGCGCCGTTCCTATGACACCCCGCCGCCGCCCCTGGCCGATGACTCAGAGTTCTCCCAGGTGGGCGACCCCCGGTACGCGGACCTCGGCGACGCCCTGCCGCGCACCGAGTGCCTCAAGGATGTCCTGGTCCGCCTCCTGCCGTACTGGGAATCCGACATCAAGGAAGACCTCAAGGCGGGCAAGACGGTCCTGGTCACGGCCCACGGCAACTCGCTGCGCGCCCTGGTCAAGCACCTGGACGGTATCAGCGACGACGCCATCGCGAGCCTGAACATCCCCACCGGCATCCCGCTGGTCTATGACCTGGACGAGGACTTCCAGCCGATCAACCGCGGCGGCACGTACCTTGACCCTGAGGCCGCCGCTGACGCCATCCTGGCCGTGGCCAACCAGGGCAAGAAGTAACCGCGCACCCCCAAGGATTAAGTCGAGTATTTAACGAACGACGGCGGGCCGGTCACCTGAGGTGACCGG
>DATCNU010000076.1:0-2323 GCA_036565085.1 Arthrobacter sp.
GGCCAGGGCGGCCAGGTCGACGGGTTTGCTGAGGTAGGCATCCATGCCGGCCGCGAGGCAGCGCTGACGGTCTTCGTCCTGGGCGCCGGCGGTCATTGCGATGATGGGCAGGCGTGACGGGTGGTCTCCCCTGGCCCGGATGGCCTTCGTGGCCTCGAAGCCGTCCATGACCGGCATATGGCAATCCATGAGTACCGCCGCGTAGGTCCGGGTGGCTGTGGCCGAGACGGCTTCGGCGCCGTCAGCAACGACGTCGGCTTCGTAGCCGAGTTTGGCGACCATGCCCCGGGCGACGAGCTGGTTCACCTCATTATCCTCAACCACCAGGATCCGGCCCCGGGAAGGCATGTCGGGCCGGGCGCCGCTGGCCGCTGCGGACGCCGGGACGGCCGGCAGGGTCTCTGCCATCAGGCGCACGAGCCGGTCATGGAGTTCTGAACCGCGCACGGGTTTGGTGAGCCATTCACGGATGCCTGCCGCGGCCAGCTCGGTCTTGGTGACCTGGGATGTGGAGGTCAGCATCATGAGCCGGATGCGCCGCAGTGCGGGTTCGGCGCTGAGCTCGTGCGCCAGTTCCAGCCCGTCCATGTCCGGCATGCACATGTCAAGCACGGCGATGTCGTAGGGTTGCCCGGTGGCGGCCGCGGTCAGGGACCGGTCCAGGGCCGTGGCCGCGTCCCCGACGGCCTCCGGCCGCATCCCCCATGCGGTCAGCTGTGATACGAGCACGAGCCGGTTGGTGGCATTGTCATCGACCACCAGCACCCGCAGCCCGGCCAGCATTTTGGTAACCAACGGCTCCGGAACCCCGGCAGGGGCTTCAGCCACGGGCAGCTGCACCGTGAACCAGAATGTGCTGCCCTTACCCGGGGCGCTGTTCAGCCCGATCTTTCCGCCCATCGCTTCGGTCAGGCGCCGGCAAATCGCCAGGCCCAGTCCGGTTCCGCCATAGCGGCGGGTGGTGGACGCATCGGCCTGGGAAAAAGAATCGAACAGCCGCAAATGATCCGCAGGCTCGATGCCGATTCCGGTATCAGTGATTTCGAACCGAACCACTGCTTTTCCTGCGTCCTGTTCCGCGACGTTCACGCGGATGGCGACCTCACCGGAGGCGGTGAATTTCACGGCGTTCGAGGCCAGGTTCAACAGGATCTGCCTTATCCGTCCGGCGTCCCCGGCCAGCCGCTCCGGCACGTCAGGGGTGCAGTACGCGATGAGTTCCAGGCCCTTGCCCTGGGCGGTTTCAGACAGGAGCCCGGCAATTTCCTCCACCAGGTTCCGTGGATCAAAGGAGGTGACATCCAGGTCAATCTTCCCGGCCTCAAGCTTCGAGAAATCCAGGATGTCGTTGATCAGGGTCAGGAGGGCCACCGCCGCCGTATGGACTCCTTCGGCGTATTTGCGCTGCGTCTCATCCAGCGGGGTGTCCAGCAGCAGCGCGGTCAGCCCGATGACGCCGTTCATTGGAGTCCTGATTTCATGGCTCATCGTCGCCAGAAACTCGGACTTCAACCGGCTCGATTCCAACGCCGTCTCACGGGCAGCCAGGAGCTCCGCTTCAGCGGCCTTCCGTGCCGTGATGTCTTGCCCGATGGTCGCGATCCCGCGGACCCCGTGTTTCCCGCGGATAGGGGACATGGTCAAGGACACCGGCACGTGGGACCCGTCTTTTCGTACCCGGTCCGTCTCGAAGCTGCGGGCCTGCCCGCCGTCCATGACCGCAGCCATCAAAGCGTCCTCGGTCTGGCGGTGATGGTCGGGAATGAGGATCCGGACGTCGCGGCCCATCATTTCGGCGGCAGCGTACCCGTACAGCCGCACAGCCCCGGGGTTCCAGCTGGTGATAAGGCCCTCGGGTGTCTTGCCAATGATCGCGTCCGTGGAGGATTCGACAATGGCGCCGAGGCCTTCCAGCTGCGCGAGAGCCTCCCGCGCCTGCTCCTCCGCCCGGCGGCGGGCAGTGATATCACGGAAACTCCAGACCCGCCCGACAATCTCTTCCCCGACACGTTGGGGCCGGGAGTAGCGTTCAAAAGTGCGTCCGTCACGGAAGTCCAGGACGTCCAGGCTTTCGGCGCCGGGATCGGCGTACAGCTCACGCACCTTGTCCACGAAGCTGTCCGGGTTGGCCAGCTGATCCAGGACAAAGGCCATCACTCTGCCGTCGTCGTGGGAGGCCAGGAGCTCCGCCGGGATGCCCCAGAGGATAGCGAACCGCTCATTGGAGCCGGCAATTCGCCCATCGGCCGTCACCACCAGAATTCCGTCAGCGGTGGATTCCAGGGTGGCGCCCAGCAGCGAGAGGGCATCACGGAGTTCGGTG
>DATCNU010000077.1:0-24700 GCA_036565085.1 Arthrobacter sp.
GGCCTTGGCCTTGATGGCGGACGCGGCGGCATCACCGCGGGCTCTGGTGGCTGCCGCCTCCGCCTCGCCGGTGACTTTCGTGGCTCCCGCGGCGGCCGCGGCCGCCGTGGCGTTCGCCTGGGCCTGGAGTTCTGTCCGCCGCGCATTGGCCTGGGCTTCAAGTTCGGTCCTGCGGGCCAGCGCCTCGGCGGCACTGATGTCGGCCGCTTTCTGGCCTTCGGCATCGGTACGCTTGGCGTACGCTTTGGCGTCGGCAGGTTTCCGCACGGTGGTCTGGAGTTTCTGCTCCTCGCGGTCCGCCTCGAGTTTGGCCACCTCCGTCTCCTGTACCACCACCTGCTGTCGTGCCGTTGCGTCGGCCAGCGGACCGGCCTGGGCGGCGTTGGCCTTGGCCCTTTCGGCGTTGGCCTGCGCCACTGACTGCCTGATCGCGGACACGCTCTGGGCGTCGGCGATGAGCGCTGCGGCCTCGGCTTCCTTCTCCGCCGCCTCACGGTTCCTGGTGGCCTCGGCGATGCGGGCCTCCATCTTCACCTGGGCAATATGCGGCTTCGCGATGTTCTGGATGTAGCCCGTGGGATCCTGCAGGTCCTTGATCTGGAGGGAATCGACTACCAGGCCAAGCTTCTCCATTTCGATGCCGCTGGCGCCCCGGACCTGCGATGCCAGCTTGTCCCGCTCACGGATGATTTCTTCCATGGTCATGCTGCCGATAATGGACCGCAGGTGCCCCTCGAAGACGTTATAGACCTGGCTTTCCATTTTGGGTTGCTGGCCGAGAAAACGCCTGGCCGCGTTTGCAATGAAGGGCGGTGCATCACCGATTTTGTAAATCACGACGCCTTCGACAATGACCTGGATGCCCTGGGACGTCACGCACGAAACCTTGAGCTCGGTTTCGTTCAGCGTGAGCGATAACGTCCTGACCGTCTGGAGGCCCGGAAAGACCAGGGCACCCTTGCCCGTCACGATCTTGAAGTCCATCCCCTCCCTTGTCTCAAGGGAGCCGCGCGTGAGCCCGGAGATGATGAGGGCCTCATTGGGTTCCGCCACTTTCCACGTCAGTTTTACGGCCACCCAAATGGCGGCAACCACGACGAGTGCCCCGAGAATGGCTGCAATGAGCGGGAAGAACGCTGACAAGTCCGGCATGACCAAGCCTTTCAATGTTATGGAACAGGCATCACGGCCGCACCCCAATGGACGCAGCCGCCCAATCCCTGCAGGCTGGAACGTTCCGGCCTGCAGGGCACCTGCTGTAGTCAGTCTGATTGGCTCCCTCCAAAGAGTCCAGAGGCTGGGCGATATTTGCCTGCGGCAACAGAGCTGACGCCCGGCGGCGGCTGCACAGAGCCGTCTTGGGGCCGGCGTCAAGGCCGCTCCGGATGGCGGGAAGGGGAGGGCGGGTTCGCAGCACCCCTCTTCCCGCCACTCACCGGCGCCCCTTAGCGGACCCCGCACATGGGATCGGGCCAGTTGCCTACGGCGGAACGGGCGCGGGCAGGACTGATCTTAGGGATGTTGATGGACATGGCTGTTTCTCCTGACTGAATTCTGTATCCGGTCGCCGACGGCGCACGGTGGTCATGGCCTGCCTCAAAAAGGGCAGGGGTGACCGTTCAGTCGGGAGAAGAACCAGGGTCGAAGGCAGGGCTGGCGGGCGGTGCCTCAGCGGCCGGCCGGTTGATGGAACCGGTGGTTGCCGGGAGTGCGGGCCAAGAACCGGCGATATCCGCTGCGCCCAGGCCGCCGGGGGATACGGGACCGCCATTGCCCGTCAGGCCCGCCGAGATCTTCAGCAGGTCGGGCGTGGCAGGCGGGCTGGAAGGAGCAGGCGGACCCGGGACCGCCGCGGGACGGGCGCCGGCTCCAGGCAGATCCTGGGCGGGAACGAAACCGAACTTCCCCGCGGGGGCCGCGGCGCCGGCGTCGAGATCACCGGGAGTGCCGGCGGCCACGGTAACAGGGGCGACCTGCGTGGGTTCCGATACAGCGGGCAGATCGGTGACTTCGCCGCCCGGCGCGGCGGCCGCCGCCGGGCCGCTCGGTGCCGCTATCGATACCAGGCCAAGTGCCGGCGTCGGAAGCGGAAGCAGGCCGGGCAACGGCTCAGGCAGCGGCACAGTGACGGAAACGGGGGCGGGAACCTGCACCAGGCCGGGCAACGGCCCAGGCAGCGGCAGCACGTCCGGGGGAGGAAGCTGGAGTGGCGTCTGGACCAGGGGGAGCGGGGGTAATGCGGCCGGGAGACCGGTGGCCGGGTCCGGGGCTCCGCCCACCACGGGCGTGGCCGCGGCGGTCAGGGGATCAGCGAGTCCGGTGTCCGGGGCAGGAACTGCGGCCTGGGCGGCGGCGGCCCCCCAGATGAGCCAAGCCAGGGCGGCAAATACGGCGATTATCAGGGGGCGGAGGCCAGCCCGGAAAGACATCAGCAGTCTTGCCCCCACCCGGTCCACCCCCTCGGCGCTGGAACATCAGGCTACGCCTTGCCGTTCCCATCGTCTAGGGCACGACGGGACTCAAAGAATCCCCCCGGAGCCACAGACATTCGTCCGCTACCGATCTGGCTGTTTCACAGGAAACTGGCAGGGATCTTCCGTATGAATCCGGACTTCGATGTGGGACAGTTCAGGAATCCTCGTGATCAGGCCAAGGAGGAAACGGGGTTGATAAACCGCAGTCCGGTTGGGTCTCTCCGCAAGTCCGGGAAGAAGCATGCGCTCCGGCTGCTGCTCCTCGCGATACTGCCCGCCATGACGGCCACCGCCTGCGAGCCGTCCAAGGCAAGCGTGCCGTCCGGAACGCCGGGGCACGTATTTGTGATCAACCTTGAGAACAAGGGCTACGACGAGGCATGGGGTCCGTTTTCTGCCGCTCCGTACCTGTCCGGGCCCCTGCGCTCGCAGGGTGTCCTGCTCGAGGAGTATTACGGAATCGCCCACAACTCGACACCGAACTACCTCGCCGAAATATCGGGTCAGCCACCGAACGCAATGACGCGGAAGGACTGCCCCTTTTATGCCCTGTTCGTCCAGGCAGCGACCACTGACCGTGGTCAGGCCGAAGGTGACGGGTGCGTTTACCCAGCATCAGTTCCGACCGTCGCGGGGCAGCTCACCGCGGCCGGGAAGAGCTGGAAAGGGTATATAGAAGATATGAAGACGCCCTGCAAACACCCGGCGCTCGGAGCGAGGGACAATCATCGTCTCGCCGTCGACGGTGACCAATATGCGACCAGCCACAACCCGTTCGTGTACTTTGAGTCCATCACGTCGTCCCCTGAATGCAGGAAGAACGACGTTGACCTGGCGGCCGTCGCCGGGGACCTGAAGTCGGTCGCCACCACGCCCAACCTTCCCTACATCACACCCAATCTGTGCCACGACGGCCACGACAGTCCCTGCGCGGACGGGACTCCAGGGGGTCTCGCCGCCGCCGATCGCTGGCTCAGCCTGCAGGTGCCCGCCATCATGAACCCGCCGGCCTACCGCCAGGACGGGATGCTTATCATCGCTTTCGACGAAGCCGACGGCGGAGCGGCCGGGCCCCCGGGGGTGGCTGGCGGCACCGAGGGAGGCAAGGTGGGCACGCTGGTACTCTCGCCCTTCAGCAGCGGCGGGACGTCATCGGACCGGCCCTACAATCACTACAGTCTCCTGGCCAGCGTCGAAGACTTCTTCTCCCTCCCACGCCTGGGCTCTGCCGGGGATCCGGGCGTGAACTCATTCGGCGCCGATGTCTACCATGCCAGTCGCTAGTGTGCGACCTCGAAGAGGCCGCTCAGCCTGGGCTGTACTGGCTGTTGTCCTGCTTGCCATCGCGGCATCCTTCTTTTCAGTCGAGCCAACCGTCCCAGGCAAAGTGCTCAACGGGCAAACCAGCGCGGCAGGGATCTCCAAGATCAAGCACGTTGTGATCATTACCCAGGAGAACCGTTCCTTCGACAGCTACTTTGGAACCTTCCCCGGTGCCGACGGTATCCAGATGGTGAACGGCGTGCCCTCAGTCTGCCTGCCGGACCCCGGCAACGGCACCTGCACCAGGCCCTATTACAACCCCGCTGACAAAAACGCCGGCGGCCCCCACAGCAGTGACGACTCAATCGAAGATATCAACAACGGAAAAATGGACGGCTTCGTTGCCCAGGCCGAGAAAGGCCTGGCAGGGTGCAAGCCCCTTGCAACTGACTGCGCGTTCGCCAAACACACCGACGTTCTGGGTTACCACGACGGACGGGACCTGCCGAACTATTGGGCGTACGCGAAGAACTTCACCCTTCAGGACCACATGTTCGCCGCCGGCTCAGCCTGGAGCCTCCCGGCGCACCTGTACCTCGTCTCCGAATGGTCAGCCCGGTGCAGCAAGGCCGGGGATCCCGCATCCTGTGTCAACGAGCTGCAGAATCCCGCCGGCGCCCCGGACAACAAAGTCATCAGGAATACGCTGATCGGGAAATGCCAGCAAGGCGAGCAGCTTCGGGCCTGCCAGGACGCCCTCAAGGCGGCCGGCATCAGTGCGGATATCGCGGCCGGGCTGCACCAGCTGATTGAAGACAACTGCAAACCCACTGACTCGTACGCGCACTGCCGGGACGCCCTTGACAGTGCATCGGTCCCGCCCGCGCTCAAGAAGAAACTCACGGACGCCGCCAAGGTGCTGGAGCTGCCCGACTATGCCTGGACCGATCTGACGTATCTGCTCCACAAGCAGCACATACCCTGGGCCTATTACGTGTTCGGCGGCACGGAACCGGACTGCCGGAATGACGCTGCCACCTGCGTGCCGGTGAGTCAGGACGCTAAAACGCCGGGGTCATGGAACCCATTGCCATATTTCGATACCGTCAAGGAGGACGGGGAACTGGGTAACATCCAACCGCTCGGAAACTTCTACGAAGCCGCCCGCAACGGCACGTTGCCCGCGGTCTCCTGGATCTCGCCCACTGACAAGGTCAGTGAGCATCCACCGGCAAACATCAGCACGGGCCAGGCCTACGTCACAGGGCTGATCAACACGATCATGAGCGGTCCGGATTGGGACAGCACGGCAATTTTTCTCACGTGGGACGACTGGGGCGGCTTCTACGACCACGTCATGCCCCCGGTCGCCGATAGCAACGGCTACGGCCTGCGGGTGCCGGGCATCGTGATCAGTCCCTACGCCAAAAAAGGGTATATCGACCACCGGGTGCTCAGCCACGACGCGTACATCAAGTTCATCGAAGACGACTTCCTCAACGGGCAGCGACTCGATCCGGCAACGGACGGTCGTCCCGACCCCCGCCCCGGTGTCAGGGAGGACAACCCGTTGCTCGGTGACCTGCAGGCGGACTTTGACTTCAGCCAGCCGCCCTCGGCGCCGTCCATCCTGCCGAACGCCACCACCTATTGAAGGAGCAAGGCGGGTGCCCGGCAGCGAAACGGATGGCACAGACGGCACCCGCCGCTGGCGCACAGTCCGCAAGGAACGACGCCGGGAACCGTCCCGGACACAAAGAAAGCCGGTGCAGCTGTTCGCGGGGCCGCGTCAACTGCACCAGCCAGTAGGACGAATATTCAGAACTTATGGATCTTTCCTCATTCGCGGCTCCTATTTCCCGGCTGGTAATGTCCGGGTCTATTTCCTCTCGCCGGCCATGCTCCGCGAGAACAGCCAGCCAGCAGCAACCATCGCTACGCCCAGCACAAGGTGGGTCCAGTTGTCCGTCATGTTGAACGACAGGAAGTTGGCCGCCGAATCAACTCCGACACTGAGCCCGAAGATGGCAAGGATGACATACAGCGCGCCGGCTCCCAGGAGGAAATTACGTGCGCCATGTTCTGTGCGGGACATCGCCCAGCCCGTCGCACCGATGGCCAGCTGCACAATATTGAGCAGCATGGACACCTGGAACAGGCCAAGGAACATGGCGTGGGAATTAGGCCCCAGGAACACCAATTCGCTGTACCGGGAGGTGACGCCCGGGATGAAGCCCAGGACACCCACCAATATCAGGAGAATACCTACACCCATGCCGGCATTCTGGACGTCTGCACGCCCGAAATGAATGCCATGTGCATGCGGGGATGCGGTAGTCATTTTTTCTGCCTCCAACCACTGGTTTGCGGACATTCCAATTTTACGGCGGACGGATTGAAAAAGCGCCGGGGCCGTGGGCATCTGCCGGACGGCCGGGCCTGTAGATTCGCAGCCTTCTGCCCGGTTTGAGCCTGTCGCAAGCCGGCAGGGCATCTCGGCCGTGACACCATGGAAAGCGATGAAACTGCGCGCTGATCAGACCGGAGACCGTGGCCTTCCTATGCCCTTGTGGCTGCAGGGGGCGCTGGAAACGGCACAAGCAGCCATCATTTCGGCGCTGGTGGCGGTGGCTCCCATCGCTGCGGTATGGGCAACGGCGGGGTTCCGGAACTCGGCCTTCGATGTGCTGGCCCGCCTCGCAGGCCAGGCCTGGCTGCTGATCCACGGCGTGCCGCTGCAACTGGCCGCTGTCGGGTCGAGCGCGGCAGACAGCGCCGCGGGCTCGGGCATGCTGACGCTGATTCCGCTGGGGCTCACCCTCATCCCGTTCCTGCTCGCCTGGCGCGCCGGACGGCGGCTTGCACGGGCGTCCTACACGGACCAGCTGTGGCAGGCGCTGCTTGGGTCCTGGGTGGTCTATGCCGGGTTCGGCGCGGCCACCGGCTTCGTCTGCCGCACCGCCGACGTCGTCATCAATCTCTGGTACGCCACGCTCATACCCCTCATCCCGTTTGCCCTGGGCATGGTGATCGGCGCCCGTCGTGAAGCCGGCTCCTGGAGCCGCCTCATCGGCGTGGACGCCGTGGCCTGGATATCACGCACCAGCCAGCATTCGCGCTGGGCCGGGTCGTACTTCGCCTCGGCGGCAAAGGCAGGTCTCGTGGCCGTTGTGTCCGCGTTGGGGCTTTCCTGCCTCCTGCTGGCGGTGGACTTTTTTATCCACTGGAACCTTGTGATAGCCGTCTATGAAGCGCTCGACGCCGGCCCCGTGGGCGGTGCCGCCCTCACCCTTGCGCAGCTGGGCTTCCTCCCCAACCTCGCCGTGTATGCGCTGGCCTGGGTCTCCGGGTCCGGTTTCGCCATGGGTGTGGGATCACATGTTGGTCCGCTGGGCACCGCCACAGGGCCGCTTCCGTCCATTCCCTTGTTCGCCGCCATCCCCTCAGGTTCCCTGGACTACGGTTTTGTGGCCCTCGTGGTTCCGGTCGTGGCCGGCCTGCTCGCGGGGTGGTGGTTCCTGCGCGAGGGCGAAAACCATTTCGACGAATGGCTGGCCATTAAGATCCGCGCCCGCTGGTTCACGGCCACGGCGTCAACATTGGTGCTCGCCGTGCTCGTGGCCGCGGCCGCCGGAGTGCTGGTTGCGGGCCTCGCGTGGCTGGCCCGCGGCTCGGCCGGACTTGGCCGCCTCACGGACATCGGGCCTGACCCGTTGTGGATGGCTGCCTGGGTGGCAGCGGAAGTGGGCATCGGCGTCGTCGTCGGTTACGCCGCGGGGCCATGGCTGGAACGCCAGCCGCAGGTGGAAGAGGAAATGGACCTGGCGCGGTAGCGCCTTCAGCGCTGATGCCTCAGCGCAGCTGCGGCACTGACTTCTCCAGCTGGAGGCGGCACTGGGACACGCCCTGGTCCGTCAGGGCCGCGCGGTTGCAGTCCTGGAAGTCTCGGAACTGGTTGAAGAACACCGAAATTACCAGGATCACCAGCACCATGACCAGCGAAACCAGCAGTCCCGAGATGGTGCCGAAGAGGACAAGCCGGGATTCTTTGAGCTGCATAGCCCTGACCAGCAGCAGGACGCCCAGGACGAAGCTCGCAGCAGTCAGGATCCCCGTCAGCCAGAGGTAGTTCAGGTCCAGCTGGATCACGAAAAACGAGCCCAGCACGGTGAGAACGAAGATCCGGAACAGATTGTGGGTGGTGCTCAGTGAGCTCTTGGCTGCCTCGCTGAGCGGCGTCTTTGTCCGCTGCTGCCCAGCCGGCTCCGGTGTGGTGTTCATGTTTTCCAGCCTACGCGAGCCTGCCCATAAGCTAGACCCATGCGCATCGTAGTCCTCGTTTCCGGCACAGGCTCCAACCTCCAGGCAGTCATCGACGCCGTCAAGGCCGGAGACCTGGAGGTGGAGATTGCAGCGGTGGGCGCGGACCGGCAGGACACATACGGGGTGGAGCGGTCCGCGGCAGCCGGCATCCCTACGTTTGTGGTGGACTTCAGGGCCTACGCCGACCGAGCGGAATGGAATGCCGCTCTGACCGAGGCCGTAGCGGCGTTTGAACCGGACGTTGTCGTGTCCTCCGGCTTCATGCGGATCGTGAGCCCGGAATTCATCGAGGCCTTCAACGGCAAATACCTCAACACCCACCCCGCGCTGCTGCCCGCCTTCCCCGGTGCGCACGGAGTCCGTGATGCCCTGGCCTACGGCGTGAAGGTCACAGGCTGCACGGTGCACTGGGCCGATGCCGGGGTGGACACGGGCCCCATCATCGCCCAGGAAGCCGTGGCCGTTGAAGACTCGGACACCGAGGAGACCCTGCACGAACGCATCAAGGTGGTGGAGCGGCGCCTCCTGGTCTCCACCCTGGCCTCGCTCGCCGCCGCGTCCTAGAGCCTCCCGGCCGGCGCCGCCTGGAAGACCGGGCCCGGCTTCACGATAAACTGGCCGTATCCCCACCAGCCGCGGACCGGTTCCGCAGATAAGACGGAGACTTTTGTGAGCTTCACGCAGCTTGACCGTGTTCCCATCCGCCGGGCCCTGATCTCGGTATACGACAAGACCGGTCTGGAGGAGCTCGCCAAGGGCCTGCACGCAGCTGGCGTGAAGATCGTTTCCACCGGCTCCACGGCCAAGAAGATTGCCGAGGCCGGCATCCCCGTCCAGGAAGTCGAGGAGGTCACCGGTTCCCCGGAGATGCTCGATGGCCGCGTGAAGACCCTGCACCCCCGCGTGCACGGCGGCATCCTGGCTGACCGCCGCGTCCCGGCGCACATGGAAACCCTCGCTGCGATGGAGATCGACACTTTCGACCTGGTGGTGGTGAACCTCTACCCGTTCGTGGAGACCGTCAAATCCGGCGCACCACAGGACGAGGTCGTCGAGCAGATCGATATTGGCGGCCCCGCGATGGTGCGTTCGGCAGCGAAGAACCATGCCGCCGTCGCGATCGTTACGGACCCCGCGTTCTACCGTGACGTGGTCACCGCCGCGGCCGAAGGCGGCTTTGACCTGAAGACTCGGCGCCGTCTGGCCGCCAAGGCGTTCGCCCATACCGCCACGTATGACAATGCCGTGGCCACCTGGACGGCGAGCCAGTTCCTCGACGAGGACGGCGACGGCGTTATCGACTGGCCTTCCTACGCCGGCCTGGCGCTGGAACGCTCCGAGGTTCTGCGCTACGGCGAAAACCCGCACCAGCAGGCGGCGCTCTACGTGGACAAGGCTGCCCCCGCGGGCATCGCCCAGGCCGACCAGTTGCACGGCAAGGCGATGAGCTACAACAACTTCGTTGATGCCGACGCGGCCCTCCGCGCCGCCTACGACTTCTCCGGTCCCGCCGTTGCCGTCGTCAAGCACGCCAACCCGTGCGGCATCGCCGTGGGTTCGGCTGATGCTGCCGACCCGATCGCGGACGCCCATGCCCGGGCGCATGCCTGCGACCCTGTTTCCGCATACGGGGGTGTCATCGCCGCCAACCGCACAGTCACCGCCGGCATGGCCCGAACCGTAGCGAACATCTTCACCGAAGTGGTCATCGCCCCCGGCTTCGAGCCGGAGGCGGTCGAAATCCTGTCCAAGAAGAAGAACATCCGGCTTCTTGCCCTGCCTGAGGGCTACAGCCGCTACCCGGCTGAAATCCGCCAGGTCTCCGGCGGCGTACTGGTACAGACGACCGACAAGGTGGACGCAGACGGCGACAATCCCGCCAACTGGACCCTTGCCGCCGGTGCGGCCGCTGACGAAGCCACGCTCGCGGACCTCGCGTTTGCCTGGAGGGCCTGCCGGGCCGCCAAGTCCAACGCCATCCTGCTGGCCTCCGAGGGGGCGGCAGTCGGAATCGGCATGGGACAAGTGAACCGGCTTGATTCCTGCCGCCTCGCGGTTGAGCGCGCCAACACCCTGGGCATCACCGTGAAGTCCGACGTCGACGCCGCCGGCGGCGCATCCGGTTCTGACGGGGACGGCGCACCTGAGCGTGCCCGGGGCGCCGTGGCGGCCTCGGACGCGTTCTTCCCGTTCGCTGACGGCCTTCAGATCCTGATCGACGCCGGCGTCCGCGCCGTGGTCCAGCCCGGCGGTTCTGTCCGGGATGAGGAAGTCATCGCGGCAGCCAACGCGGCCGGCGTCACCATGTACTTCACGGGGTCCCGACACTTTTTCCACTAAGGGGTTAAACGTCGACGGCGTCTGTCCCCCTGAGGGGAGAGACGCCGTCGGGCTTTAAGGAGCTGCCTGGGAACCAGGTGCTGGGGAGTCCGCGTCCCGCTGCTTGAGACGCGGACCCCCCTCCGGAAGCCGGAGCTCCCGGGGCTTCGCCGCAGTCATCCGCTGTACCGTCCAGTACTCGAGGATCTCCTCGTGCGTCCGGGAAAGATGGCTGTGGCTGACGGGTTCCCCGCCCGGCGGGGTTTCCTTAGGCTGCTGCTGCACTGGTGTAGGTCTCCTGGATGACCAAACCCCAGTACGGGCCGTACATCACGGCGGAGCCGCTGCTGTACCCGTAGCTGTTGATCGAGTTCTGGAATCCGTTTGAACCGCTCGTCTCCGGAGTACTGCCCTGGATGAACCACGGTCCGCCCGAGGATCCGCCGGTCATGTCGCAGGGAATGCCCTGGGAATTGAACTGAGGATTGCGCCTGTCATCGGAAGCGGCGCCGTAGCAGCTCACGAGTGTCTGGCCTGTGAAGGGCGGGGCAGCCGGGTAGCCGAAGGACTTATAGGTCAGGCCGCGGGCCGCGTTGAACTCGACACCGGAAGCGCCCACGGCATCAGACAGGTAGCGGCCGTTGAGCGGATTCATCACGGCAAAACCCGTGTCGTACTGCATGTCCCCGGCAGAACTCCACTGGGTGGTGGTGTACAGGTCATGGGCCGTCCATTTGCCGTAAGGCGCCGTGCCATTTTCGTAGGCGGGGACGAACACGAAGTTGGTGGCAAACGCGCCGGGACCCTCGTTGACGCAGTGGCCTGCCGTAACAACAGTGCTCTTGTTGGTTGAGGAAACGGCGTTGCCGGAACACACGTAATTCACGCCGGCCAACGTAAAGAAGACCTTGCCGATGTGGGACACGGCGGCCTCATCCTGATGGAGGGCGGGCCTGCCTTTGGTCGCGGTGACCTTGGTGTTCGAGCCCTTCTCCACCGGGCCGGCACTTGCGCTGCCACGTTCCAGCGCTTTTCCGGCCAGGACATCACCGGGGACGGCACTGAGCATCCGGTCCGCGGTCCAGTAGTCTGCGACTCCAGCACTGTCCACTGCGGCGCTCGTCACTGACGGGGCCTTGTGGTCGTCCGACCCTGAGGGGGCAGCCGATGCTCCGCCAGCGCCGCAAAGCGCCAGAAGTGCGGCTGCCGAGAGGCTCAAAAAGCTGGCGGCCAGAGACCTGGTACGTGTCATCGTTGTCCTGTCTGAACGGGTTTGGGAGGGCTGCTCGGCCCGCCAAGGGTGACCCACCGAATTTATCCGGATGTGACAACTTTGTAAATAGGAGTGACGTCCCAGGTAGGCACGTTGCAGGGGCCCCGGGGCCGCTCCCGGGCCGGGCCCTCCAGCCCGGTTGCGGCCCAGTGATATTCCCCACAGGCGCCGGACGCCGGGTGGCCACCACCGCGGGAGGTTTTCCCGGAGGCAAAGCGCGACGACAGCCGGCCCGCATGGTGCGGGCGCCGCCGTCGGACGTTTCTGGCCCGTAATCCGGCGGAGTTCAGGCATCCGGGTAGGGTTTTGGGCCGTGTCCTCGGGTAAGTTAGACGTGGTGAAATAAGACCGGATTTCCAAAATAAGCCGACCTCCAGGGAGACGCCCGCGCATGTCCAAGATTATCTATACCCACACCGACGAAGCGCCGATGCTGGCTACCTATTCGTTTTTGCCGATCATCGAGGCGTTTGCTTCGACCGCAGGTGTGGAGGTGGAGACCCGTGACATCTCGCTGGCCGGCCGAATCATCTCCGTGTTCGGTGACTACCTCACCCCGGAGCAGCAAATCGGTGACGCGCTTGCCGAACTGGGTGCACTGGCCAAGACACCGGAAGCCAACATCATCAAGCTTCCCAACGTCAGCGCGTCCATCCCGCAGCTGAAGGCGGCCATCGCCGAGCTCCAGAGCCAGGGCTACAACCTCCCGGATTACCCGGACAACCCCTCCTCCGACGAGGAGACCGCCGTCCGTTCCCGCTACGACAAGATCAAGGGTTCCGCCGTGAACCCCGTTCTGCGGGAAGGAAACTCGGACCGCCGTGCCCCGCTTTCGGTGAAGAACTACGCCCGCCAGAACCCGCACTCCATGGGCGCCTGGTCCCCGGACTCCAAGACCAACGTTGCCCACATGACATCTGACGACTTCCGTGCCAATGAGAAGTCCGTGGTCATCGAATCCGAAGGCACCATCGCGATCCAGCTGGTCCGTGAAGACGGCTCGGTCAAGGTCCTGAAGAAGGCCTTCCCCGTACTGGCCGGGGAGGTCATCGACGGCACCGTCATGCGTGCGGCAGCCCTGGACGAGTTCCTGGCAGCCCAGATTGTCCGTGCCAAGGAGGAGGGCGTCCTCTTCTCCGCCCACCTAAAGGCCACCATGATGAAGGTCTCGGACCCCATCATCTTCGGCCACGTGGTGAAGGCCTACTTCTCGGAACTCTTTGAGACCTACGGCAAGCAGCTCACCGCCGCCGGCCTGAGCGCCAACAACGGCCTCGCCGCGATCCTGAACGGACTTGAGGACCTGCCGGAGGACGTTCGCGAAGGCGTTCAGTCGCTCATCAGGAAGGGCCTCGAGGACGGGCCGGCCCTTGCGATGGTCGACTCGGACAAGGGCATCACCAGCCTGAACGTGCCCAGCGACATCATCGTTGACGCGTCCATGCCGGCCATGATCCGCAGCTCCGGCCACATGTGGGGACCGGACGGTAAGGAAGCCGACACCCTGGCTGTACTGCCGGACAGCTCCTACGCCGGCATCTACCAGGTTGTCATCGACGACTGCCGCGCCAACGGTGCCTTCGACCCCACCACCATGGGAACCGTCCCGAACGTGGGACTGATGGCCCAGGCCGCCGAGGAATACGGCAGCCACGACAAAACCTTCGGGATCCAGGAAGCCGGAACGGTGCAGATCGTTGACGGCTCGGGCACGGTGCTGGTCGAACACCAGGTGGCACCTGGCGACATCTGGCGCGCCTGCCAGACCAAAGACCTCCCCATCCGCGACTGGGTCAAGCTGGCCGTCAACCGTGCCCGCGCCTCAAAGATGCCGGCTGTGTTCTGGCTCGACGAGGGGCGCTCACACGACGCCACCCTGATCGGCAAGGTCAAGGAATACCTCAAGGACCACGACACCGAGGGCCTCCAGCTGGAAATCATGTCCCCGGAGAAGGCAACCGCCTTCACGCTGGAGCGCCTCCGCAAGGGTGAGGACACCATCTCTGTCTCCGGCAACGTGCTGCGTGACTACCTCACGGACCTGTTCCCCATCCTGGAACTGGGCACTAGCGCCAAGATGCTCTCGGTTGTTCCGCTCATGAACGGCGGCGGGCTCTTCGAGACCGGTGCCGGCGGGTCCGCCCCCAAGCACGTGCAGCAGCTGCTCAAGGAGAACCACCTGCGCTGGGACAGCCTGGGTGAATTCCTGGCCCTGGCCGTGAGCTTCGAGCACCTTGCCACCACCACGGGCAACGCCCGCGCACAGGTCCTGGCCGACACCCTGGACCGCGCCACAGGCACCTTCCTGCTGGAGAACAAGTCACCGAGCCGCCGCGTGGGCGAACTGGACAACCGGGGCAGCCACTACTACCTGGCCCGCTACTGGGCCGAAGAGCTGGCCAGCCAGACCGAGGACGCGGAGCTGGCGGCGTCGTTCTCTGCCGTCGCCGAGGCACTGACGTCCAATGAGGAAACCATTGTGGGTGAGCTGGCCGCGGTCCAGGGCTCGCCGGTGGACATTGGAGGCTACTACCGCCCGGACGATGCCAAGGTCTCCGCGGTAATGCGTCCTTCCGCCACGTTTAACAAAGTCATTGGAGCTCTGAACTAGGGTTTCTGGCTGGCCTCCTCGAGGCTGGCCGCTATAGGAGGCGGCGCCCCGGGCAACCAGGGCGCCGCCTCCCTGGTAAGGGATGGCCTCTCTGGTAAGGGAGGGCCCGGGACAGAGGGCGTTTCACATGCCGTCCTTGGCTTAGCCGGCTTTCCCTTTGCCCTTGGCGCCGCTGCCTTTGCCGCCATCCGCTGGTGCGGTCGCGGCGGGCGTGGTCGCAACTGGCGCGGCGGCATCCTGGGTGGCCCTGGCGGCTGCATCCGCGTCGGCTTTGGCTGTTTCGGCGGCCGCGGCTTCTGCCGCCCTGGCCGCCTCAGCCTCGGCTTTTGCCGCCGTCAGATCTGCACGAACGGCAGCGACGGCGGTCATGATAGTTCGGCGGCGGTCCTCGGAGACCAGGCCGCCTGAGGATGCCGTGGCAAGGTCCGCTTCCAGGCTTTCCAACGCTGCCAGCGCTGTGGCAGGATCGTTGCCCGCAGCGGCCTGAGTCACGCCCAGCACCCGTGCCTGGAGTTGACGGGCGACGTCGCCCTGCAGCCCGGCATCCACAGGAGCACATCCGGCCAGTGCTGCTGCCAGCATCAGCGCTGCGGCACATGTAACTGCAACCAGCCGTCCGAAATTCGGACGGTCGTGCCCTGACCGGGTCATGGTTGCACGCTCTTCTGAAGATCCTTGAGGTGGTCACCCAGGGTGCCGGTGACGGTGGGGTAGGGAACGACGTCGGACGTTGACTGTTTGGACAGGCTCGCCGTGAGCGCAGCCGCCACTGCCAGTACAGCAACGACCGCCAGCACGACCGCCAGCCAGATCCAGTTGCCCATGCCTCTGCTTCGGCCCTTGCGGCGGCGTGCTGGCCGCGGTCGGATGCGGCCTTTAGCCGGATGCCGGGAAGGTGTCCGTTGATCGGTCAGCGTCAAAGTATGCGGAGTTGATTTATGCGTGCCGGGCGCCGCGTCTTCGCGGGAAGGTTCGGGGGAGGAGATGGATGGGGGCCGGAAGGGCATCGCGGGAAGCACCAGGGTGGGTTCCCGGGTGAGCTCCCCGGGCGTCGAGGCCGGTGAGACCAGGGCCTGCCGCAGGGCGGTTTCAACGTCGCCGGCCGCCGGCCGGCGCAGCGGCTCAATGTCAGTCATGGACCGGATCAGGTCTGCCCATTCGGAAGGGACGTCAGCGGGAATTTCCGGGGCGCGGTGCAGGCGGGCCACGGCAGACTCCACCGCGTTTCCCGGGTATTCCACGGTGCGCTTGATGCATTCGAGCAGGACCAGGCCCAGGGAGTAGATGTCGGTGGCAGGCGTAAGGGGCGATCCCATGGCCTGTTCCGGGCTGAGATATGCTGCCGTCCCCACCATGGTCCCCGTGGCGGTGAGGCGTGGCGAGTCTACGATCCTGGCGATGCCGAAGTCCGTCAGCTTGGGCCGGAGCGGCTCGCCAGGGCGGATCTGCACGAGCAGGATATTGGCTGGCTTGATGTCGCGGTGGATGATGCCGAGCCCGTGCACATAGGCAAGCGCGTCAGCGATGCCGGCCCCGATGACGGCGAGCTCATCCAAGGGGACCGGGCCGAGCCCGACCCGGGTTTTCAGGTCCTGGCCGTCCACGAGTTCCATGGTCAGGAACGGACGGGGTTCATCCGGAATGCGGGTATCGATCCCGGCGTCGAACAGAGTTACCAGGCCGGGGTGGTTGAGCGTTGCCAGCAGTTGGATTTCCGCTTCCTGTCGCTTCAACTCGTCGGCATCCGGAGTCTGGGGCGCGAAAAGCTTCAACGCCACATCACGGCCAAGGTTTTCGTCCCGGGCGCGGTAGACGGAAGACATTCCGCCCCGGCTGATCACCTCGCCGAGCCGATAGCGTCCGCCCACCACTTCATTTCTGATGGAGCTGGGCGAATCCGCCACCATGACCCGTTCCTCCCGGTGCGCTGCGGCACTTCCTACCCCAAATTATACGGGCGGGAGCGGGTCACAGGCCCGGAATGTCCCGGCCTGAGCATGTCTTGACCGTGACCTCTGGGCAAGGATGGTCACGCAGTGCGCCTCGGCGGTCCGGCGCCGAAGCCAGACAAGATCTTCGGGCCGGACCACCGTCACAAGGACTGGTGCTGGTTAATAGGGATGACCGGAAGCCTCACCTCCTTCCTTGAGAGTGTGCCTTGCGCCGCGAACGGCGGGCTCAGAGCTGACGCCCTGCAGGCTGCAGGTCAGGCCCCCTTCAGGACGTCCTGCGCCGCCGGATGATGAGCAGCAGTCCGGCAACCAAAAGGAGCAGGGCCACGGCGAGCAGGGTCACGTCCAAGCCTGTCTTCGCAAGGGCGTTGGAACCCTGGGCGGGAGTTCCGCCCGTGTTGGCCAACGTGGTACCTCCGGCCGTGATGCTGGCCGAAGTCGTCGACCCTGCAGGAACAACTGTGATGCCGCCGGTACTGTTGTCTGCACTGTTGTCTGCACCCGTTCCCGCGTTGGTTCCCGTCGGTGCTGTCCCTGTGGTGCCGGCGTCGGTTCCTGTGGTTTCGGTGCCGCCGGCTATTCCTGTGGTGCCGGCGTCGGGTCCGGGGGTTTCCGTGCCCCCGGTCTCGGTCCCGGTCCCGGTCCCGGTCCCGTCCGTGCCTCCGCCGATGATGACGGAACCACTGACACTGGTGGTTCCGTCATTCACGAGACCGGAGGTTTCCAGGCCGGCGGCGAGGTCACCGGCGGTTCCGGTGGTTCCGGTCGGGTCGCCGAGTCCGAGTGTGGCGTCGGCTGCGGCGGCGAGGTCGGCAGTGGTGCCGGTGGTTCCGGTGGTGCCCCCAGTGCCGGTGGCAACGTCTACTGCAGCGGCGACATCCGCGGTTCCCGTCGGCGTTGAGCCACCCAGCAGGCCCGACGACGTTGGATTAGCGGATGTCGCCGCTGAGACCTGTACGGAAGCGGTGAGGTCCATCGCGTTTGTTGTGTCCGCAGCATTTGCTGCAGTGGCGCCGAGGGCAAGCAGCCCTCCGGCGAAGAGGGTGCTAAGCAGCCCCCGGCGAAGATTGGAATGCATGATGCTGTCTCCTGACAAGTTGATGTTGGGCGCTCGTGAGCAACCCGGGTGGCCACGTTCTGCCAACGAAAAGGCAGGAAGGGGCCCAGCTAGTCAGGGGAAGAGCAGGGGTCGAAAGACACCGGCGCGGGGGAATGCAAAGTGACCCCGCTGACGGGTACGACGCCAGCGGGTGGAAGGTGGAGACCAAAGGGATCCAGCCAGGCGGCTGAGCCGGGGGAGCCAGTGGGTGAAGCCCCGACCCCGGGCGCGGAAGACGGATCTGGCGGCGCGGGGGCAGGGACGGGCGAAGGATCAACTGTCACGGGGGCTTCCGCCCAGGCTGACTGCGATCCGGTATTGATCAGGGAATCGGCAAAAGATGCAGCAGCCCGGTCCTGCTTCACGGCTGATGCCCCGGCGGGCGGCACGTCACTGCTGCCGACGAACTCTGCGCCTTGGTTCGCAATGGCGGATGCTGCGGCTTGCCCGGCAATTTCAACCGTTGGGTTCAGACCCTCGACGCCAACGTTTGGCAAAGTGAGCGGCTGCAGAGCGCCATCTACCAGATCCGTCACGGGTTGCAGTACTGGATCAAGCACCGGTACCGCTTCGACGAGGGAAGGGGCTACGCCGTCAACCAGGGCCACCGCGGCGTCGTCAGCTGTTGCGGCGATGGGGTCGGAGACCGTGGAAACAGTGCCTGTAGGAACGAGTTGGTCCGCCACCGGAAGCCCGGCAGCCAATTGACCGCCCGCACTGGCGATGCTGCCCGCCATGGGCTGAAGCAGACTGGGCGACGGCGCGTCGGGGCTCGGAATGGCGTCGATCGGCTCGGGGACTGGCGCGTTCACTGAAGCAGTCAGTGACGAAACCGAGGTCGTCGTACTGCCAAACAGGGAATCGCTGGCGGAGTCTGCCGTGGCTGCAGAGGTAGAAAACGCCAGCCAGGCGAGGGCGGCGGCACTTGCCAGCAAGAACGGTCGGAGCACGCGCCAAGGCGAACGAGATTTGGCCATGCGTACCACCCCCAGTACCGTTGAGACCTCCGGTTTCTACAGCGTATGACCGTGCCGAGCAGCACGTCTAGGGAAAACGAATATAAACCCATCAAATTTACTTACATTGTCACTCGCGGGAATGATCCCTGTAATGAAATGTCAATGGAATTTACAAATGAGGTTATGGTGCCGGTTTCAAGTTATTGCTCTGGGTCAGTGGGCATGGTTTAGTGGGCATCGTTTGGGTAGCTGACGCCAAGCTGGGCCCGGACTCCGTCGAACAGGCGCATCGTGTTAAGCGAGTCCTCCAACGGCATCACCGGGCTTTCGGTGAGACCCTGCTGGATGCAACGGGTCACCTCCCGGAGTTCATAGGTGTATCCCAGGCCGACGACGTCGAACATCTCTTTGCGGAGCTTCTCGCGGCCGATGCCGATCACCACCTCGCGGGGGTTATTGATGGAGCCTACTGCCTGCAGGTAGCCGAGGCTCCCTGCCACCGTTGCTGTCCGCGGACCGTAGGCAAGGAGCGAAGAGGTCAGCTGGGCCTGGGCGCCATGGCGGTATCCGAGCGTCATGGCATTCTGGGCGTCCACGCCGTCGTCATTGACATAGCCGGTGGCACTGACGATCTGCGGAAACCCCAGTGTTCCCAGGGCCCACAGCAACGGGTAGACAGAGAGATCGAGCAGTGCGCCGCCGCCGTCATGCCGCGCCCAGAGCCGGGCAGTTGGCGAGTACGGTGCGGGGAACCCAAGGTCAGCCGTGACCCAGTGAATCTGGCCGAGTTCCCCCGAGGCCGCAATTTCAAATGCCCGCTGCATGCTCGGCAGGAAGCGGCTCCACACGGCCTCCATCAGGAAAAGGTTCCGTTTCCGAGCGACATCAATCAGCTCCGCCGCTTCCCGGGCGTTGATCGTGAAGGCCTTTTCGCACAGGACGTGTTTGCCCGCATGGAGTGCCGCAAGCACGATTCGGTGGTGCTGGGCGTGCGGAGTGGCGACATAGACCACGTCCACGGCCTCATCGGCGAGGAGCCGCTGGTAGCCGCGTACGCCGTCGCCGTCCCCGTAAGCATTGGCGAAACCATAAGTCGCGGCAAAATTGTCCGCCGTGGCCTGCCCGCGGGAACTTACCGCCTGGAGCTCCGCATCGGCGAGCAGTGACAGGTCCTGCGACACAGACCGGGCAATCCCACCGGTGGCAATGACCCCCCAGCGCAACGGGGTTCCGGTAGCGGAACGGGGGTCCTGGTCGGACTGGCTGGACAGCCACGGCGTGGCAATGGGCGCACTCATGAAGCCCATCCTCTCATTGGCAAGCAGAGGGCTTCGAAGATTACTCGCAGGAGGTGAGGAAGGGCTTGGAAAAAAGCGGCGAGACGTGAGGAAGGGTGTGGAAGATGCGGGCAAAAGCTGGGGGAGGGTGTCATGGTGCCCTCCCTCAGCCATGAATTGCGGGCGGGTCTTCAGGCCGACGTGGCAACCGCGCCTGTCCTGGCGCGAACCGGCTCCTCTGTCAGCCGGCCTTGCTGAAGCCTGAAGCGGCGCTCCGTTTTGTTGGCCAGCGCCCTGTCATGCGTGACCACCAGGATGGTGGTGTTGTGGTCCCGGCTGAGCGAGCTGAGGAGCTCGATGATGTGGTCACCCGTCTGCTCATCCAGGTTTCCGGTGGGCTCGTCGGCGAGGATGAGTTTTGGCTCATTGGCCAGCGCACGGGCGATCGCGACCCGCTGCTGCTCACCGCCGGAGAGCCTGTTGATCCTCCGCATCTGCTTGTCCGGGTCCAGCTGCACCTGCTCCAGGAGATCCTTGGCACGCTTGACCCGCTCCGCCTTGCGTACCCCGGCAAACTCCATGGGGAGCATGACGTTGTCCAGCGCGGAGAGGTTGGGGATCAGGTTGAACTGCTGGAAGACGAACCCGATGTCCCGCCGCCGGTACTCCGTCAGCTTTCCGTCCGGCAGACTGGCCAGGCTGACGCCGTCGACGACGACGTCTCCGCTGGTGGGCTTGTCCAGCGCACCCAGAAGGGACAACAGGGTGCTCTTGCCGCTGCCGCTCTTTCCGACGATGGACGCCAGCGTGCCCTGCTCGAGCTCAAAGCTCACGTCGTTCACCGGCTTGATGGTGCGGTCACCTGAGTTGAAGGTGCGGACCAGGTTCTTGACTTCAATCATGGCTATTCTCCTCGCAGGACTTCGATGGGGCGGATGCGCGCCGTGAGCAGCGCCGGGACCAGTGCGCCGATGATGGCGACGCCGAATACCGCGGCAATGCCGGCCGCAATGACCTCGGGGGAGGCGCTGGCTGTGACGGAGGTCAGCAGCTGTGACGCCCCGCCGAAGGGGCCCCCGGAGGGAAGGCCGGCTCCGCCCGGGAAACCGGCGCCGCCCGCCGGGAATCCGGCGCCGCCTGCAGCACGCCCAGCCGTGCCTGCCGCCGTCGTCGTGCTGGTGTTGGTGCTGATGAGGGCTGTGGCAATGCTGCCGCTGGCGAACGACGCGACGGCGGCACCTACTGCGCTGCCCATGGCCACCAGTACCAGGGCCTCCAGGACGAACTGGGTGCCGATGGTCCGGTTGGGGGCGCCGATGGCTTTCAGTACGCCGATCTCCCTGCGGCGTTCACGCACCAGCATGACCATGATCAGCAGGATAATCAGTCCTGCGGTGCCCAGGGCTGCGATGAAGGCGATCATGGAGATGTTCTTGACGCTGTCCAGGGAGCTGACAGCCGTTTCGAGGTTGCGCTGGCCCTGGGTGACGTCGGCCTTATCAGTGCCGAGGGCACTTTGCAGGGCGGTCTTGGCCGCGTCCACATTCTCCATGCTGTTGACCGTAACGATCATGGAGGACAGCTCGTCGGGGAGAGCGGCGAGCGTCTGCGCCTCGGGCAGGGTCACGTAGAGGGCGTTGTTGCCGAAGGTGGTGCCGGCGTCGAACAGGCCGGCGACAGTGAAGGTCTGGTCATTGATGGTGAACGTCGAACCAACTGTCAGGTTGTTCTTTTCCGCAAGCGTGGTTCCCAGCAGGGCGTTCGTGGATGCTGCGGTGTAGTCCCCGAGGCCGGTGCCCGCAGTCAGGACCAGAGCCTTGCCGGTGCTGTCCACTTCGGCGCCGATTCCGGTGGCAGTGATCGGCAGGGACCTGGGAACGGCCTGGCTGGTGGAGGAGCCGTTGGCCGCCTGGTTCCGGTTGCCGAGCGTGCCTGCGTCGATAGCTGACGTAAGGCTGGTGGTGAGGCTGGTGGCTGAGCTGCCCCCGGGACCACCCTGGCCGCCCCCGCCCGGACCGCCCTGACCCGCGCCCGCCTGGGCTGCGGCCGCCTGGGCCGCCGCAGCGGCAGCGTTGTTGAGCCGGAGGGCTTTGGTCCCTACCACGCTGGTGACGTTGGGAACGGTGGCCGCGGTGGCGGCCTGCGCAGAAGTCAGCGGCTCGCCGCCGCCGTCGAACCCCTGGCCGCCGGCCGGGTTGACTGTCAGGACGGTCCCAACGGAAGCATTCAGCTCCTGGACTTTCGCCCCGACTGCCTGGTTGGCTACCAGCATGGCCAGGGCCAGGCCGATGGCAACGGCCAGCACGGCAACCACTGCAGCCGTTCGAACCTTGTTTCTGAAGGCATTGCCTACACTCCGGGCGAGGACGCTCACTGTACTCCTAGGGATCTGGGGCCGAAGGCCCGCTGAGAATACAAGACTCCCGTCCTTGCCTGTGCAGGAAACGGGCCAAAGCTGTGTTTCGGCTGTGAAGGGCTCGATATTTCGTCCGCTGCTTACAAGTCCCTGACCATAGCCGCTGACGGCGCAACGAACATTGCCACCCACTGCGCCACAGCAGCCTAACCGGGAGAGTCCGCAAGCCACCGCCACGCGAATGCGGAAGAGACTTACGTGCACCCTGTCCTGCCTGGTCGGTTAAGATGGCTGCGGGGGTAATTCGTGAAGAAACCGGTGACAGAGACGGCCGAGCTGGTAGACGCAGACCCGGCTTCGGTCTTCAACGAGGCCTTCAGGCGGTACCCGCCCCGGGTGTGTGCTTATTCGAGCACCCAGGTGGAGGATCCTTCAGCCGCGGCCCGGGACGTAATCTTCGCTTTCTTCCCGCGGCTCGGCGACTTTCGTGGCGGCCCGGTGGGACTGCGTACCCTCCTTTTCACCATCGCCCACGCCCGCCGCGTAAACTCCGGCCGCCGCAGGACACGCAAGCCAGCCTTGACCCACGTCCCCGCCCTCGCACGCGGACTACAACCAAACCCTCCCGGGGTGGTCACGCCGTACTTCAGGCGATCCTGGCCACAGGACAAACGGTGGGCAGACATGGTGATCTCCGCTCCGAATGACCGGCCGCCGCCGAGAGCCTCCCAGCCACAACGGGATGAAACCGTGGCAGGCCCCCAAGCCAACCCGGGCTTCGACGGTTCGCAGTTCACCGGAGAACCCACACAGCCAGTCGTGCCCCGGTGGGCGGTGCCGGCCCAACCCCCGGAATCGCCCGCCGCCAGGGCACCTTTCAAGGGCGGGACCATCACCGAGCCAGCGCCCGCCGCTCCCCTCACGGGAAACCTGAAGTAAGGACCGACATCATGCATTTTGTTCAGCGACTGGCAGTGGCAACCGCAACGCTTCTACTGCTGCCCCTGGGTGTGGCTGAGGCTTCTCCGGATGTGTCACGCCCTCCGGAGAACACCTCCCTGGGGCGTGTCAGCGGAGACGCACCCCTGGCCCCTGATCCCGCAGCGGGCGAGGCGCGCTATATAGTGCGCTACGACGCGGTCCCGGACGCGTCCCGACAGACGGCTTCGCTGCAAGCGCGGGGCATTCGCGTGGGCCGTACGTTCTCGCACGCATTAAAGGGAGCTGTGGTGGTGGCGACGCCTCAGGAGGCGGCCGAACTTTCGACGGCTCCGGGGGTGGCGGGGATTGAGCGGGACAACACCGTGAAAGTCGAATCCACTCAGGACGAGGCACCATGGGGTCTGGATCGCACCGACCAGCGCACCCTGCCGCTGACTCGAAGCTATTCTCCGCCCTCGGGCGGGGCCGGTGTTGCCCTCTACATGATCGACACCGGGATCCTGGCCACGCATCAGGATTTCGGAGGGCGCGTTCAGGCGGGCTTTGATGCTGTCGGTGTGGGATCGAACGGCATCAATGACGGCAAGGGCACGTCGGACTGCAACGGCCACGGCACGCATGTGGCCGGCATCGCCGCAGGCACGACATATGGCATGGCGAAATCTGCAACCCTCGTCCCGGTCCGGGCGTTGGCTTGCGACGGCACCGGTTGGTACTCGGACGTCATCGCCGGCCTGGACTGGATCGTTCAACAGCACCAGCCTGGACAGCCGGCCGTGGCCAACCTCAGCATTGGAGGCCCGTCGGACAGCGGCCTGGATGCTGCTGTGCAGGGGGTCATCGATAACGGCATCACCGTGGTCGTGTCGGCCGGTAACGCAAGCACAGACGCGTGCACCAATTCCCCGGCCCATGTGCCGGACGCACTGACCGTGGCCGCGAGCGACATGTCGGACGGTCAAGCTTTCTTCTCAAACTTCGGGACCTGCGTGGATCTGTACGCTCCGGGGGTCCAGGTCACCTCGGACTGGGATACGTCAAACTCAGCGACTGCTGTCCTCAACGGAACATCAATGGCCGCCCCCCACGCCGCAGGCGTGGCGGCCATGATCCTTTCCCAGCATTCCGCCTGGAGCCCCGCCCAGGTTTCAACCACTATGACGTCCTCCGCGACCACAGGAATTATCACAAACCCGAGCGCTGGAACACCCAACCGCCTCCTTTACTCTGGACCTGACGACAGCAATGGGACAGTGGTGTCGTCCGGCGGCTTCGTCCCACGGGCTCCCTACCGGGCATTGGACAGCCGCAACGGCACCGGAGGTATCAACGGCCCTATCGGGGCCGGCCAGACAATTGGCGTCAAAATCACTGGGCGCGGCGGCATACCGGCGGCCGGAGTGTCGGCCGTAGCCCTCAACATCACCGTCACGGGCCCTGCTGCCGGGGGGTTCATCACCGCCTACGCTGGCGGCTCTGCCCAGCCTGGGACCTCCAATGTGAACTTCGTTCCCGGCCAGACAATCCCCAATTTCGCTGTCACCCCTGTGGGTGCCGATGGCACCGTCAATTTCACGAACAACTCGCCCGGCACTATCGACCTCATCGCCGACACATCCGGTTATTACCTCCAAGGGACCCCCGCTGTCCCGGGAGCCTTCGCACCTGTGGCGCCGACCAGGCTTCTGGACACCCGCAACACAGCTCCCGTCGGCGCCTATTCGTCCGTGTCTTTCCAGGCCGCTGGAGTCGCAGGGGTACCGGCCACGGTGTCGGCTGTGGTCTTCAACCTCACCGTGACCCAGCCCCAGACGTACGGACACATCATCGCCCATGCATCCGGAACAACGGT
>DATCNU010000078.1:0-1665 GCA_036565085.1 Arthrobacter sp.
CCCGGGAATTAACAGGTATGAGGTACTCGCGACGCGCGCTTTCGCGTGCTGTGGACTGGTGGTTCAACTGAAAACCGCCTATCGCAAGGTCTCAAAATGCGTGAAGAAGCGATATTCCTGTGCATCCGGCCGGGGCTGGCCGGCCGGATCCATGCCAAGCCCGTGACGGGGCCGTGATCACATGCCCGATGTGATTGATTCCGCCCTGATGATGCTGGGTCCGTTCCTGTTCATTGCCGTCTCCGTGATCGGCGTCCGGATGACCGGATACTGGTTGAGCTTCATTTTCTTCTGGGGGCGCTACCGGCAGCGGGAGGCGGTGACCACCGCCGAACTGCGCCGGCTGGATGTGCCTTTCATCAAGATCCAGATCACCACCCGCGGCTCAGACGGCAGTACCGGGGTCATTCTGCGCGGCATCCGCAACGCCGTCGAGCTTAGCCTGGAGGACCCGGCATTCTACGGCCGCGTCCTGTCGGTGGAGGTGGTGACCGAATCTGCCGACCAGGCAGAGACAGTGCGGGGCGTGTTCCGCGACGCACCCATCGCCGTCGACGCCCTGGTGATCCCCGCCAGCTACGAAACCCCCGCCGGGACCGGCCTCAAAGCCCGTGGCCTGCACTATGCGGTGGAGAACCGACGGGGGCTCTGGAACAGGAAGCCGGGCCGCACCTTCATCGTCCATTACGACGAAGAGAGCGTCATGGTCGCCGAGGAACTCCGCAAGCTGATGAAGGTACTCGCCGGCACCGGCAAGCAAATCCTGGAAGGTCCCATCTTCTACCCTCTCGAATACCTGCGTGCCTCGGTCCTCTGCCGGTCCATGGAGGCCAACCGGCCCATCGGCTGCTACGAATGCCGCCATGTGATGGAATCAGGGATTCCGTTGCACCTGCATGGCTCCAACCTTGTGGTGGATGAAGCCCTCGAGAACGAACTGGGCTGGGACATCGGTTCCCTTGACGGCCATCCGTTCATCGCTGAGGACTACGTGTTCGGGATGAACGCTTTTACCAAGTACGGCCGCGACATTTTCGGCTGGCACGGCTGCCTGATGTTGGAACAGCCTCCCTTTTCGGTGCACAGCGCCTTCAAGCAGCGGTACCGCTGGATCTTCGGCGTCCTCCAGGGGATCACCGCAGCGGCCCGAAGCCCGCTCTTCCGCACTCTTCCGCTGCGGACCAGGGCAGGGCTGCTGTGCGGTACAGGCTTCCGCATTTCAACCTTCGCGCTCGGCGCCGTCGTCGGGACGCTGTCACTGCTGGCGGTTCCCGTCTTCGTGGCCCATGCCATCGCAGCCCTGGTCCTGGACGACGCTCCGCTGATCCCCGAGGCCGCCAGCCTCTGGCTGGCCGTTATCGGCGCGATGTGGCTCGGTTCAGTGTTCGTCGGCGCGTGGCACAACGTGGCGGACGCCGGGCTGGACCCATGGACCCGGGCGACGGAGATCGCACGCACAGTGGCGGTCGCCCCGATCGCGGGGATCTGTGAAAGCTCCGCTGCGCTGTGGGCCGTAGTGCAGTGGCTGACCGGAAAACGCGGGGTGGAGTGGGTCCCCACGCCCAAGACCAAGCAAGCAGACCTCGCGAGCATCAGGAACGGTGATTGACATGGAACAAAGCACGGGATTCGCCGTCGGAGACGGCCTGGCGGCAGAAACATCGG
>DATCNU010000079.1:0-22301 GCA_036565085.1 Arthrobacter sp.
CCAATTCAACCAATTCATATAAAATAAACCGGTATCAACAAACTTGGCACACTATTGAGTTCTCAAACAACAGACACACCCGGCACCACCACAACATTCACAGCCATGGATCGCTCCGGAGCAACTTTTCAAACTTACCCGCTAGCTTCACCCTAGTCAAATCGGCGTTCCTGACCCTGTTTGCCATAGGCTTCTGGGTCACCTTCACCGACTGACTCCGGGGAGCAGCGCGGAAATAAACTCTACCACCAGTTGGACGCGATGGCTAACCGGCCCGGATAGGGCCCCTGATGCCTCCAGAACTGCTCCGCTAAATGCCCGGCGAAGTGTGGGAATACGGGAAGAAGCCCGGAATCTCAAGGACTCCGGGCTTCTTCAGCACTTACTCAAGCGCCCTGGTCAGACCGCAGACGGGCTGGCGGGCTTGAAGTACGCCGCACCCAGAGGTGGCAGGGTAACAGTCAGCGTTGCGGGCTGGCCATGGAGTCCTTCAGTGCGGGCCTTCAGCTCGCCGGAGTTGAGCACACCGGATCCACCATAGGCAGCCGCGTCAGTGTTGAGTACTTCCGTCCAGGCGCCGGCGGAGGGAACACCCAGCTCATAACCCACATGCGGCGCGCCGGAGAAGTTCACGGCGCAGACCAGTGGATTACCTTTCGTGTCCCAACGGACAAAGGTCACGACGTTCCGGTCCGCGTCTCCGCCGTTGATCCACTGGAAGCCACCGGGTTCGTTGTCCCGGGAGTAAAGGGCCGGCGTCGAGCTGTATACCTCGTTCAGGTCCTTGGTGAGCAGCTGCATTCCATGGTGGGCGGGGATATCGGCCAGCCACCAGTCGAGGCCGTGCTGCTCGGACCACTCAGCTTCCTGCCCGAACTCCGTGCCCATGAAAATCAGTTGCTTGCCGGGGTGGGCCCACTGGTAGGCCAGGAACGCCCGCAGGTTGGCTAGCTGCTGCCAGCGGTCGCCGGGCATCTTGCGGAGCATGGAGCCCTTGCCGTGAACAACTTCGTCGTGGCTGATGGGCAGCAGGAAGTTCTCGGTGAAGGCGTAAACCAGGGAGAACGTCAAGGTGCCGTGGTGCCACTTGCGGTTGATCGGGTCCTCAGAGACGTACTTGAGCGAGTCATGCATCCAGCCCATGTTCCATTTGAGGCCAAAGCCCAGTCCGCCGTGGCTGGTGGGGGCCGTGACGCCGGGGAAGGCTGTGGACTCCTCCGCGATCATCACGGCACCTGGATGCGTCTTGTACACCGTGGCGTTGACTTCCTGGAGGAAGGAAATGGCTTCCAGGTTCTCCCGCCCGCCAAAGCGGTTGGGCGACCACTGCCCTTCCTCCCGGGAGTAGTCCAGGTAGAGCATCGAAGCCACTGCATCAACCCGGAGCCCGTCTATGTGGAACTCATCCAGCCAGTACAGGGCATTGGCTACCAGGAAGTTCCGAACCTCGGTGCGGCCGAAGTCGAAGATCAGCGTTCCCCAGTCGGGGTGTTCGCCCAGGTTCGGATCAGCGTGCTCGTAGAGGGGTTCGCCGTCAAACTGGGCCAGGGCCCAGGCATCCTTGGGGAAGTGCGCCGGTACCCAGTCGAGCAGGACACCGATGCCGGCCTGGTGAAGTGCGTCCACCAGGAAGCGGAATTCATCGGGATGACCAAACCTGGAGGTGGGTGCGAAGTAGGACGTCACCTGGTAGCCCCAGGAGCCGCCGAAGGGGTGTTCGGCCACGGGCATGAATTCAACGTGGGAGAAGCCGAGCCACTTAACGTAGTCCACCAACTCCTTGGCGAGCTCCCGGTAGCCGAGTCCAAGCCGCCACGAACCGAGGTGGACTTCGTACACGCTCATGGGCGAATTGTGCGGATCCCGCTGGGCGCGGGCTTCCATCCACTCCGAGTCCTTGAAGACATAGGACGGTTCCACAACCCGGGAAGCAGTCAGCGGCGGCACCTCGGTGCCGAAGGCCAGGGGATCGGCCTTCTCCACCCAGTAACCACCCCTGGTCTTGATTTCGAATTTGTAGCACGCCCCTGCTAAAACACCCGGCAGGAAGACTTCCCACACGCCTGAGGAACCCAGCGAGCGAAGCGAGTGCTCGCGGCCGTCCCAGGCGTTGAAGTCACCTTTGACGCGCACAGCCTGCGCATTGGGAGCCCAAACAGCAAAGGACACACCATCCACGTCGCCGAGTGATGACTTGTAGTGCTGGACGTGGGCTCCGAGCACTTCCCACAGCTTCTCGTGCCGGCCCTCGCCGATGAGGTGGAGATCCACTTCGCCCACAGTGGGCAGGTAGCGGTAGGGCTCGTCCATTGTCAGGGGCTCGGCGCCCGGGTAGGTGACCTCCAGCCGGTAATCGGGGACATGGCCCGGCTGCAGGGGGTCAAGCACGGCCGCCCACACGCCGTCGGCCTCGTGGGTCATGGGCACCGAATCGGCGGCTGTCACCACGGATACCGACGAGGCAAGGTGCTTCACGGTCCGGATGGTCACGTGGCCGTGGTCATCCAGGTGGGCGCCCAGGACGGAGTGCGGTGCGTGATGCTCGCCGTTCGCCACCCGGGCAAGCGTATCTGCGTCCACGTGAAGCGGCACGTGGGGCCGATCAGTACGTGCTGAGCCTGTCATTTTGTTACCTTCCGATGCCGCCCCGGCCTGATCGCCGGAGCTTTTGCCGCTGAGAAGCAGCCTGGACGCGTTCACTGGAATGGCCAGCCAGTCCGGTCTGTTCCGTAATTCATAAACAACTTCATATAGCGCCTTATCCAGCCACAATGCCACAAAGAGCGGCGAGCGGCGGTCGATGGCGCCAGCGGCGACGCCCGAGTAGCCGGTAAGGAACGCGTCCGCACAATCATCCACCCACGACGCCGGAACGCGCGCACCCTGATACTCGCGCTCGGCAGCACCTGCGGCGTAGTCGAAGGAACGCAACATCCCCACCACATCGCGGAGCGGGACATCGGGGAAGTTGCGTTCAGCGATGGGCCGGAGGGGCTCGCCTTCAAAGTCCAGGATGGCCCAGCGCCCGGGCTCCCCGCCATGGCCGGGAACCTGCAGGATCTGGCCGAGGTGGAGGTCGCCGTGGATCCGCTGCAGCGGCCCGGCAGGGACCCCGTCGAGTTCGGCGAGCAAAGCGTCCAGGGCCTGGTCATATGGCCCGACGGCGGCACCGGCCTCTGCCCATGCCTGCCGGATCCGCTGGGCTATCCCGGGAGTGATGACCTGGCCGGGCACAGCCTCTTCGGACTGGCCGAGGGCCTCGGCGAGCCGGCGGTGGACGGTGGCCGTGGCCGCGCCCAGCGCCAGCGCTTCCGCGGTGAAATCGGTTCCGGTCCGGGCCGCATCCACTGCCAGGCGCCAGGCGTCCCGTCCTCCGGCGAGGAATTCGTGGGCGACGGCCAGCTCCCCCTGGGCACGGTGGGAATCGTCCGGCAATTCCCATTCGCCGCGGACCCAGCCGAGCGTGGCGGGTACTTCCGATGTCCCGGCGGCGGTCAGGGCTGCGCCTACCTCCACCTCCGGATTCGCCCCTTCGGAGAGGACCCGGAAGAATTTGACAATGGCGGCGGACTCGCCGTCATCCACGATTACTGAAGTGTTGGACTGCTCCCCCGAGAGGACCCTGACCACTCCGTTTGCCGTGGGCAGCCGGTAGTTTGAGGGGGCACGGTGGCCGGTCGCTGCGCCGGTCGCGGAGCTGGCCCCGTTACGGATCAGCTCCAGCCATTCGGAAACGAACGCAGGATCATGGACCGCGTCGTAGATCCATTCCGTTCCGGATCCCGTGCCGGCAGCCTCGCCGACGAGGGCACGTTCCATTCCGGTCAGTGGCGCGCTCCGGTAACTGAGGGGTACCTGGACGACGTCGGTGCGGCGTCCGTCGTCCGCCGTCGGGGACGTCGCCGCCAGCAGGAAGACTTCAAGGTGTGCATGACCCGCCCGGTTTTCGAGAGCCACGCCGCCTACCTGTTGCAGCGTAAAATCAGCCGACTTCACCGGGAACCAGCGCTGTTTGGGCAGCCACTCCCGCAGGAGTTCGCCCAGTGCGGGACTCAGGATGGGTTGGCTCATATCAGTTCTCATTGTCAGTTCTCAATGGAAAGGATGGGCATCGCCTGGGTATATGGGGAAGCGGGGTTTGAGGCTGCAGAGCGGATCCGCAGCCAGAAGAAGTCGTGGCTTCCAAGGGTCAGTGTCAGCGTGCCATCGTCGCCGATGCCGGGGAACGGCTGGCCGCCGAACACGTCCCGCAGCCCGCGTCCGGCGTACTGCGGCACCCGGAGCCTGACGGCCACCGGATGCTGTGAAAGGTTGAAGGCGCACAGGATGGTTTCTCCGTCCTCCCCCGCCGTGTTGTCATCGCCAAGTTCGCGGAGGTACGCGACGATGGCGTCGTGATCGGCCTCAACATGTTTGAAGGCACCCAGGCCGAACGCCGGATGGTTCTTCCGTACGCTGAGGATCTGCCGGGTCCAGCGGAGCAGGGAGCCCGAATGCGCTGCCTCGGCCTCCACATTGGCCATGGCGTAGTTGTACACGAGCGACTGGATGACCGGAAGGTACAGCTTGCCCGGATCGGCGCTGGAGAAGCCCGCATTCCGGTCCGGGTTCCATTGCATGGGCGTCCGCACGGCGTCACGGTCGTCAAGCCAGATATTGTCCCCCATGCCGATCTCATCCCCGTAGTACAGGAACGGGCTCCCGGGCAGGGACAGCAGCAGCGCATTGATGAGCTCGATCTCGGCCCGTGAGTTGTCCAGCAGTGGTGCCAGCCGGCGTCGTATCCCGATGTTGGCCCGCATCCGGGGATCCGGGGCGTACCAACCCAGCATCGCGGCCCGTTCGTCTGCGGTAACCATCTCGAGCGTCAGTTCATCGTGGTTCCGCAGGAAGGTCCCCCACTGTGCCCCGTCCGGAATCTCCGGGGTGTCGTGCATGGTTTCGATGATGGGGGCGGCCTTCTGGTCGCGCAGGGCGTAGTAGAGGCGGGGCATGATGGGGAAATGGAAGGCCATGTGGCATTCGGGCTCTTCTTCCGTCCCGAAGTACTCCACCACCTCGTTGGGCGGCTGGTTTGCCTCGGCGATGATGACACGTCCCGGGTAGCTCTCGTCCACCATGGTCCGCAGCTTGCGGAGGAAGTCATGGGTGGCGGGCAGGTTTTCGCAGTTCGTTCCCTCCTCCTCGAAGAGATACGGGATGGCGTCCGCCCGGAAGCCGTCGATGCCCTGGTCCAGCCAGAACCTGACGACGTCAAAGAGCGCGTCGATGACCTTGGGGTTTTCGAAGTTCAGGTCGGGCTGGTGGCTGAAGAACCGGTGCCAGAAGAACTGGCGGCGGATGGGATCGAAGGTCCAGTTGGATTCCTCGGTGTCCACGAAAATGATGCGTGCGTCCTGGTACTTCTCGTCGGTGTCGCTCCACACGTAGAAGTCCCCGAACGGTCCGTCCGGGTCCTTGCGTGATTCCTGGAACCATGGGTGCTGGTCCGAGGTGTGGTTCAGGGGGAGGTCGATGATGACGCGGACACCGCGGGCGTGGGCTTCAGCCACCAGGCGCTTGAAGTCGGTGATTGTGCCGAACTCGTCCAATACCGAGTTGTAGTCGGAGATGTCATACCCGCCGTCACGCAGTGGCGACTGGAAGAACGGCGGCAGCCACAGGCAGTCGACCCCGAGCCACTGGAGGTAGTCCAGCCTGTCGATCAGACCGGAGAAGTCCCCGGAGCCGTCCCCGTTCGCGTCCGCAAAGGCCCTCACGAGCACCTCGTAGAACACGGCCTTCCGATACCAGAAGGGGTCGTGCTGAAGGCCAGGCGCGTTCAGCTCAAACGTGCTCTTGGGGGTGAAATGTTGGCTGGAGCCCTGCGGGTTGAAACTCACTGATGTAGTCTCCTCAAGCTCAGGATGTGTGCGGGTTCTACGTGCGCGTCCAGACGGACGTAGTTGTACTCGCCCCATTCCCAGGTTTCACCGGAAATCAGGTCTTCAACCCGGAAGCCGCCGTTGGGTGAGAGGTCCTCCGGATCCAGTTCGAGCGCTGCAAGGTCAAGCGAGACCGTGCTCTCCCTGATCCCGTGCGGATCGACGTTGACCACCACGATAATGGTGTCCTTGCTGCCGTCGGCCAGGGTCTTGTGCTTGGAATACACGACGGTGGCGTCATCCGTGCTGTGGTGCACCGTCAGGTTCTGCAGGTCCTGCAGCGCCGGGTGGGCATGCCTGATCGCGTTGAGCCGGGTCAGGTACGGCGCCAGGGTGCGGCCGGATTCTGCCGCCGCGTCCCAGTCACGGGCCTTGTACTCGAATTTTTCGTTGTCGATGTACTCTTCCGCGCCGGGCCTGGCCACGTGCTCGTACAGTTCGAAGCCGGCGTAGACACCCCACAGCGGACTGGCGGTTGCTGCCAGCGCCGCCCGGATCTTGAACGCGGGCGGCCCGCCGTACTGCAGGTACTGGGTAAGGATGTCAGGGGTGTTGACGAAGAAGTTGGGCCGGAAATAGGCCGGAGATTCGTGGCTGACCTCGGTGAAGTAAGCCTCAAGCTCCTTCTTGGTGTTCCGCCATGTGAAGTAGGTGTAGGACTGCTGGAACCCCGCCCTGCCCAGCGCGTGCATCATGGCCGGGCGGGTGAAGGCCTCGGCGAGGAACGCCACGCCCGGGGCCTTGGTGTTGACCTGGCCGATGAGCCATTCCCAGAACCAGACAGGCTTGGTGTGCGGATTGTCCACCCGGAAGATCTTCACCCCGTGGCTGACCCAGAGAAGGACAATCCTCAGGATTTCCCTGGACAGCCCTTCCGGGTCATTGTCGAAATTGAGCGGATAAATATCCTGGTACTTCTTTGGCGGGTTTTCGGCGTAGGCGATGCTGCCATCCACGCGGGTCGTAAACCACTCCGGGTGGGATTGCACCCACGGATGGTCCGGCGCGGCCTGGAGCGCCAGGTCCAGGGCCACTTCGAGTCCCAGTTCGTTGGCCCGGGCGACAAACGCATCGAAGTCCTCGAACGTGCCAAGATCCGGGTGGATGGCGTCGTGTCCGCCCTCCTTGGCGCCGATGGCCCAGGGCGAGCCGGGGTCGTTGGGGCCGGCGATCAGGGTGTTGTTTGGGCCCTTGCGGTGCTGCACGCCGATGGGATGGATGGGAGGCAGGTAGATCACGTCGAAGCCCATCGCCGACACCGCGTCAAGGCGCCTGGCTGCGGTGCGGAAATTGCCCGAAGTCCAGGCTCCCGAAGCATGGTCCCGGACGGCACCTTCGGAACGGGGGAAGAACTCGTACCAGGCCCCGCGTCCGGCGAGGTCGCGTTCAACGAGCAGCGGGAACTGCTCCGAGACTGTGACCAGCTCGCGGATGGGCTGGCGTTCAACGATGGCGGCCACCTCCGCGCCAAATCCGGCGCCGAGCCGTTCCTCGTCGGTGAGGGACGTATTGGCGAGTGTGGCAGCAGCGTCGCTCAGGGTGCGCCGGTCCGCCTCACTGCGGGAGGCGTCGTCGGCAGCTTGCGTCAGCAGCGCAGAACCTTCGGCGAGCATCAGCTCCACGTCGATCCCGGCCTCTACCTTGACCTCGGCGTTGTGGTGCCAGGTACCGTACCTGTCGTGCCATGCCTCAATGAGGAAGGACCAGTCCCCGGTGCCCGACGGCGTGAGGATGCCTTCCCAGCGATCGGTCCCCATCCCGCGTTCCCCCCTGGGCGGGGCCAGCCGGACACGTTGGCACTCGGTCCCTGTGGGATCCAGCAGGACCGCTGTCACGCCAAGCTGGTCGTGTCCTTCGCGGAAGGCGGTGGCCCCCACCACGATTCCTTCACCAGGCAGGGCCTTGGCAGGAAACCTTCCACCCTCCACAGCTGGCTGCACGTCCGTGATGGGAAAACGGCCAAACCTCAGGCCGTCGAAGACCCGCCCGTTCGGTTTTGGCTTGGATTCGGCACTGGTTCCTAAGTTAGTCGTCACAGCCTTGACGTTAGCGAGAAATCACCGAGATTGCTAAGGCTGCTCACTTTTTGCGGCCGCGTTTCGGCTTTCCTGCAGGCGTTATGTGTCATTTACCTAAAAGAAAGCCAAAGCAGTTCCTGCCGCCCATGTTGTCGGTTAGTGTGGCGCAGGTGAAGGCAATCCGCAGATTTACCGTACGTACTGTTCTCCCCGAACCGATCCGGCCGCTGGCCCGTTTGGCGACGAATCTCCGCTGGTCCTGGCACCGGCCAACGCGTGAGCTGTTCGCCGGATTGAACCCGCGGATCTGGGCGGAGAGCGGGCAGGATCCCGTCAGCTTCCTCGGTCTGGTCAGCCGCGAAGAGCTCCAGAGCCTTGCCGCCGACCAGTCGGTGGTGGAGCGGATCCGGGCGGCCGAGAACGACCTCGACCGGTACCTTGAGGAACCGCGCTGGTACCAGGGCCTGGGCGACGACGCTCCGACGTCGATTGCGTATTTCTCACCCGAGTTCGGCATCACGGAGGTGCTCCCGCAGTACTCGGGCGGTCTGGGCATCCTCGCCGGTGACCACCTCAAGGCAGCCTCCGACCTGGGCGTGCCGCTGATCGGCGTCGGCCTGTTGTACCAGGCCGGCTACTTCAAGCAATCGCTCTCCCGTGATGCCTGGCAGCAGGAAACCTATCCGGTGCTGGATCCGGACGGACTCCCGCTGACCCTCCTGCGGGAGCCGACACAGGACGGCAACGGCCGCCCCCTCCAGGTGTCGTTGCCGCTGCCCAACGGGCGCCGATTGCTCGCGCACATCTGGCGTGCCGACGTCGGGCGCGTTCCCCTGCTGCTCCTTGACTCCAACGTTCCCGGCAACGACGACGCCGCACGCGGGATCACCGACCGCCTTTACGGCGGCGGCGGTGACCACCGGCTCCAGCAGGAGCTCCTCCTGGGCATGGGCGGGGTGAAGGCACTGCGCCTGTACCAGCGGCTCACCGGAATCGACGCGCCTGAAGTGTTCCACACCAATGAGGGCCACGCAGGCTTCCTGGGGATCGAACGCATCCAGGAGCTCATGGCCGGCCAGGAAGCGCTCAGCTTCGACGAGGCGCTTGCTGCCGGGAGGGCCTCCACAGTGTTCACCACCCACACCCCGGTGCCGGCCGGCATCGACCGGTTTGAAATCTCCCAGATCCAGCACTTCTTCCAGGCAGGTCTCGCGCCTGCTGTGCCTGTGGACCGGATCCTGGAGTTGGGCCGGGAAAACTATGCGGACGGGAACCCGTCGGTGTTTAACATGGCCGTGATGGGCCTCCGGCTGGCGCAAAGGGCCAACGGCGTCGCCAAGCTCCATGGCGAGGTGTCGCGCGGCATGTTCTCGGCGCTGTGGCCTGGTTTCGACCACTCCGAGGTGCCCATTACGTCCGTGACCAATGGCGTGCATGTGCCCACCTGGGTGGACGGGCGAATCTCCAAGCTCGCCAGGGACCAGTTCGGCGCCGAGGCGGAAGCGACGGGCCGGTGGGACCTCGCCTACAACGTCAGCGACGCGGATGTCTGGGCACTCCGGCGCGAAATGCGCACAGCGCTGGTGGACGACGTGCGCCGCCGCCTGCGGGCCGCCTGGAAGAAGCGTGGCGCCGCCGACGCCGAACTGGGCTGGACGGACAACGTGCTGGACCCCGATGTGCTCACCATCGGGTTCGCGCGCCGCGTCCCCACCTACAAGCGCCTCACCCTGATGCTGCGGGAGCCCGAGCGGCTGAAAGCACTCCTCCTCCACAAGGAACACCCCATCCAGCTGGTGATCGCCGGCAAATCGCATCCCGCCGACGACGCAGGCAAGAAGATGATCCAGGACCTGGTGCGTTTCACCGATGACCCCGAAGTCCGGCACCGTATCGCCTTCCTGCCCAACTACGACATCGCGATGGCCCGGACTCTCTTCCCTGGCTGTGACGTCTGGCTCAATAACCCCCTGCGTCCGCTGGAAGCCTGCGGCACATCGGGGATGAAGGCGGCCATCAACGGTTCCCTGAACCTTTCGGTCATGGACGGCTGGTGGGACGAGATGTACGACGGCGAGAACGGCTGGGCGATCCCCACTGCCAACAATGACGCGTCCCCCGAGGACCGTGACGACATTGAGGCGGCGGCGCTCTATGAGCTGCTGGAAACACAGGTGGCGCCCCGTTTCTATGGCAGCACCGTGTCCGAAAGCGCAGGAGCCGCCGGTCCGTCCCGATCCGGGATGGAGAAAGTCCCCACCCACTGGGTCTCCATGATCAAGCACACGCTCTCGCACCTGGGCCCGGCGGTTTCTGCGGAACGGATGCTGCATGACTACGTCAACAGCCTCTACCGTCCGGCGGCAGAAGCCGGGCGCAGGGCTGTGGCCGACTCCTACGCCCAGGCCCGTACGCTTGCAGCATGGACCTCGAAAGTGCGCTCGGCCTGGCCTCTGCTGCACGTGGAGCACGTGGACTCGGTCGGGGTTTCCGAGGATCCCCAGATTGGCGACACGCTTCAGGTCAACGCCTATGTGGCCCTGCACACCCTGTCGCCGGATGACGTTGCCGTGGAGGTTGCCTATGGCCGCGCCGAGGACAACGACACATTGGCAGATGTCACCATGATGGAACTGAAGCCGCAGGAGGACCTGGGCAGCGGGCGCCACCTCTTCAGCGGCTCCCTGGTCATCGACCGCTCCGGTTCCTTCGGTTACACAGTTCGCGTCCTTCCCCGGCATGAGGCGCTGGCCTCCAAGGCCGAGCTGGGGCTGATCGTCAACGCCTGACAGAACCTAAGCCGGCGCCGGCACCGCGCGGACCCGGACCGGCGCGCGGACCCGGGGCCCGTCCGGGAGCCCGTCCAGGGGGCCTGCTATGTGCGATAGATGTTGATCGAGTAAGCCTCGACGAGGTCAGTTTCACCTGATGCCACGCGGCTGCCTTGGCGGAGCTCGTGCAGCGGCGAGGTGGTGAGCCGCAGTTCGAACATCCTGTGCGGCTTGCCACGGCCGTTGGCCAGCCGCGGCAAGGTGACCTTCACGTCGGAGCCGCCGCCGTTCACCACCAGCAGTCCTGTCATGGTGCCTTCATCTGATCCCAGCAGGTGCTGGATGACCCGGTGGCCGGGATCGTTCCAGCGCTCCATGGACATGGGTTGTCCTGACTCGTCAAACCAGAAGAGGTGGGACTGCTCATCCCTGGCCGGGAAGTCGTAGGGCTGGCTGGCGAGGAACTCCTTGCGCAGCCGGATGTACCGCTTGGTAGTTCGCAGCATCTCATGTGATTCCGGCGTGCGCGTCCAGTCCAGCCACGCGAGCGGGTTGTCCTGGCAGTAGGCGTTGTTGTTTCCCTGCTGGGTCCGCGCGAGTTCATCGCCCGCCGTGATCATGGGCACGCCGAGCGAAATCATCAGCGTGGCCATCAGGTTCCGCCGCGATTGGGCCCGTTTCGCCAGGATGCCCTCGTCTTCGGTCGGGCCTTCGAAACCGTGATTGTAGCTGCGGTTGTCGCCGTGGCCGTCGCGGTTCTGTTCGCCGTTGGCCTCGTTGTGCTTGCGGTCATAGGAAACCAGGTCATTCATGGTGAAACCGTCGTGCGCAGTGACGAGGTTCACTGACGCCAGCCGCGACCGGCCGGATTCCACAAACAGCCCGGCCGAACCGGAGAGAGCGTCAGCCAGTTTCGCGACCGGCCCGCCCTGGCCGCCGGAATCGATAGCCGCGCGGTCTGCAACCCAGAACGAACGGACCGAGTCCCGGAAATGGTCGTTCCAGTCCACCCAGCCACCGGGGAAGCGCCCGGTCTGCCAGCCGCCGTAGCCCACATCCCAGGGCTCGGCAATGAGCTTCACATCCGACAGGACAGGGTCCGCGGCAATCGCGACCAGGAAAGGGTGCCGCCGATCGAACTCGTTTGCCGCGTTCCGGCAAAGCGTCACGGCGAGGTCGAAGCGGAAACCGTCGATATGGAATTCGTCCACCCAGTACCTGAGCGAATCCAGGACCAGCTGAACCACGCGGGGTTCCCCGAAATTCAGGGTGTTGCCGCAGCCGGTGGTATCCACATACCTGCCGTTGCCGTCCGTGCGGTAATACGTGTCCTCGCCGAGTCCACGGAAGCTCAGCGGCGGCCTGTCAGGGCCGCCCTCTGCGGTGTGGTTGTAGACAACATCCAGGATGACCTCCAGCCCGGCTTCGTGGAGGAGCTTGACCATTCCCTTGAACTCGTCCTGGACGGCTTGCGGGCCGGCCTCCTGCGCAGCGCGGGTGGCATAGCCCGGATGGAGCGCAAAAAAGGCGGCGGTGTTGTAGCCCCAGTAGTTGGTCAGGCCAAGATCCTGAAGGTGCGGCTCGTCAAGGTGGAAATGGACGGGCAGCAGCTGGACGGAGGTGACGCCCAGGCTTTTGAGGTGTTCGATGATGGCCGGGTGAGCCATTCCCGCGTAAGTTCCGCGCAAGGCTTCGGGAACATCCGGATGCAGCATGCTTTGGCCGCGGACGTGCGCCTCGTAGATGATGGTGTTCCGCCAATGGTGGCGCGGACGGTGGTCGGGTCCCCAGTCAAAATGACTTTCCAGACGGACGTTCGTCAGGAATCCTTCGCGCTGGTCCACGGCGCGGCCGTACGGATCCAGCAGCAGGGGCTGGCCGCCGTCGTCGTCAAGATCCAGGGTGGGCACGGACAGCGGGAGTGACTCGGCCTTGGAAACGGCCCGGAAGCCGTAACGCGAGCCAACGGGAAATCCCTCAACCAGCCCGTGATGCACGCCGTGGGTGACGTTGGGCAGCGCCTGGCAGTGCCATTCGCCGCCTGGTGCCTTGTAGGCGATCTCCAGATTGGCCACGCCGGGGGCGTAGACGGCCACGTTGGCCCGCGACCGCGAAGCGGCGCCACCCGGGCCCGGGCGCGGGGCATTGACACCGAGCGGAAGCGCTGTGGAGGCATCCATGGTGGAAGCAGTGTCAAAGAGCGGCATAACCATCACCTAAATCTTAGCCGCCCGGAGCAAATGGCCGGTTTCCCTCATGCGACGCCATCACGGCCCCGCTATTGCGCGGCATACTGGAGGTACGCATCTATTGGAGGTACCTGTGCGGGTTGCGCTTGCCCAAATCATCAGCGGCCGGGAGCCGGCCGCAAACCTGTCCCTCCTCGACGAGTACGCGCGCACGGCGAAGGCCGGCGGAGCGGACCTGGTGGTGTTTCCGGAAGCCACCATGCGCGCCTTCGGAAACCCGCTGGCGGATATCGCCGAACCGCTGGATGGGCCGTGGGCTCAACGCGTGCGGGGCATCGCTGGATCCTTGGACCTGGTCATCGTGGCCGGGATGTTCACTCCGGGTTCGCTTTCCGACGACGGCCGCCGGAAAGTGCGGAACACCCTCCTCGCCACCGGGCCGGGCGTGGAAACCAGCTACGACAAGGTCCACCTCTTTGACGCGTTCGGTTTCCTCGAATCGGACACCGTGGACCCGGGAACGAAACCGGTGACGTTCGACGCCGGCGGCCTCACCTTTGGGCTTGCCACCTGCTATGACATCCGCTTCCCGGCCCTGTTCACTGCCAACGCGGAGCGCGGCGCCATGGCGAACATTGTCTGCGCTTCCTGGGGATCCGGACCGGGGAAGGTGGAGCACTGGCAGCTGCTTTCGCGCGCCCGCGCCCTGGATTCGACCACTTATGTCCTGGCCTGCGGGCAGGGCGACCCCGCCACCCAGGGAATACAGGCCAAAGGTGGCGCCCCCACCGGGGTGGGCCACTCCGCCGTCGTCTCCCCTTTCGGTGAGGTCCTGGACGAGCTCGACGGCGGCCCCGGCATTCTGTTCGCAGACCTGGAAGCTGATGTGGTCAGGGAAGCCCGCCAAAAACTCCCCGTCCTGGCCAACCGACGCGACTTCTAAACGCTCCCTCACCTTTCGCGCCCAAACGGGAAACGCTCCCTCACATGATGTGAGGGAGCGTCCGAGGGAACCCGCGCTTAAGGCGGCGACTACTTGGCGGCGCGCTGCCTGGAGATTTCGTAGAGGGAGATGCCTACTGCCATGGAAGCGTTCAGGGATTCCATGGCAGAGTCGATCGGGATCGAGACGATCTGGTCGCAGTTTTCGCGCACCAGACGGCTCAGGCCTTTGCCTTCGGACCCGACCACGATGCACACAGGTTCAGTGGCCAGGGCCAGCTCAGGCAGGGAGACGTCGCCGTCGCCGTCGAGCCCGAGGACAAAGATGCCCATGTTCTTGAACTGTTTCAGGGCGCTGTTCAGGTTGCCTGCCCGTGCCACCGGCACGCGTACGGCGGCGCCGGCACTGGTCTTCCATGCTGACGCGGTGACGCCGACAGAGCGGCGTTCGGGCACGATGACGCCGTGGCCACTGAAGGCGGACACGGAACGGATGATGGCGCCGAGGTTGCGCGGGTCCGTGATGCCGTCCAGGGCGACAAAGAGCGGCGCGTTGGCTACGTGGCCCTTCTTCCAGCGGTCCACCGTTTCCTCGGCCAGGTCATACGCGTCCTGGTACTCGTAGGGCGGGATCTGCAGGACGAGGCCCTGGTGGACTGCGTCATCGGTCATCCGGTCCAGTTCGGGCTTGCCGGTTTCGAGCAGCGGAATGCCGCGCTCGGCCGCAATCTTCAGCGACTCCTTGACGCGGTCATCCATCTCGATCCGGATGGCGATGTGCAGGGCTTTGGCGGGGATGCCGGCACGCAGGGCCTCAACCACCGAGTTGCGGCCGGTGACGACTTCCTCCGTGGCCCGGCCCTTGGGGCCCGAGCGGCCAGCACCCGCGCTGCGGGCGCCGGGGCTGGTGCCACGCTTGGCTGCGGACCGTTCGGCCAGCTGCTTGCTCTTGTGGGCCTTGTGGTAGGGGCGGTCCTCCGCCTTTGGCGTCGGGCCCTTGCCTTCCAGGGCCTTGCGGCCGTGTCCACCGGTTCCGATGGTTGGCCCCTTCTTAGCTTTGACCGACCGGCGACCGTTGTTGGCCATGAGTTCCACCCTTGATTGTTTGACTGAGTCTGCTAACCAGTCTACTGAATCAAGTTAAATCGGGATTCAGTCCCGCTGCAGGGTCCACGTGGCACCGTCGGGTCCGTCCTCGACGACGACTCCCGCGGCCTTGAGGGTGTCCCTGATGGCGTCGGAGGCAGCCCAGTCCTTATTTGCCCGCGCTTCGGCCCGGGCGGCCAGCTGCGCTTCCACCAGGACCCGGAGCGCCGACTGTTCCTTGCTGTCCCCCGTGTCCGGCGCCTTCGCAGCATTGAGCCCCAGCAGCCCGGTCATCACAGTGACGGCTTGCATGGCATTCCAGGTTGCCTCATCGTCTCCGGTGGCAAGTCCGGTGTTTCCGGCTCGGACCGTGTCATGAAGTGCGGCGAGGGCCCGCGGAACGTTGAGGTCGTCATCCATGGCTGCCACGAAGGTGTTGAAGGTCTCCTTCGGGGGTGTCTCCGTCGAGGGTGCGGACTCCCCCGCGACGAACCCGGAACCCGCCCCGAACCTTTCCCTGGCCTTGTTGAGGAAGCCATCGATCCGCTCGACGGCGGCGGCGGCTTCCTGCAAGGACGTTGGGCGGTAGTCCAGCACGGAGCGGTAGTGGGCCTGGCCAAGGTAATAGCGGACGACGCGGGGAGAAGCGAGTTCCAGCATCTCGGCAGGACTGATGGTGTTGCCGATGGACTTGGACATTTTTTCGCCCTGGTAGGTGACCATGCCGTTGTGCATCCAGAAGTTGGCGAAGCTGTGGCCCGCCGCCTGGGACTGCGCCATTTCGTTCTCGTGATGGGGGAAGCGCAAGTCCAAGCCGCCGCCGTGGATATCGAACTCGGCGCCCAGGTATTTGGTCACCATCGCCGAGCATTCGAGGTGCCAGCCGGGCCGGCCCGAGCCCCAGGGTGAAGGCCAGCTGGCCGTCGTCGGCTCGCCATCCTTGTAGCCCTTCCACAGCGCGAAGTCTCGGGGGTCCTTCTTGCCGCGCGGGTCGGCGTCGGGAGCGCCTTGCATGTCGTCGATCTTCTGGCGCGTAAGCGCGCCGTACTTGTCCCAGGACCGGACGTCGAAGTAGACGTCTCCGGAGCCGTCCAAAGCCGGGTACGCGTGGCCGCGCTCGATCAGCTGCTGGATCAGGGCGTGCATCTCCGGGATATGGCCGGTGGCGCGAGGTTCATAGGTGGGCCGCGAGACACCAAGGGTGTCGTATGCCGTGAGGAATTCCTGTTCGTAGCGGTAAGCCAGCGCCCACCACTCCTCCTCACGCACCGCTCCAGGCTCCGGTTCGAAATCCGGGGCGAAGGACTCCGCGGACTTCGCCAGGATCTTGTCGTCGATGTCAGTGATGTTGCGCACCACAGTGACGCGGTGGCCCCGGTACTCCAGCCAGCGGGTGAGCTGATCAAAGGCAATGGCAGAGCGGATGTGACCGACATGCGGCATGCCCTGCACGGTGGCACCGCAGTAGTACACGCTCGCCTTACCCGCTACGAGGGGGACGAAGTCACGGACTTCGGCGGATGCTGTGTCGTAAAAGCGGAGGGTCACCGCTCCAGATTAGCCGATGCCGGCGGATTGGCTGGGATACACCAAGGCGGTGGCCACCGCCGAAATACCCTCGCCGCGGCCTGTGAACCCCAGTCCGTCGCTTGTGGTTGCCGTGACGCTGACCGGCGCACCCGCCGCCTCGGTCAGGACGTCCTGGGACTCTTGCCTGCGTGGGCCGAACTTTGGCCGGTTGGCCACGAACTGCACGGCAACGTTGCCGATCTCGAAGCCGGCGGCGCGGACAATCCTTGCGGCCTCGGCCAGCAGGGTTGCACCGGAAGCGCCGGCGAACTCGGGGCGGTCCGTGCCGAAGTGGGTGCCAAGGTCCCCGATTCCGGCGGCAGAGAACAGGGCGTCCGCGGCTGCATGCGCCACCGGGTCCGCGTCCGAGTGGCCGGCCAGGCCTCGTTCACCGTCCCACAGGAGCCCGCCAAGCCAGAGGGGCCGCCGTTCCTCGGTGGCGTAGGCGTGGACGTCGATTCCGATGCCCGTGCGCGGGAGGATCATCCTGGGGGCACTCATGTTTAGCCTTCCACCCAACGCACTCCGAGCGGACCTTCCAAAAGCCCTTCGGCAATGATCAGGTCCAGTGGGGTGGTGATCTTCAATGATTGCGTGGAGCCGCGGACTGCATGCACGGGAATGCCGAGCATCTCCACCAGCATGGCGTCGTCCGTGACGGCCGCGAAGTCCTTCTCGTCCATGGCCTGCGCTTCCCGGTACGCCCGCTGAAGTGTGGCGAGGTGGAAGCCCTGCGGAGTCTGCACAGCACGCAGTTCCTCACGGGGAGCCGTGCCTGTCACCAGCTCGGGGGCGACGTCGCAGTCCTTCCCCGTGGTGGCGGTGACGGTCTTGACTGTGTCCACCACGGGCACCGCCGGGATCACGGCGAGGGCACCGGCCGCCAGGGAATCGACCACGCGCTGGAATACGTGCTCGGGTGTCAGTGCACGTGCGGCATCGTGCACCAGCACAGCTTCGGTTCCCTCCTCCAAGGCAGCGAGGGCTGACCGGACCGAATCAGCCCTGGTGGCCCCGCCGTCGACAACCGTGAGGAGCGGGCCGGCGTCGACGAGTTCTACCCTGAAATCCTCCACTATCTGCCGCAGCCCGTCATGACCGGCAGGAAGCGCCACGCAGATCTGGCTGCCGACGCCCGCCGCTACGATCCCGCGGAGGGCGTGAAGGAGAATTGGTTCGCCGCCGAGCGGCACGGCTGCCTTGGGCATTCCATACCCCAGCCTCGCGCCGGAGCCTGCGGCTACCAGGACGACGGCGGTGACGGGGCGGGGCAGTCCGTTATTCATGCGGTCCAGCCTACGTCTCCAGCCGCCGCGGCACTCCACACGACGGGCCTGGGTCGCCCGAATTGGGCAAAAAAGAAACCCCGGCGGCGCCTACGCGCCTCCGGGGTTCAATTCTTAGGAAGCCAGGACCTCGTCGAGAACGCTTGCAGCCTTCTCTTCGTCGGTCTTTTCAGCCAGCGCCAGTTCTGAAATCAGAATCTGCCGGGCCTTGGCCAGCATTCGCTTCTCACCTGCGGAAAGGCCCCGATCGTGATCACGGCGCCAAAGGTCGCGGACAACCTCTGCCACCTTGATGACGTCACCGGAAGCAAGCTTCTCCAGATTTGCCTTGTATCTGCGTGACCAGTTGGTGGGCTCTTCAGTGAACTCGGCCCGCAGCACATCAAATACGTGCTCCAAGCCTTCCTTGCCCACTACGTCACGGACCCCAACAAGGTCAACGTTCTCTGCTGGAACTTCAATGGTCAGATCACCCTGAGCCACCTTGAGCTTGAGATACATTTTCTCTTCGCCCTTGACAGTGCGCATCTTGATTTCTTCAATTTTTGCTGCACCGTGGTGAGGGTAAACTACTGTCTCGCCGACCTCAAATACCATGTGGACATTCCCCTTTCCCGCAGACCAGTTTATCACGATCCGGGCATACGACTGGCCTGGAAAGGGGTCTCGAACCGCATGAATACGCGGAAAATGGGCAAGATCGACCCCCTTGAACCCCTTGACGGATGCGGATAATAGTGCATTCGGCGGTTCCTGCCAAGGCTATTATGACCGCGCGGAATCCTCGTTTGGCCAGGTTTGCCGCTAGGCTATGGGCTGAATAATGTTCCAAGACTCTCGAGGAGTACGTGACGTGCGTTTCATTGCGATGAACCGGGCCCAGCGCAGCAAAGTGGCGCTGACGGCAGCAGCCTTGGGCCTCGGCCTGCTGACCATGACCGGCTGCGGTTACATCACCCCGCAGCAGACCACTCAGCAGTACAGCGCCTCGGACGGCATCCGCGCGGACCTGGGTCCTCTGGAGCTGCGGAACATGATGATTGTTTCCACCGGGGAAGATAAGCCCGGCCGCCTCCTGGGCGCTGTGTACAACTCCTCCTCGAAGGACGTCAAACTCACGGTGAACGGCGCCAAGGGGTCACAGACACAGGTATCGGTGAAAGCCAACTCCTACACGCTGCTTAACAGCTCCACAGACGAAGCCATCCTCAGCACCAGCGGCGGCCCTGCAGGCTCCCTCGTGGACCTCAAAGTCAGCGAAAACGGCACCAACCTGGACAAGACCATCAAAGTCCCGGTCCTGGACGCGACGCTGAAGGACTACAAGGAGTACATCCCGGAAAGCCAGCCCACAGGCACCGCATCACCGACGCCGTCGCCTTCCGCTACTGCCGGCGGCTCGGCCTCCCCGACGCCGTCGGCTTCAACGTCGTCGGCAACGAGCCACTAGCGGTTCCCTGCAGCGGCCAGCACCAGGACGCATGAAAGGAGGGGCCTCCGGACGGGGGCCCCTCCTTTCATATCCGCTGATACCTGCCGATACCTTCTGATGCCTGCGGCTCACGCCGCCTGCCGGAACGGTTAGGGCTCGAACTTGTAGCCGAGGCCGCGCACCGTCACCAGAAAGCGGGGCGCCGACGGATCCGGTTCGATTTTGCTCCGCAGCCGCTTGACGTGGACATCAAGGGTTTTGGTGTCGCCCACATAGTCGGAGCCCCAGACCCGGTCAATCAACTGGCCGCGCGTCAGCACCCTTCCGGAATTACGCAACAGCATCTCCAGCAGTTCGAATTCTTTCAGCGGCAGCAGAACCTGCTCCCCGGCCACGCTGACGACGTGACGCTCGATGTCCATCCGTACCGGCCCGGCCTGGACCGTGGAAGAGACCAGTTCCTCGGGCTCACCCTGCCTGCGGAGCACGGCCCGTACCCGCGCTACGAGCTCGCGTGAGGAATACGGTTTGGTGACATAGTCGTCGGCGCCCAGCTCCAGGCCCACCACCTTATCGATCTCGGCGTCCTTTGCGGTCAGCATGATCACCGGAACACTGGACCGCTGCCTCAGCTGGCGACAGACCTCCGTGCCTGACAAGCCCGGAAGCTGCAAATCAAGCAGGACCAGATCGGCCCCGGAACGGTCGAATTCAGTGATGGCATCAAGGCCGTTATCAACAACCTCCACCTCGAATCCCTCCTTGCCCAGCAAATAAGACAGCGGGTCGCTGAACGACTCTTCGTCCTCAACAATCAAAATCCTGCTCAAGCGCTAGCTCCTTGTTCGTTGCCGGGTGCGGTGACGCCGGGTTGGCTGACGCCGGATTCTTTCACGCCGCGCTCGTTGACAGCGTGTGCGTTGACGCCCGGATCACCCACGACGGCGGCCGCGTGTTCTTCTTGGGTTTCCATCTCCGGAAGCCGGAGCGTGAAGGTGGAGCCTTGGCCGGGCTGTGACCACACGGTCACCTCGCCGCCATGGTTCGAGGCGACGTGCTTGACGATACTCAGGCCCAGCCCGGTCCCTCCGGTATGGCGCGACCGGGCTGCATCCACCCGGTAGAAGCGTTCAAATACCCGCTCCTGGTCCTCAGACGTGAGCCCTTCGCCCTGGTCAGTGACGGACAAGGATATGAGGCCCTCCTTGGCGCGGACGCCGACGCCCACCCGGGTGTTCTCCGGGGAATAGCGGATCGCATTGTCGATCAGGTTCCGCAACGCAGTGACCAGCAGGTCCCGGTCGCCGAACACCATCGCGTTCACCCGTTCGCCCACCACTATCCGGATGTTCTTGCTTTCGGCCGGAAGCTGCGAACGGTCCACGGCTTCGGTGATCACCGTGTTGATGTCCACCGGCGTTCCCTGCCGCGACACGCTGGCGCCCTGGAGCCGTGAAAGTTCAATGATGTCCTGGACCAAAGCCGCCAGCCGGCCGGATTCCTTGTGCATACGCTTCGCGAACCGGCGGACGGCGGCCTCGTCGTCGGCGGACGACTCCAGTGCCTCGGCCAGCAGGGAAATGGCGCCCACGGGGGTTTTCAGTTCGTGGGATACGTTGGCCACAAAGTCATTGCGGATCTCCTCGGTACGGGTGATCTCGGTGCGGTCGTCGGCCAGCAGCAGGATATATTCCTCCCCGAGCATGGCCGCCCGGACCTGGACGATGATGGTTCCTTGGCCGAGGGGACCTCGGGGAAGCTCCAGCTTCTTTTCCAGGATGACCCCGTCACGGCGGACCCCGGCTGTCATGTCCAGAAGCTGCTTGTGGACCACTGTATGGCCGCGAACCAGCCCGTAGGCGTAGGCGGCGGGACTGGCGCGGACAACACCGTCCACCGCGTCCACCACCACAAAAGCGCGCCCGACGACGGCAAGCACCTCGGCCGCTCCCGGCGGCAAGGCCAGTTCGTCGGCGTCGATATCCACCAACTGCCGCTGCTTCTCGCTGACCCGGAACGCAAGCACGCCGAAGGTGCCGAACGACAGGCCGATGAGGCCAGCGATGACACCGATTAGCATAGGATCCACAGCTCCAGCTTATGCTCTGGGAAATGCACACCCGGCTGGCCAGGGCCCATTGCGCCGACGGTTCAACTAACGTTCATCTACAGATGCCTAACCGTTCACCGGATGCTGGCAGAGTTACCCGTTGGAGTGCCGAACGGCGACATGAATCCCTGCGGCAGATGGATGGCAGGGGTTTCACAGAAAGGACGCCTACGTGCGTAAGGTTTTTCAGGAAGAGCTGACCCAGGTGGGCGACCAGCTGGTCGAGATCTCACGGCTGGTCAGCGAAGCGATCGGGAAGGCCACCACGTCCTTACAGGTGGCTGACGTGGATCTGGCCCAGGACGTGATCGCCGCAGACGCCCGCATCGATTTCCTCCAGAACAGCCTCGATGAACGCGCGATTGACATCCTGGCCCTGCAAGGGCCGGTGGCCAGCGATCTGCGGATGATCGTCGGCTCGCTCCGCATGAGCGCCTCACTGGAGCGCATGGGCGACCTTGCCCGGCACATCGCCCAGTTGGCCAGGCTTCGCTTCCCGTCCACCGTCATCCCCGCCTCCATGACAGAGACTTTTAACAAGCTGGCGGAATTGGATCAGCTGATCGCAGACAAGCTCACGGTGCTGCTGGAGACCCGCGACCTCGAGGTGGCCCGCGACATCCTGAAAGCGAACAGTGCCATCAACGACCTCCACGTGAGCGTCTTTAAGGCCATCGCGCGGAGCGACTGGCAGGAGTCCCCCGCCACCACCGTAGATGTGGCCCTGGCGAGCCGCTACTTTGAACGCTTTGCCGATCACGGCGTGTCCGTGGCGCAGAAGGTGACATACCTGGTCACCGGCGCATGGCAGCCCAACGGGATTGAACACAGCTAGCAACTGCCCATAACAGCTGCCCAGTTTTGTCCAGGTAGTTTTTGTCCGGATGAAGCGCCTTTGAGGCGGCAATGTGGGGGCGATTATCTGGACGAGAACTCCCTGACAATGTGCGACGGCGGGCCGGTCACCTCAGGTG
>DATCNU010000080.1:0-23503 GCA_036565085.1 Arthrobacter sp.
CTGTCAGCCCCGCCGGTTCTTCGCCAGCTGGCGGTTGATCCGGGCTGCCCAGAACGGACCTTCGTAGAGGAAGGCGGTGTACCCCTGGACCAGCGTGGCACCGGCATCCAGCCGGTCCTCCACGTCCCGGGCGTTCTCCACGCCGCCCACGGACACCAGGGCGAGGGCGTCCCCGGTTGCCTCCTTGAGCCGGCGGAGGACATCCAGCGAACGCTGCTTCAAGGGCGCCCCTGACAAGCCGCCTGCGCCACACTTGTCGATTGTTTCTGCCGGAGAGACAAGTCCGGTCCGGCGAATAGTGGTGTTGGTGGCAATAATGCCATCCAGGTTCAGGTCCAGCGCCAGTTGCGCGACGTCGTCGATGTCCTCGTCGCTGAGGTCCGGGGCGATCTTGACCAGCAGGGGGACGTGCCGGCCTGCCGACCTGTCGGCTTCCGCGCCTACTGCCGTCAGCAAAGGACGCAGGGTCTGAACGTCCTGCAGGAGGCGGAGCCCCGGAGTATTGGGCGAGCTCACGTTGACCACCAGATAGTCCGCCGCGGGAGCGAGGCTGCGGGCGCTGATGAGGTAATCGCCTACGGCATCGTCGAGTTCAACCACCTTGCTCTTCCCGATATTCACGCCGATGACCGGACGCACCCCGGGAAACCTGCGCTGGAGGGCTGCGCGCGCCGCCTTCAGCCTGGGCTCGACTGCCGCCGCGCCGTCGTTGTTGAAGCCCATCCGGTTGATCACGGCGCGGTCCTGGACCAGCCTGAAGAGTCGGGGCTTCTCGTTACCCGGCTGGGGCTGTCCGGTGATGGTGCCCACCTCGATATGGCCGAAGCCGAGTTCAGCCAGTGCCTCGATCCCGTGGCCTTCCTTGTCAAAGCCCGCGGCGAGACCGAAAGGGGAAGGGAAGGTTACGCCGAAGGCCCTGGTCTGCAGTGACGGGGCGGGCGCCGTGAATTTGTGCAGGAGCCGGCCCGCGCCAGACGCATGTGCGAGCTTGATCCCCTTGAATCCGATCTTGTGGGCGCGTTCAGCGTCCATCCATGAAAAGGCCAGCCTGAAGAATGTGGGATATACGCGCATGCCTCTAGTTTTCCGTCTTGCGCAGGGCAGACCAAACCAGCGCCGCAACAAGGGGACGGACACGCTCCCGCGTACCCCGTTCGGCCGGACTACCATGAACCCATGAAGTGGGAGCCGGATATCCTGGGTGAGGGATTCGAGGCGTACACGTTCCAGGCGTCCGGGGCGGACGGAGTGCGGCGTACGGCTACCCTGGTGCGGTTCCGCCCACCGGCGAAGGAGCCCGTTCCGATGTCCGGCCGCCGCCGCACCGTACTGTTCCTGCACGGCTGGAGCGACTACTTCTTCAACGTGGACCTTGCCCGGTTCTGGACGCGCAGCGGCTACGAGTTCTATGCACTGGACATGCACAACCACGGCCGCAGCCTGCGTCCTGATTCGCGGGGCGGCTACGTGGCTGACCTGGCCAACTATGATGCCGAGATCAGCGAGGCGATCCGGATCATGAAAGCCGACAGCCTGACGGTGGCCGCGGACCCGGGCACCCACGGCCCAGGACCAACGCCGGTCCTGGAGCCTCTGCTCATCCTGATGGGCCATTCAACCGGTGGCCTTGTGGCGGCCCTGTGGGCGGGCAGGCACCCGGGTGCGGCCTCGCAGCTGGTACTCAACAGCCCTTGGCTTGAGATGCACGGCAGTTCGCTGGTGCGGCTGGCGGCCTCCACGATGGTGGGCCCCGTGGCCCGCTTCCGTCCCGAGGCCGTACTCCGCCTGCCCGAGAGGGGCTTTTACTGGCGGACCATCAGCAACGCGGCCGAAGGCGAGTGGACCCTGGATGACCGCTTCAGGCCACCGATGGCCTTCCCGCTCCGGGCCGGCTGGCTGAGTGCCGTGCTTGCCGGCCAGGCCAAAGTGGCCCGCGGGCTGGGTATCGACATCCCCATCCTGGTCCTGCTGTCGCGGGGCAGCGCCTACGGCCCGTTTTGGACGGAGGAAATGCGCCGGACGGACGCAGTGCTTGACGTTGACATCATCGCCCTCCGGGCCCTGGCCCTGGGCCGGACTGTGACGGTGGAACGGATCGACGGCGCACTTCACGACGTTTTCCTCTCACCGCCGAAGGTACGGGCCGATGCTTATGACCGGTTGTCACGGTGGCTGCGGGGTTACTCGGAACCTTGATCCCGGGAGAGCTGGGCCGCGTCAACTGCTCCGCCGTAGCGCCGGTCCCGCTGGGCATAGATTTCGACGGCGGCCCACAGGGTCCGGCGGTCCACGTCCGGCCAGAGGGTGTCCATGAAGACGAACTCGGCGTACGCGGACTGCCAGAGGAGGAAGTTGGACAGCCGCTGCTCCCCCGAGCTGCGAAGGAAGAGGTCAACGTCCGGCAGGTCCGGTTCGTCGAGGTACTTCTGGATGGTCTTCTCGGTGATGGCCCCGGGCTTCAGCCGGCCCGCAGCCACTTCCGCTGCGATAGCCGACACAGCATCGGTAATTTCGGCCCGGCCCCCGTAATTAACACACATGGTCAACGTGCAGGTGCTGTTGCCCGCCGTGTAGTCCTCTGCTTCTTCCAATTCCCGGATCACCGAGCCCCAGAGCCGGGGCCGGCGGCCGGACCACCGTACGCGGACCCCCCACTCGTCGAGCTGGTTCCGCTGCCGACGTAGCACATCCTTGTTAAAACCCATCAGGAAGCGCACCTCCTCAGGCGAACGGCGCCAGTTTTCGGTGGAGAATGCATACACACTGACGTATTTGATGCCCAGCTCAATGGCCCCGGCCACGACGTCCAGCAGCGCCGGCTCCCCGGCCTTGTGGCCTTCGATCCTCGGCAGGCCGCGCTGGTTGGCCCACCGGCCATTGCCGTCCATCACGATGGCCACGTGCCGCGGAATGAATTCGGCGGGGATGGCCGGCGGCGTTGCCCCGGACGGGTGGGGATAGGGGGCAACCACGGGAGCTGTACGCTTCGGCGGGGAGGTGCTCTTTTTTCCTAAAGCCACTGTATTTTTCCTAATCCCACTGTCAGGTACGCTCCACATGTTTGAGTGATTTCAGGACACGCTCAAGGTGCCATTGCAGGTAAGCGGCAACCAGCCCCGCAGCTTCCCGCCGGTTGACCGGCATCGATGCATCCGCCGTCGGCCAGTCCCCCGTCAACAGCGCCCCGAGCAGGACCACGGTCTCCGCAGCCGGGGCCGGCGAGCCGGGCGGCCGGCAGTCACCACAGACCATGCCGCCCAGCGGGGCCGAGAACGCCGTGTGCGGGCCAGGCCGGCCGCAGCGGGCGCAGTCCGTGAAGCTGGGCGCCCAGCCGCCGGTGGCCAAGGCGCGCAGGAGATACGAATCAAGGATCAGACCGGGCTTGTGTTCGTCCCGGCTCAGGGATGCCAGGGCACCGACCAGCAGGTTGTATTGGGCGGTCCCGGCTTCGCCGTCGACGTCCGTCAGTTTTTCTGCCGTCTCGGTCATTGCCGCCGCAACGGTGTACCGGCCATAGTCGGCCGCGATGTTGCCGCCATAGGCACCCTTGGCGACGGCCTGCGTCACAATGTCCAGGGTCCTTCCCGACACCAGCTGGAGGTCGGCGACCATAAAAGGCTCCAGCCGGGCGCCAAACCTGCTGGTGGTCCGCCGGACTCCCTTGGCTACGGCCCGGACCTGCCCATGGTGCTTGGTCAGCAGCGTGATGATGCGGTCGGCCTCGCCCAGTTTGTGCGTGCGCAGAACGACGCCGTCATCCCGGTATGCGCGGGCGGCAAATGATTGTTGGGCCACGGTTAATCTTCGCACTGTCTTCCGGAAAGCGGTTCATCCCGCCCGGCGGGCGTTGCGCGCCGGGGAATTCCGGCGCGCAACGCTCCCGCGTCAGGCGCGGGAATCCCGGATGGCGCGGTTGACGGCAGAGATCACGGCTTTCAGCGATGACATGCTGGTGTTGGCGTCGATGCCGATCCCCCACAGGACGCGCTCGCCCACGGCGCATTCCACGTACGCTGCAGCCAGGGCGTTGCCGCCTTCGGACAGGGCGTGTTCGCTGTAGTCCAGGACCCTGACATCCACGCCGTCTTCCCTGAGGATGCTCAACAGCGCGGCGATGGGCCCGTTCCCGGTGCCCGTGCGGCGGACCTGTACTCCGTCAACGGTGAGTGAGGCGTGGAGCGTCATGCCGCCGTCTTCATCGGTTTCGGTGCTGACCGCGCCCAGAGCGTACCGGCCCCACTGGCCGTCCGCCTTGCTGGAGGGCAGGTATTCGTCCTGGAAGTGCTGCCAGAGCTGGGCGCCGCTGACCTCACCGCCGACGGTGTCCGTACGCTTCTGGATCACGCCGGAGAATTCAATCTGGGCGCGTCGCGGCAGGTCCAGGCTGTGTTCGTTCTTGAGCAGGTATGCCACACCGCCCTTGCCGGACTGGGAGTTGACCCGGATGACGGCTTCGTAGCTGCGGCCCAGGTCCTTGGGGTCCACGGGCAGGTACGGTACCTGCCAGGTGAAGTCGGCAACGTCCTTGCCTGCGGCCGCGGCATCCCGCTCAAGCGCCTCGAAGCCCTTCTTGATGGCGTCCTGGTGGGAGCCGGAGAACGCGGTGAAGACGAGGTCGCCGCCGTACGGAGACCTCTCGGCAACCGGCAACTGGTTGCAGTACTCAACGGTGCGCCGGATTTCGTCGATGTCGGAGAAATCGATCATGGGGTCGATTCCCTGGACGAACAGGTTGAGGCCCAGAGTGACCAGGTCCACGTTGCCGGTGCGTTCGCCGTTGCCGAAAAGGCAGCCCTCTATGCGGTCCGCGCCTGCCATGTAGCCCAGCTCCGCGGCTGCCACGCCAGTGCCGCGGTCGTTGTGGGGGTGCAGCGACAGGATAATCCCGTCGCGCGGGTGCAGGTGGCGGCTCATCCATTCAATGGAATCGGCGTAGACGTTCGGTGTGGCCATTTCCACGGTGGCCGGCAGGTTGATGATGACCTGGCTGTCCGCGGAGGCCTCGAAGACATCCGCCACGGCGTTGCAGACCCGAACTGCGTATTCGAGCTCGGTGCCGGTGAAGGACTCCGGAGAGTATTCATAGGTGACCTGGGTGTCCACGAGGGTTTCCTCGTACTTCTTGCAAAGCCGCGCGCCCTGGAGCGCGATATCCAGGATGCCGTCCTCGTCCTGGTTGAACACGACGCGGCGCTGCAGGACGGACGTGGAGTTGTACAGGTGGACGATGGCCTGCTTGGCACCGACCAAGGACTCATAGGTCCTCTCGATCAGGTGCTCGCGGGCCTGCGTCAGGACCTGGATGGTGACGTCGTCCGGGATGTGGTTGCCTTCGATGAGCTGGCGGACGAAGTCGAAGTCAGTCTGTGAGGCGGACGGGAAGCCGACCTCGATTTCCTTGTAGCCCATGCGTACCAGCAGGTCGAACATCTTCATCTTGCGGGCCGGGCTCATTGGGTCAATCAAGGCCTGGTTGCCGTCACGCAGGTCCACGGCGCACCAGCGGGGAGCCTTGGTGATGATCTTGTCCGGCCATGTGCGGTCCGGCAGTTCGACGGTGATCTGCTCGTGAAAGGGGCGGTACCGGTGGGCGGGCATTCCTGAGGGCTTCTGTGCGTTTCGCATTACTATCGGGGCCTTTTCTGTGGTTCAAATCTGAAAGGGTGGCCGGGCAACACAAACTCCGCAGCGAGGATGGGCCTTGCGCTAGATAGCGTCTGAGGCCTCGCCGCGGCAGCTAAGGAGAAGGAGCTCTGCGCGCACCATCTGAGAGTAACACGCGTGCGTAAGATGAAAGAGCAACATTTCCCGTAACGTCCACCATGCAGACGCCGTCCCGGTGCCAGCGCCGGCCCACGGCACCTCATACGAAGGAGTTTCCGTGCCCATTTCGGGAATCGACCTGTCCAACATAGATCACACCGTCCGGCCGCAGGATGACCTGTACCAGCATGTGAACGGGGCATGGCTCAAAGCCACCGAAATCCCCGATGACCGGCCGCTCGAGGGAACCTTCACCGCCCTGCGCGACGGCGCCGAAATTGCCGTCCGCGACATCATCGAGGAAGCCGCCGGCAAGGGCTCCGAGGCCAGCGGGATCGAACGGAAGGTCGGCGAGCTGTACAACAGCTTCATGGATGAGGCTGCCGTCGAGGCCAAGGGCATGGAGCCCATCCGACAGCGTTTGGCCGAGGTGTTCGCCACCACCACCGTTGGCGAACTGGTGGCACTTGCCGGCAGGCTCTTCAGGTCCGACGTTTCGGGACTGTTCTACATCTACCCCGCGCCGGATGCCGGAAACCCGGACCGCATCCTCCTCTACACCGGCCAGGGCGGCCTGGGGCTGCCTGATGAGTCCTACTACCGGGAAGAGAAATTCACTCCGATGGTGGCCGCCTACCGCAACCATGTGCAGACGATGTTCAGCCTCGCCGGACTGGAGGACGCGGAGGCGGCAGCTGGCCGGGTGGTGGGCCTCGAGACCAGCCTGGCATCCCACCACTGGGATAACGTCACCCTGCGGGACCCGCAGAAGACCTACAACCTCAAGACGGCGAACGAAGCCCTTTCCCTGTTCCCCCTACTCGGCACATGGTTCGAAGCAGCCGGCATCGAGGCGGACAAGCGCCAGGAAATCGTGGTGAGTACGCCTGACTTCTTCAGCGGCGCTGCCGGGCTGCTTGAGTCCGAACCGCTGCGGATCTGGCAGGAATGGCTCGCCATGCGGGTGGTCAGTGCCGCCGCCCCATACCTTTCCGCCGCCTTCGTGGACGCCAATTTTGCCTTCTACGGCACCACCATCAGCGGCACACCCCGGAACAAGGACCGCTGGAAGCGCGGCGTCGGCGTCGTCGAAGCGGCACTGGGCGAAGCCGTGGGACAGATCTACGTCTCCCGGCACTTCCCGGAAACCCACAAGGCGCGGATGCAGACCCTCGTGGACAACCTCATTGAGGCCTACCGCCGAAGCATCACGGGCCTGGAGTGGATGGGGGAAGAGACCAAGGCCGAGGCGCTCCGCAAACTGGGGGCATTCCGCGCGAAGATCGGCTACCCCGACAAGTGGATTGACTACTCGGCGGTGGAAATCGACCCTGCCGACCTGCTGGGGAACGTTGAGCGGGCCCACAATGCCGACGTCGACCGCCACCTTGATGAGGTGGGCAAACCGGTGGACCTCAACAAGTGGCTGATGACGCCGCAGACAGTGAACGCCTACTACCACCCCATGCTGAACGAGATTGTCTTCCCGGCCGCCATTCTGCAGCCGCCGTTCTTTACGGCCGACGCTGACGACGCCGTCAATTACGGCGGGATCGGTGCCGTCATTGGCCACGAGATCGGCCACGGTTTCGACGACCAGGGTTCACAGTTCGACGGCGGCGGCGCCCTCCGGAACTGGTGGACCGAGGAAGACCGCAAGGCGTTTGAAGAACTGACGGCCAGGCTGGTTGCCCAGTTCGATGCCCTGTCCCCGTACGCGGCACCCGGGCACAACGTCAACGCCAAGCTCACCCTGGGCGAAAACATCGGCGACCTCGGCGGCCTGACCATCGCGTACAAGGCCTACCTCATCAGCCTGGATGGCAAAGAGCCGGAGGTTCTGGACGGGCTGACCGGCCAGCAGCGCTTCTTCGCCTCCTGGGCCGCCGGCTGGCGCCAGGTGATCCGGGCAGAGGAAGCCATCCGCCGGCTGGCCACCGACCCGCACTCCCCCAATGAGTTCCGGACCAATGCCATCGCCAAGAACCTCGATGCTTTCCACGAGGCCTTTGGCGTGACGGCCCAGGACGGCATGTGGATGCCGAAGGAGGAGCGCGTCAGTATCTGGTAGCGGCGGCTAGCCCCGGACGATCAGTGCCGGATTGGCCTGCTGGCAGACGGTGTCGCCCGCAGTCTGGTTGACGATGTTGTCCGGCAGTGCAACCGCTCCATACGTGGTGCCCTTGGGAAAGTCTTCGCCAAGGTAGACCTGGACGCCCGTTATGGCAGCCGGAAGCACCTGGGTGGCCGGTATCCCCAGCATCGCTGCCACATCGGCCGCCACGTCGGCGTATTGCGGTCCGTAGTACACAATTGACTGCGACACGGCCCGGGCTTCCAGCTGGCTGAGCTTGGTAAACCCGCCCGTCTTCAGCACCTGCGCGATCTCCTGGGTACGTCCCGCCACGCCCGTTCCGTTGGCCACGGAGACGGGCTGCAGCGTTTTGTCATACGGTGCCACCGGGGGCACCGTTTGGGTCGGGGTGGCACTGGGCGTGGCAGTTCCACTGTCGGTTGGCGCAGGCGTCGGACTGGTCGGGGCGGTGGGATTCGTGAGGTCGACATCCTTGCGCAAGGCCGAGAACAACTGTGCACCGTTCGGTTCGGCGATCTGAAGGCGGTTGGGGTCCGTAACGGCGGGGATCGTGGGGACAGCGACGAACGCCACCTTGCTGATATCGATATTCTTCAGCCGGTTCCCGATGGTCAGGAGCGCGGGAACGGACGCCAGGCCGTCATCCACGGTGAGGTTCTGGGTGACGACGTCGGCGATTTTCAGCATTTTGGCGGGATCGGACAGGGTGCCGTCGGCCTTGATCTTTCGCACGAGCGAGGAGAGGAAGCCCTGCTGCCCCTTGATGCGGCCCAGGTCGCCGCCGTCGGCGAATGCATGCCGGGTCCGCAGGAAGGCCAGCGCCATTTCGCCTTGGACCGAGGACGTTCCCTTGGGCAGGCGGAGACGTGAGTCGGGATCGTAGACGGCGTCGCTGATGCAGACGTCCACGCCGCCCACCGCGTTGGAGAGCTCCTTGACGGCATTGAAGTCCGCCATCATGAAGTGGTCCACCTGCAGGCCGGTGAGCTTGTTCACGGTGTCCACCGCGCAGCCGATGCCGGCCTGTGCCATGGCCTCATTGATCATCACCCCGCTGCGGGCCGGAAACACCTGCTTGGTTTTCGGGTCCTTGCACTCAGGGATGTCGACGAGGAGGTCGCGGGGGAAGCTGATGACATTGACGCGCTTGTTGTCTGCCGAAATGTCCATCAGCATCATCACGTCGGATTGCCCGTAGCCGCTGGAGTCCTGGGCGGTCCCGTATTCGGAGTTCTTGCCGTCCCGCGTGTCCGACCCAAGGATGAGGATCTGCATCCTGTCTGTGGAGTCGTTCACTGCTTTCTCGGTGGCGCCGTTGCCCGCGGTGAGCGGAGCCGTGGAGATGTTCGACTGGAGGCGGAAGTACCAGAAGCCGGCAAAGGCGAGGCCTCCGACCACCAGGATGGAGACGACGGCGGTGGTCACCTTCAACCATTGGGGCATCCCTCGCTGTACACCAAGGTGGCGGGCGGAGCCGACGGCAGTATCTTCCGCGTGACGGGAAACTGGCCCTGTTCCGGCTGACGGATCAGCTCCATACTCGCGTTTGTCGCGGCCTCGCACCACTGGGTGTACCTTCCTCTAAACTCTGAATCCGGCCTATTTTAGTTGTCCAGGCTGGGAAATTGCCGGGCGTCGGCCCGGGGAACTGCCTCGCGGCCGCGTTAGAAGCCGAGCTTAACCAGCTGCTTGGGGTCCCGCTGCCAGTCTTTGGCCACCTTCACATGGAGGTCAAGGTAGATGCGCGTGCCAAGGAGGGCTTCGATGGCCTTCCGGGCGTTGGTGCCCACTTCGCGCAGCCGGCTGCCGCCCTTGCCGATGATAATGGCCTTCTGGGAGGGACGCTCCACGTACAGGTTGACCCGCACATCGAGGAGCTGGTTGTCCTCGGCACGGCCTTCTCGGGCCACGATTTCGTCGACGACCACTGCCAGGGAATGGGGTAATTCGTCGCGGACGCCTTCGAGCGCGGCTTCGCGGATGAGTTCGGCCACCATCACAGCCTCGGGCTCGTCTGTCAGCTCGCCGTCCGGGTACAGCGGCGGCGACGGCGGCATGTGGCTGATGAGCACATCGGCCACTGTGCTCACCTGGAAGCCGTCCGTGGCCGAGACGGGGACGATATCCTTCCAGCCGTCCTCTCCCAGCACTTCACGGCCAAGGGCCGCAACCGCAAGGAGCTGTTCGGTTAAGGCCTGGCGGTCCACCAGGTCAGCCTTGGTCACCAGGGCGATGATGGGCTTGCCTCCCACCGCAGCGAGCTGGGCTGCGATGTACTTGTCTCCGGGGCCGATTTTCTCGTTGGCCGGCAGGCAGAAGCCGATCGCGTCCACCTCGGCCAGCGTGTCAGCGACCAGGTCGTTGAGTCGTTTGCCCAGCAGCGTGCGGGGCCGGTGCAGGCCGGGGGTGTCGACCAGGATCAGCTGGGCGTCCTCGCGGTGGACGATTCCACGGATGGTGTGGCGGGTGGTCTGGGGCTTGGCGGACGTGATGGCCACCTTCTTGCCTACCAGCGCGTTCGTGAGGGTGGATTTGCCGGCATTGGGGCGTCCCACCAGGACAGAGAAGCCCGCGCGGAAGCCACCAAAGTCCTCGTTGCCGGAATCCGGGTTGCCGAGGGGCCTATTTTTCTTGCTCACGTGGAACTCCCTGCTGGGTTTTTTCTGCCTCGTCGAGGAGGTCTTCAAGGTCAGTGTCTGCTTTTGCTGCATGCGCCGCAATAATGTGGCTGAGCCGGTTTCTGCGGCCTTCGAGCCGTTCGGCCCGGAGGGAAATACCGTCCACCACCACTGTGCTGCCCACGATGGGAACGCGGCCAAGCGCCTTGGCCATCAGCCCGCCCACGGTGTCAACCTCGTCGTCGTCGAGCTCGACGTCGAACAGTTCGCCCAAATCATCGATACTCATCCGGGCACTCACACGGAAGGAACCATCCCCCAGTGCCACGGCGTCGGCACTTTCGGTGTCATATTCGTCCACGATCTCGCCGACGATCTCTTCGATCAGGTCCTCGAGCGTGACGAGCCCGGCGGTTCCGCCATATTCGTCGATGACGATCGCCACGTGGGTCGATTCCTTCTGCAGCTCCCGCAACAGGTCGCTGACCGGCTTGGATTCGGGAACGTACCGGACTTCACGGGCAAGGGCTTCCACTGGAGGCGGCGTTTCGCCAGGGCCCAGTTCATGAAGGGCAGCGGCAACATCCTTCAGATACACGATCCCCAGGATCTGGTCCGTGCTATCCCCGATTACGGGTATCCGTGAGTAGCCGGACCGGAGGAAAAGGGACATGGCCCGCCTGAGGCTTGAACCGGCGTCGATGCACAGGATGTCCGTCCGGGGGACCATGACGGCGCGCACCAGCGTATCGCCGAAGTCGAAGACGGACTGGATCATCTCCGCCTCAGTGTCCTCGATTACGTCAGATTCACTCGCCCTGTCGACAAGCTCCCGGAATTCCTGTTCGCTGAAGAACGACTCGTCGCCGCCGGGTGCTCCCGGCGCGGCAGCACTCCCCAACGCCACAAGCCAGGCGGGGATGGGCCCCAGAACCCGTGTCAGGAATCCGATCAACGGTGCCGTGAACCGGACCACGTCCGCAGAATGGAGCCTTCCAAGCTGCCGGGGGGAGACTCCCACGATCACAAATCCGAGCAGCGCCATGATGCCGGTGGCGGCGAGGCCGGCGAGCCACACATTGGCCAGAAGGCTGTGAAGCAGGACAGCAACTGCCACTGCGGAAGCCATCTCGAACCAGATCCGCCAGAACCGCAGCGCCCGGATATGGGCGACCGGTTCCGCGAGGATACTCTTCATCGAGTTTCCTCGGCTGTTGAGGAGTGCCTCTTCGGCGTCGTGCCGTGGAAGGTAGGTGAATGCGGCCTCAGCCGCCGTAAGCAGCGCCGCGACGCTGAGGAAGGCCAAGGCCATTCCGACAAGGAGCAGTGGCGTCACTGCGTGGTCTCGGCGGGTGCTTCTTTGCCGGTGAAGCCAGCCAGCAGCTCGCGCTGGAGGCCGAACATTTCAGCCTTTTCCTCCGGCTCGGCATGGTCGTACCCCAGGAGATGGAGGATGCCATGGGTTGTCAGGAGCAGCATTTCATCCTGGAGGGAATGACCGGCATTCTTTGCCTGGACCTGCGCGACCTGCGGACACACGGCGATATCCCCCAGCATCCCCTGCGGAGTTGGCCGGTCCGGCGTACCCGGGGTCAGTTCATCCATCGGAACGGACAGCACATCGGTGGAGCCCGGCTCGTCCATCAGCTCGATGTGGAGTTTCTCCATGGCAGGCTCGTCGACGAGGAGAACCGACAGTTCCGCCTGGGGATGGATGTACAGCTGTTCAAAGACGTACCTGGCCAAAGCCACGAGCTCCGCTTCGTCCACCTGGATCCCGGATTCATTGTTGACCTCGATACTCACGCGCGCTCCGCCCTTTTTTCCCTGCCCACGGAATGCTTAACCCGGTTCCGCTGGACCTCATCCCACAGGCTGTAGGCCCGCACGATGTCGCCGACCAGCCGGTGCCGGACCACGTCCGTGGAATCCAGGATGGTGAAGTTCACGTCTTCGATCCCCTGCAGGATCTCCTCTACGATGCGCAGCCCCGATCTCGTGCCAAACGGAAGGTCGACCTGGGTGACGTCTCCGGTGACCACCATCTTGGAACCGAAGCCCAGCCGGGTGAGGAACATCTTCATCTGCTCGGGCGTGGTGTTCTGGGCCTCGTCGAGGATGATGAACGCGTCGTTGAGGGTCCGGCCGCGCATGTAGGCCAGGGGTGCCACCTCAATGGTTCCGGCAGCCATCAGGCGCGGAATCGATTCCGGGTCCATCATGTCGTGCAGCGCATCATAGAGGGGACGAAGATACGGATCGATTTTGTCGCTCAGCGTGCCAGGCAGGAATCCCAGCCGCTCGCCGGCTTCGACGGCCGGCCGGGTCAGGATGATCCGGCTGACTTCCTTCTGCTGCAGGGCCTGGACTGCCTTGGCCACGGCCAGGTAAGTCTTTCCGGTTCCTGCAGGGCCGATGCCAAAGATCACCGTGTTGGCGTCGATCGCATCAACATAGTTTTTCTGGTTCAGCGTCTTGGGACGAATGGTCTTCCCGCGGCTGGAGAGGATGTCATGAGTCAGGACGTCCACAGGGTTCTGGAGCGACTGGCTGCGGAGCAGGGCTACCAGCTGTTGCAGGACGGCGGGGCTGATCACCGTGCCGCGGGCAACCAGGCCGCGCACTTCATGGAGCAGCCGCATGATCCTGGGAACATCGCTGGCGGGTCCGCTGATGGAAAGTTCGTTTCCGCGAACATGGAAGTTGACGGCAGGGAATTGTTCCTCGATGAAACGCAAAGCTTCGTCATGACTGCCGAGCGATTGGACCATCTGATCGGAGTTGTCAAAGAGAACCACCTCCGTCCGGATACCGGGAAGGGTGTGGGGGAATTCTCCTGGGGTGCGCTCTCCGGCGTTCAGCCGGCGCTTTCCGTTCACTGATTCAGTCATGGTGCTGGCCCGCGGGCCTGGGGTCCCCTCCAGTTCGAATTAACAGTGCGGTTGGCACTGCTGGCAACACGGTTGGTGACGCTGCAGCGGCGAGGCTGTTGCCGGGCTCGCTGGTGGCCACCGATTCCTACCATCTTACGCCAGCACGCCGCACGAAGCGGCCCGCCGGGACCAGACTGAGCCCTCCGTCCGCATGACCCGCGTGTCCGTATTCAGGTGAAGGAAAGATACTCCGGGCAGGCCGGTTCCCCTTTTTAGGTATCAAGTTCATATCGGCCTCATATCGTTCCCGTTGCAGTTGCCCGGGAACGGGGAATCGGGTCTCGGCGGCGATCCGCCCTGTGCCATGCTGGAAAGCCAGCGCAACGTTGGAAATCCAGGCCGTCCGGGGACCGGTCCGTCACACAGCCAGAAAGGACAGGGCCATCACAGTGCCGGGAAGAGCAGCGCCCCCCGCCGGGGGACGTGCCATGGGACGCAGCCTGGGAGGCATCCGTTCCAAAGCCATCCTTGGCCTGCTGCCTGTGGTCCTGATCCTCAGCGGCTGCATCGCGGATCCCGGCCAGGTGCCGGCGTCGAGCGTCGCAGCGCCAAGCGGCTCCCTCGCTTCCCCTTCCACCAGCGCGCCGCTGGAGACCACCCAGTCAACGAACAAAGCACCCGTCTACTGGATCGGCCGCAGCAACGGCAACGTCTTCCTGTACCGCGAATTCAGGGACGTTCCGGAACAGGAAAACCCGGTCACCCGGGCGCTGCGCGCCATGATGTCGGACAAACCCCTTGACCCGGATTTCTTCACACCCTGGCAGAACCCCAAGAAACTGGCGACCTCGATCTCCGGCAAGAACGTGATCACCGTGGACCTTTCAGAGGACGCATTCAACAGCAACCTCGACGCCGATATGGCCACCCGGGCCATCCAGCAGCTCGTATACACGGCCACAGCCGCCGCCGCCAGCGCGGGCCTTATCGATTCCGGCCAGCAGATCCAGGTGATGGTGCTGGTTGACGGCCACACGGATTACCTCGCGTTCGGACACGTGCGCCTCGGAACGCCCATGGCCCGTACGGCCGGCATGGTTGCGCCCGTCTGGATCATCGACCCGCAGGAAGGTGCGGAGGTACCAGGCGGCAGCGTCAAGATCACCGGCCGCAGTACGCTTCCCGGCGGCAAACTGCACTGGCAGATCCTGCGGGCAGAAGCCAACGGGGACAAGAAACCATTCCTCACCGGCGAGACCACGGCCGCCGCCGATGCCGCGCAGTCCGGGGCGTTCACCTTGAACCTCACCCTCACGTCCGGCAACTACGAACTCCGTGTCTCCCAGGCAGACACGTCCGGAAACCAGCAGGACCTGAACGTTGACACCCGCGGTTTCACGGTCCGGTAGGATTCAGCGCCGGTAGCGGGCGTTAGCCGGCAGGTGCGGCCCAACGGCCCAGCACGTCGCTCGCCAGCACCAGTGCCGCCGGACCAGCGGTGGAAGAGCGCAGGACATGGTGGCCCAGGAGGGCCGTCACGGCCCCCGCACTGCAGAGCCTGGTGACTTCCCGCGGGCTGATGCCGCCCTCGGGCCCGACGATGAGCAGGACTTCGCGGGGACCTGCTGCCCCGTCGGAGGCTGCCCAGGATTCCAGGACGGAACGCAGCGGACGCACGGCGTCCTCGTGCAGGATGATGGCGAGGTCAGCTGCCGCGACTGCGGCCGCAAGGCCGGGAGTGTCGACGGCGGCGCGGACTTCAGGGATCCAGGCGCGGCGGGCCTGTTTGGCGGCGGCGGTGACAACGGACTGCCATTTGGCGTGTGCCTTCGCCGCCCGCTCGCCCTTCCATCGCACAATGGACCGTTCGGATTGCCACGGTACGACGGCGTCGATGCCCAGCTCGGTGGCCGTTTCGGCTGCGAGTTCATCGCGGTCGCCCTTGGCCAGTGCCTGGACGAGGACCAGCCGGATGTCAGGGCGCCCCTCCTCCTCCAGGGTGGAGCACTCGACCGCCAGTTCCGCCGGCGACGACGACACAACCGTCCCGGTAAGCCTCTTCCCCGCCCCGTCGGCGATGTCCACCGATTCACCCGCGGCAAGGCGCCTGACCGTCACCGCGTGGCGGGCCTCCGGCCCGTGGAGCACGAACAGTCCGCCGGGGACAACGTGGTCAAGGGAGCCGGCGGCGCTGAAGAAGACCGGATTGCTCACCGCTACAGGTTACCGAACCGCCCCCGGAATTTGGCAAAGACACCGCCGCTGGCGGCAAGCTTCCCCTCGGTGAACTGTTCGCCGCGGAGCTTCGCCAGCTGCCGCAGGAGGTCCTCCTGGGCCGGATCCAGCTTTGACGGCGTCTCAACCTGCAGGTGCACCTTCAGGTCGCCACGGCCATATCCGCGCAAGTGGGTCACGCCCAGGCCCCGGAGCGTGATGATCTCGCCCGCCTGCGTACCGGCCTTGACGTCGATCTCCTGCATTCCGTCAAAGGTATCCAGCGTGATCTCGGTTCCCAGGGCGGCGGCAGTCATCGGAATGTTAAGGGTGGCGTGCAGGTCGTCACCGTCACGGACGTAGGTGGCGTCGTTGTTGACCCTGAGCTCGACGTAGAGATCACCGGGGGGTCCCCCGGCGGGTCCTGCTTCGCCCTGGCCCGAGAGCTGGATGCGCGTGCCCGTGGCTACCCCGGCGGGCACCTTGATGGTCAGGGAGCGGCGGCTTCGGATCCTTCCCTGCCCGTTGCACTCGTTGCAGGGGTCCTTGATAACGGTTCCGAACCCTTCGCAGGTGCCGCACGGAGCCGCCGTCATGACCTGCCCCAGGATGGAGCGGACCGCACGCTGGACCTGTCCGCTTCCGCCGCAGATGTCGCAGCGCTCGGGATGCGTGCCCTCGCGGCAGCATGAACCGTTGCAGGTGGGGCAGGTGACGGCGGTGTCAACTTCGAGTTTCTTGTTGACGCCGAAGACGGCATCCCGGAGCTCGATCCGGACGCTGATGAGCGCGTCCTGTCCACGCCGGACACGCGAAGCCGGTCCCGACGACCCTCCGGCTCCGAAAAAGGTGTCGAATATGTCCTGGAAGGCGAAGCCCTGGCCGGAGTAGCCTCCTCCGCCGAAGCCGTTATCCGTGCCGTTCTCGTTGCCGGTGGTGTCATAGACCCTGCGCTTCTGCGGATCGGAGAGCACCTCGTAGGCGTGGGTCACGGCCTTGAAGCGGTCCGATGCGTCATGACCGGGGTTAACGTCCGGATGAAGGGTGCGGGCCAGCTTGCGGTAGGCCTTCTTGATCTCTTCTCCGGTAGCTTCCGGCGAGACGCCAAGGACGTCGTAGTGGCTGCTCAAAGTTCGTATCTCTTCCTAGTCGTACTGCGTGCAGTAGTGCTGCTTGTACTGCTTCCTGCCTGGCCCTGCGCATGCCCAGTCTATGGACCCAGGATCCTGGACAAGTAGCGTGCCACCGCCCGGACGGCAGCCATGGTGGTGGGATAATCCATCCGTGTGGGCCCCAGTACACCGATCTTCGCGGTGCTGTCGGGTCCGTAGCCGGTGGCGACGACCGAGGCTTCGGCCAGGCCGTCGTAGGGGTTTTCCCGGCCGATGCTCACGGTGACACCCCGTGGATCCTGCGCCATGTCGCTGAGCAGGCGCAACATCACCACTTGCTCCTCGAGGGCTTCGAGCACCGGCCCGATACTGAGCGGAAAGTCCAGGTTGGACCTGGCAAGGTTGGCCGTCCCTGCCATGACCATCCGATCTTCGCGGCTGCTGTGGGCCAGCGTTTCCAGACCGTGGGCCAGCGCCTGCGCGGCCTGCCGCTGGCCTGGGCCAACTGCGGAAACCACGCCGGGAAGGAACTTCGTGAGCTGGCTCAGCGGGGTTCCGGAAAGCGATCCAAGGAACCTTGCACGCAGGCCCGAGAGGGCTTCGTCACCGAGGTCCTGGCCGATGTCGATGACCCGTTGCTCCACCTTGCCCGTGGTGGCGATAAGCACCACGAGTACCTGCCGCGGCGCCAGGAGCACGAATTCGATGTGCCGAATCGTGGCCCGGCTAAGGTGCGGGTACTGCACGACTGCTACCTGGTTGGTCAATTGGGACAGCAGCCTGACGGTGCGGTCCAGCACGTCGTCGAGATCGTCGGATCCCTCCAGCAGTGACTGGATGGCACGCCGTTCCGCCAGGGACAGCGGCTTTACAGCCGAGATCTGGTCGACAAACAGCCTGTAACCCTTGTCCGTGGGGATCCGTCCCGCGCTGGTATGGGGGGCCGTGATCAGCCCTTCGTCCTCCAGCGCAGCCATGTCGTTCCGGATGGTGGCGCTGGAGACGCCCAGGTGGTGGCGTTCAACCAGGGCCTTCGAACCGACAGGTTCGCGGGAGTGCACGTAGTCCTCCACAATGGCACGCAGTACTTCCAGTTTGCGCGGCTCGCTCACACTCCACCTCCATCTATGGTCACAGGCCGTCCGCCCCAGGGGGCCGCGATACCTCCAGGGCGCGCCGACCCCGTTTCGAACACGGCTTAGCACTCGACATGCCTAAGTGCTAACAGTCTAATATGTCTCACCGCGTTGTTAGCATTGGTACCGCTCCGGGCGAAATTCCGGGCAACGATCTAGCGCAAGGCGGAGTGAATCCATGCAGTACCAGAACTGGGGCCCCCAGGAGATTTCCGCCCCCGCCAGGAACGGGTTGCCTGAGGTTCCGGTGGAACGCGGCATGGTCCTGGAGGATGCCCAGTCCGGCTGGGTGGGCGCCGTGACGCGGGTGGAAAAGTCGGGCGGCATGCACGTTGTTTCCCTTGAGGACCGGCGTGGCAAATCACGGTCGTTCCGGCTCGGATTCGGTTTCCTCCTTGAAGGCCGGCCCATCAGGCTTATGCCGCCGGTACCGCGGCAACCAGGTCCGGCCGGGGCGGCAGCCGCAAGGACAGCTTCCGGTTCCGTCCGGGTAGCCGGGCAACGCGCCCAGGTCGCGAAGGCGAGCCGGATCTGGGTGGAGGGCAAGCACGACGCCGAACTGGTGGAGAAGGTCTGGGGCGACGACCTCAGGGTGGAAGGAATCGTCGTCGAGCCCCTGCATGGCATCGATGACCTTGCGGGCGCCGTGGCGGATTTCAGCCCCGGACCCGGCCGGCGGCTGGGGGTCCTGGTGGATCATCTGGTGCCGAACTCCAAGGAGTCCCGGATAGCCGACGCCGTGATGGCCTCCCCCGGTGCTGCCGGCAACGTCCTCATCGTCGGCCATCCGTACGTGGACGTGTGGCAGGCCATCCGTCCGGCAGTGCTTGGGATCGCCCAGTGGCCGGCGGTTCCCCGCGGGCAGGACTGGAAGACGGGAATCCTGGCGGCGTTCGGCTGGCCGCACTCCAGCAAGGAGGACATCGGCCTGGGCTGGCAGCGGCTCTTGGGGGCAGTCCGCAGCTACGCGGACCTGGAGGCATCGCTGCTCGGGAGGGTGGAAGAGGTCATCGACTTCCTCACCGTGCCGTAGGCACTCAAGGCACCCCAACATTCAGCCCGGGTTTCCCGGACGCCCAACGGCAGCATTCCGGCGTCGAACCAGTATTCTTGGTACTGCGGAGGCTGCTCCGCTTCAGTCCGGCATCACAGTAACCAGCACCAATTGCACTTTCGAAGGAAGACACCGTGGCAGAAAACGCACGTGAACACACGGACAACCAGGGCGGCCAGGGCCGTCCCGAGTACCATGGCGTTCCGGCAAATGCGCTGCCGCTGACGGCAAGCGAAGACCGCCAGTGGGCCACGTTGGCGCACTTCGGCGGGATTCTGGGCTGCGTCCCTTCCCTGCTGATCTACCTGATCTTCCGGGACCGGGGGCCTTTCACGGCGCAGGAGTCCAAGGAAGCCCTGAATTTCAGCCTGCCGCCCACCATCGCCGCAGTGCTGGCCAACCTTCTGGTTTTCATCCCTGTGGTGGGAAACATCTTCGCCGTCATTGCCACACTGATCTGGATCGCCCTGACCTGCTACTCCGTGGCGGCGGGCATTCATGTGAACCGGGGACAGCCCCACCGGTACCAGTACAACCTCCGCTGGATCAAATAAGCGGCGGCCCGAGGCCCCGACGGGCTTGCGGGTGTAGGGAAAGGACCCCGCGCTAGTCCGGCAGGATCCTGCGGACCACGGCGTCTGTCAGCAGGCGGCCCCTCAGGGTCAGCACCAGGCGTCCGCGGAAGGCAGCGGGCGCGTCCACCAGGCCGTCGGCGATCAGCGCGGCAACAGCGCGCCTGCCAGGTTCCCCCAGCGTTGAGACAGCCAGTCCGGACACGAGACGGGCCTCAAGCATGACCCGCTCCACTTCACGCGTTTCTGCGTCTAGTGTTTCCCGGCCGGCAGCGGGCGACAGCCCCTGGGCGAGCCGCCCGGCATAGGCAGTGGGATGTTTGACGTTCCACCAGCGGACCCCGCCCACATGGGAGTGTGCCCCCGGCCCGATTCCCCACCAGTCATCACCGCGCCAGTACGCAAGATTGTGCCGGCAGGCCTGTTCCGGCGTCCTGGCCCAGTTGCTGACCTCGTACCAGCCCAGCCCAGCTTCGCCGATCAATTGGTCGGCGAGTTCGTATTTGTCTGCGTGGTCGTCGTCGTCGATTCCGGGGACTTCGCCCCGGCGGATCTGTGCGGCGAGCTTGGTTCCGTCCTCCACAATCAGCGCATAGGCGCTGATGTGGTCCGGCTGGTAGGACAGCGCGGTTTCCAGGGAGTAGCGCCAGTCGTCCAGTGACTCCCCCGGCGTCCCGTAGATGAGGTCCAGGCTCACGGCCAGGCCGGCCTCGCGCGCCCATTGCACCACCTGCGGCACCCGGCTGGGCGTGTGGGTGCGGTCCAGGACCTTCAGGACATGGGGAACGGCAGACTGCATGCCAAAGGAGACCCGGGTAAAACCGGCATCGGCCAGCAACTGCAGGGATTCGGGGGTGACCGAGTCGGGGTTCGCTTCGGTGGTAACCTCCGCGCCGGGCTTCAGGCCCCAGTGACCGACGGCGGCAGCAAGGATCCGTGCGAGGTCCCCGGCGGGGAGCAGCGTAGGGGTGCCGCCGCCGAAAAACACCGTGCTCAGTGGCCGGTCCGGCAGTCCGGAGTCCCGCAGGACCGCTGCCGCGAAATCCACCTCGGACGCAGCGGTGGCCGCGTAAGCGTCCTGGGAAGCGCCGCCACCCAACTCGGTGGCCGTATAAGTGTTGAAGTCGCAATAACCGCAGCGCACGGCGCAGAACGGGATATGCACGTACAGCCCGAATGCCCGATCCGCCGCACCGTCCGCGGCCTGTGGGGGCAGCAGACCGTCCGGCGGGGCCGGGTCGCCAAGGGGAAGAACGCTAGGCATTGCAGGGGCCTCCGGCGGTTCCGGCCACTGTCATCACTACTTCCTGGCCTTGTCCTTGGACTCGTCGGTGGTCAGCGCGGCAATGAACGCTTCCTGGGGAACCTCGACCCGGCCCACCATCTTCATGCGCTTCTTGCCTTCCTTCTGCTTCTCCAGCAGTTTGCGCTTACGGGAAATGTCACCGCCGTAGCACTTGGCCAGAACGTCCTTGCGGATGGCACGGATGCTTTCACGGGCGATGATGCGCGATCCGATCGCGGCCTGGATGGGCACCTCAAACTGCTGGCGGGGAATGAGCTCGCGGAGCTTGCTGGTCATCATCACACCGTAGGCGTAGGCCTTGTCCCGGTGGGTGATTGCGGAGAAGGCATCAACCTGTTCGCCCTGGAGCATGATGTCCACCTTGACCAAATCTGCCACCTGGTCGCCGTCGGCCTTCCAGTCCAGCGAACCGTAGCCGCGGGTCTTCGACTTCAGGATGTCGAAGAAGTCAAAGACGATTTCCGCGAGTGGCAGGCGGTACCGGATCTCCACCCGGTCCTCGGAGAGATAGTCCATGCCGCCCATCACGCCGCGCCGGCTCTGGCAAAGCTCCATGATGGCGCCGACAAATTCATTCGGCGCCAGGATAGTAGCGGAAACCATCGGCTCGCGGACTTCAGCGATTTTTCCGGAAGGGTATTCGCTGGGGTTGGTCACGTGGACCACCTTCTTGTCCTCCAGCGTCACCTCGTACTCGACATTGGGGGCAGTGGAGATCAGGTCCAGGTTGTATTCGCGCTCCAGGCGCTCACGGGTGATCTCCAGATGCAGCAGGCCCAGGAAGCCCACGCGGAAACCGAATCCGAGCGCGGCGGATGTCTCAGGCTCGTAGACGAGCGCGGCGTCGTTGAGCATCAGCTTCTCCAGCGCGTCGCGCAGCACAGGGTAGTCGGTGCCGTCCAACGGATACAGGCCGGAAAAGACCATGGGCTTGGCATCCGCATAGCCGGGGAGGGATTGGGCGGCAGGCTTGGCAAGGTTGGTGACGGTGTCGCCCACCTTGGACAGGCGGACGTCCTTCACACCGGTGATGAGGTAGCCGACCTCGCCCACGCCGAGGCCCTTGGAGGGGGTCGGTTCAGGGGAGCTCACGCCGATCTCGAGGAGTTCGTGGGTGGCCCGCGTGGACATCATCTGGATGCGTTCGCGGGGGTGCAGCATGCCATCCACGACTCGGACGTAGGTGACCACGCCGCGGTAGGTGTCATAGACCGAGTCGAAGATCATGGCGCGGGCGGGGGCGTCAGGGTCGCCCTTGGGGGCCGGCAGGTCCCGGACGATTTTGTCCAGCAGGGCCTCAACGCCCATGCCGGTCTTGCCGGAGACGCGGAGCACGTCGTCGGGGTCCCCGCCAATCAGGTTGGCCAGTTCTGCCGCGTACTTCTCAGGCTGGGCGGCGGGGAGGTCGATCTTGTTCAGCACCGGAATGATGGTCAGGTTGTTTTCCATGGCCAGGTAGAGGTTGGCCAGCGTCTGGGCCTCGATGCCTTGGGCCGCGTCAACGAGGAGCACAGCACCTTCACATGCTGCCAGCGAGCGGGAGACTTCATAGGTGAAGTCGACGTGCCCCGGTGTGTCGATCATGTTCAGCGCGTAGCTGGTGCCGTCAAGTTCCCAAGGCATGCGGACCGCCTGGGACTTGATGGTGATGCCACGCTCACGCTCGATGTCCATGCGGTCCAGATACTGGGCCTTCATGTCGCGGGACTGAACGACCCCGGTGAACTGCAGCATGCGGTCGGCCAGGGTGGATTTACCGTGGTCAATGTGCGCGATGATGCAGAAATTCCGAATGATGGCCGGATCTGTCGCGGCGGGCACCGGGGCGGTGCGGGCCATGGGAGACACGCAGGGTCCTTACTGTTGGCATTCACTGTTGGCATTCCCGCGGCCACCGGCGGGACGCAGCGAAGGCACCCCGCGGCAGGACCGCACGTATGGAACCTCCAGTGTCCCACGTCCGGGCGGATCGCACCGCATCACACAGCTCCGTCCGGCCCGATCCCCCGGGCCGCAAGGACCGGCCGGACCGGCGATAGGGTTGCCCCATGCCAATAAACCTCCGCTCACTGGCCGCAACCTTCCGGACGGCCCTTCGGGCCCTCGAAAGACTGAGGTCCGGCACCTCCCCGGCTCAGGTGGCGTCTGCCCGGCCTCCTTCTCGGACCGGGCAGCTGGCCGGGTACCCCGGCGATTTCCATGGGGTCACCGCCGTCAAGTATGCCCCGCGGCCCGACGGCGACCCGGATCCAGGGGAAGTGGTGTGGACCTGGGTGCCGTACGAGGAAGACCCCACCCGGGGAAAGGACCGACCGGTCCTTGTCATCGGACATAACGGGCCGTACCTGCTGGGACTGATGCTCACCAGCAAGGACCACGACGATGACCGCAACGGACGCGGCGACTACGTTGATATCGGCACTGGAGGCTGGGACCGGCAATCCCGGCCGAGCGAAGCAAAGCTGGGACGGATCCTGCAGATCAGCCCGGACAACATCCGGCGCGAGGGAGCGGTGCTCGACCGGGCACGTTTTGAGCTGGTCGCCGATGGACTTCGCCGCAGGCACGGCTGGAAGTAAGTGCGAAATGGCGAGCCTCCCGGGCAATCTGCTACTCTTTATAGCTGTGTGTCCGTGCAGGTCGACGGCCACTGATGGTTGGCCGCCATAGGTATCCCCACGCCGCTCAGTCAATGGCCAATCTGAAAGCCCTCTAGACCATTTCCGCATTAAAAAGAGAGTTCACACGTGGCTAATATCA
>DATCNU010000081.1:0-3157 GCA_036565085.1 Arthrobacter sp.
CCCGGAAACCGGCACGACCCGTAGCAAATACGGTCGTTTACGCCCCCCTCTTTGCGAAATGGCGTGATAGAGAAAAACAGGCTGTGTTTCGTTCAAAGGACGCCCCGATTTCACGGGCTGTCGGGCCCTTCGGTGGGCGACTTCGGCACGTAGGGACGCTGAATATTGTCCGCGGGGGGCAAGGATTCGTTACGGGCAGGGGCTGGCGTCAGTGGGGTTAGCCATGTGTTGTGGTTCTTGATATGGCGGTTGTTCTTGGCGCTGCTCAGGGCTCGGCTGGTTGATGTGCGGGTGAACGCGGATGACAGGGTCTCCGTTGGGGCGAGCGCGAGGTTTTCCAGGGCGAGGGCTGCTTCGATGATCGTCAGCGATCCTTCGCCGAGGCCGGTAATCTCGGTCGTGAGGTCTTCCCTTGACCGGCTGATCAGCTGTCCAACGGAATTGACTCCGCCCCGCAGGAGGGCATTAGTGATCCTCGATGGCAGCGCCAGTGCGGAGAGGGGACGAACGCGGGTCAGCTCGCGGTGCCGGAGCGTACCGGCGTTCACCTGCCGGGGCCTGTCCCGCTGAACGGGTCCGGCGAGAATGGTCCGGGTGAAGCTGCAATGCCTGCGAGATTCGCGGTGACGTCCGGGCTGTCAGTCGCGTCGTGAGGGGCTGGTTTCATGTTGCTTCTCCGGGCAGTCGGGCCTTCGCGCCATTGTCGGGGCCTTGGTTGGTTGCGGTAATTGCAGAGTGGTTCGCCGGTGCGCACTTGGAGATGGCGCTGGAGAGCGTTTGGATTGACTCTTTGGCAGCTTCAGCGGCTTCAGGATGGGCTCACGGCGTCTTCTCGTGACCGAAGCACGAGTGAGGCGATCGATACTGCGGGGCCATCGTGAGGCCGCTTTTTGGGCAACGGTCCCACTGCTCTGCTGTTCCTTGCCAATGATGAGACCTCAGCCAGGGTGTGTTCGTGGCTGAGGTGGTGCCCGGGCCTGCGGCGGGGGCAGCAGGCCCGGGGGTTTCTAGGGGTTGAGGCGGACCGGTTCGGGGAGGTAGACCTTGCCCCCGGATTCGCGGAACTCGGTGGACTTGGCCTCCATTCCTGCGATGGCTTCCTGTTCGGACATGCTTCCGAATTGGTCGCGGATGTCCTGGCTGATCCGCATCGAACAGAACTTGGGTCCGCACATGGAGCAGAAGTGCGCCGTCTTGGCCGGTTCAGCAGGCAACGTCTCGTCGTGGAAGGACTCGGCTGTGTCCGGGTCCAGGGAAAGGGCGAACTGGTCCCGCCAGCGGAACTCGAACCGCGCCTTGGACAGGGCATCATCGCGTTCGTGGGCGCCCGGGTGGCCTTTGGCGAGGTCCGCGGCGTGGGCGGCGATCTTGTAGGTGATCACGCCGGTCTTGACGTCGTCCTTGTTCGGCAGCCCGAGGTGTTCCTTGGGCGTGACGTAGCAGAGCATCGCGGTGCCGTACCGGGCGATCTCCGTGGCGCCGATGGCTGAGGTGATGTGGTCGTAGCCGGGGGCTATGTCGGTCACCAGCGGACCGAGGGTGTAGAAGGGGGCGCCGTCGCAGAGTTCCTGCTGGCGTTCGACGTTTTCCCGGACGAGGTGGAAGGGGATGTGCCCGGGGCCTTCGACCATGACTTGCACGTCGTACTGCCACGCCCGCTTGGTCAGTTCCGCCAGGGTGTCCAGTTCAGCGAACTGGGCCGCGTCGTTGGCATCCGCGGTCGCGCCGGGCCGCAGGCCGTCGCCGAGGGAGAAGGCGACGTCGTACTTGGCGAAGATTTCGCACAGCTCGTCGAAGTGGGTGTAGAGGAAGTTCTCCTGGTGGTGGGCCAGGCACCAGCCGGCCATGATGGACCCGCCGCGGGAGACGATGCCGGTCACCCGGTTTGCGGTCAGGGGAACGTAGCGCAGCAGGACGCCGGCGTGGACGGTCATGTAATCCACGCCCTGCTCGCACTGCTCGATCACGGTGTCCCGGTAGATCTCCCAGGTCAGGTCATTGGCCTCGCCATTGACTTTCTCCAGCGCCTGGTAGATCGGCACGGTCCCGATCGGCACGGGGGAGTTGCGGATGATCCATTCACGGGTGGTGTGGATGTCATCCCCGGTGGAGAGGTCCATCACCGTGTCGGCACCCCACTGGGCGGCCCACTGCAGTTTGTCCACTTCCTCGGCAATGGAGCTTGTCACTGCCGAGTTGCCGATGTTGGCATTGATCTTCACCAGGAACGCCTTGCCGATGATCATCGGCTCGGACTCGGGGTGGTTGATGTTGTTCGGAATGATGGCCCGGCCCGCCGCCACCTCGCTGCGGACCAGCTCCACATCGCAGTTCTCCCGCACTGCCACGAACCGCATCTCCGGCGTGATCACGCCTTGCCGGGCGTAGTGCATCTGGGTGACCGTCTTGCCGTCGAGGGCGCGGCGGGGCACCGGCTGCGCGCCCTTCCATTCCGCGGACGCGGCACCCCGGCGCACGGCGGACTTACCGTCGTCGAGCAGGTTCCGTTCCCGGCCGCCGTAGGGCTCGGTGTCGCCCCGGGATGCGATCCATTCGGACCGGAACGGCTCCAGGCCGATCACCGGATCGCTCCCGGGCCCGGCCGTCCGGTACGCCGTGAACGGTGGATTCTTCACCCCGTTCGGAGAGTCCTCCAAGGCGATCTCCGTGACAGGGACACTAATGCCGTGTTCCGGGTCGCGGGCGTAGGCGAGCGAATGTGAGTTCATGGCGTTCATGGAGAGGTTCCTGCTTCCTTCGCCGGCATGACCCGGACAGGTTCAACGGTCCCGGGCTGCATCAGCCCGATCTCAGCCCCTGCTTCAGGGCGCCCGTGTGGATGTGACTGAGCTTACAGAAGCATCGCCAGCGTGGAAAATTCCGCTGGACCGGCGGCGGCCATCACGTACGGGCAGGACGTGAGGACGCCGTGAAGCGCACATGGCGGCTGCCACACGTGCCTCACCAATACCGGATGCACCTGGTATTCGGCATCGCCATGTTCGCACCGGGCATTACCGCGACCTCGTTTGTGCTCTCCCTCGGGCCGTCCCTGCTCGCGAAACTGCTGAACATCAGCAGCCCCCTGATCGCCGGTGGCATGGCCTGCATCATGTTCCTCACTGCCACCGGAGTACAGTTCGCCGTCAGCCGGCTC
>DATCNU010000082.1:0-34961 GCA_036565085.1 Arthrobacter sp.
GGCGCACACCACGGCAGCCCCAACGTCCGAGGAAGAAAAGGCAGTTGAATACCACCATCCCCAGGGTTTTCTTTGTGATCGGACCGGCCGGATCCGGCAAGTCCAGCGTCAGCCGGCTCATTGCCGGGCGGTTCGGAGCCGCCTATATCGACAAGGACACCGCCACCATCCGGTTCACCGAGCTGCTCCTCAAACTCAACAATTCGGACCCCCATGAGCGGGACAACAATGAGTTCTACCAGAGCACCATCATGCCCCTTGAGTACGAGACCATCCTGGATCTCACCCGCGACAACCTGGTGGCCGGCAACTCCGTTGTTCTTGACGCTCCCTTTGGGAAGTTCTTCGCTGACCGGGACTACCTTTCCAAAGTCCGTATCCGGCACCAGTGGCCTGACGCCGATCTGGTCGTGGTCCATGTGAGGCTGGCCGGGGAAGCGCTCCGGAAACGGCTCATTGCACGGGGGTATCCGCGGGACGAATGGAAACTGGCCAACTGGGAAAAGTTCTGGTCCGGCGCGCAGGCCAATTCTTGCGAATGGAAGGATGCCCGCCATATTGATTTCGACAACAGTGCAGCGGCTGCGGATATTGCTGCCTTCGCCGCAGCACTGGCGTAGGAGTCCTTCCCGGCAGCAAAGGTGAGACGACGACGGCGGGACATCCCGCCGCCGTCGTTTCACCTTTTCCCGGACTAATCCAGTCGCTCGCCAAAACGGTGGGGATAACGTTATCCTCTAAGCACTGACCATCGTTTGGCAGGCGGCCGCCGTGCCCCTGGCCGCATTACTCCCGGGAGCCACCATGACCCTTGCGCACCTTCGTCCAGAGCTCGAGGACAAGCCGCCGACTCTTGAAGTCCCGGCCGGCGGCGAGGTCCTGTCGTGGGGAAATGACCGCCTGACCGTGCACATCCTTCACGGGGAGCAGATCGCACCGAGACTGCTCACCATCCAACACGTCCAGGCCGAACCGTGCGATCTGGAGGAGCTGCGCCGCTCGTCGCTGCCGATCGTGGAGATTGCCCTGGCTGGCGACGGGCGGCACGGAACAGCCGGCAAACGGCATGTGGACGGCGGCGCCTCCCAGAGGCTGCGCCTGACGGGCAAGCAGGAATCCGATGCGGACGGTGTCCGCCGCCTGGAGCTCTGTGCAAAGGACCCCGTCTCCGGCGTCAGCGCCACCGTCCACTACGAAATCGCCGCAGGCTCGTCCGTGCTGCGTTGCTGGACCGAGCTGCAGGCCGGAATCACCGCCGTCGACGTTGAATACGTCTCCTCCCTCACCCTGTCGGGGCTGGGCCACCGCCAGGACTGGGAAGAGGAGTTGGGCCTCTGGCAGGCGGCAAACCCGTGGTCTGGCGAGTTCCGCTGGAGGCGGGCCACCCTCGCCGAACGGGGACTGTACAACGTCGGAATGGTGGAATACGGCCAGGTCGGTTCGAAGAACAGAATCGCTGCGACCTCAACCGGCGCGTGGTCCACCGCTGAGCAACTGCCCATGGGCATCCTCGAGGACCGGACCACCGGAAGCATGCTGGCGTGGCAACTGGAGCACAACGGCGCCTGGCACTACGAACTCGGCGACCGGTACGACGATCTGTACCTGACCGTTTCCGGCCCGACGGCGGCCGAGCATCAGTGGACAGCGAGGCTGGAACCCGGAGAGACGTTCACCACCGTTGCTGCGGCCGTCGCCGTCGTCCCCAGCGGGGGACTCGACACCCTCGCCGCGGAGCTGACCACCTACCGGCGCAGTTTCCGCCGGCCGCACCATGACAACGTGGAGCTTCCGGTTATTTACAACGACTTCCTCAACTGCCTCATGTCGGACCCCACAACGGAAAAGGAGCTGCCGCTGATCGAGGCGGCGTCCGCGCTGGGCGTGGAGGTTTTCTGCATCGATGCCGGATGGTATGACGACGAGAACGGCGGCTGGTGGGATTCCGTGGGGGAGTGGGAGCCCTCCGTCAGTCGGTTCCCCGGCGGCGGTTTGGGCAGCCTGATCGGGAAAATCCGCGACGCCGGCATGAAGCCGGGCCTGTGGCTGGAACCGGAAGTGGTGGGGGCGCGTAGCCGCATCGCGGAGCTTCTGCCGGCGGAGGCATTCTTCAGCCGCGGCGGAGAACGAATCAAGGAGTGGGGACGCTACCAGTTGGACTTGCGCCATCCCGCGGCCCGCTCTCACCTGGACGGGGTGGTTGACCGGCTCGTGGCGGACTTTGACCTGGCGTATCTCAAACTGGATTACAACATTGATATTGGAGCAGGCACGGACCTGAACGGCGCCGCCGGCGCAGGGCTCCTGGACCATAACAGGGCTTTTCTTGGTTGGGTCGGTGCGGTGATGGACCGGCATCCCGGCCTAACCATCGAGGGCTGCGCCGCGGGCGGGTCACGCCTGGACGGTGCCTCCGGCGCGGTGTTCCCGGTCCAGTCGCTCACCGACCAGCAGGATTTTGCCAAGATGCCCCCAATCTCGGCTGCGGCGCCGCTCGCCATCACCCCGGAACAGGCCGGCGTGTGGGCCTCCGTGGAAGGGTCCATGGGCGATGAGCAATTGGCATTCTCCCTCATAAGTGCGCTGCTTTCCCGGGTCCACCTGGCTGGCCGGATCGATACCCTCGGCGCCGCCCAGCGGAATGTGGTCCGGGCCGGAGTGGATGCCTACAAGGAGCTGCGGACCGCGATTCCCACCAGCCTGCCCACTTTCCCGCTGGGCCTCCCCGGATGGCGCAACGACTGGATTGCGCAGGGGGCCAGGCTGGGTGGGACGACCCTTGCCGTTGCCGTGCACCGCCGCGGAGGCGGGGCGGAGCAGTTCATCGAGCTTCCAGCCTGGCTAGGCCGGCACCCCTCGGCCACAGTGGCATACCCGGCTTGGGGGGCCTCTGACGCCGTCGTCCTTCCCGAAGCGCAGGGCCCCGCGGTCTTGAAGGTGACGCTGGCGGAGGAGAACAGCGCCAGGCTCATCCTCCTCCACGCTCTATAGGCCGAACAGCGGATGCGGCAGCCGCGGCCGGCTGCACGGAAGGGTGTCCCGACAGTCCCGGGCGGGCGCCGGCCCCCCGGATACCCCGCTGCCGAAGACGGATCCGGGGGAGATAACGTTGTTCTGATGAGTTTGTCCAGACTGCCCTCAAGGATCGGAGGGGCTCTTGCGCTACGTCGCTTTACTCCGGGCCGTCAACGCCGGAAAGGCTTCGCGAATCACGATGGATGCTCTGAGGACGTGCGTTGAACAACGGGGCATCCGGGTCCTGGACTGGTACCTGCCGAGCGGCAACCTTGTCATCGAAGCGCCGAGGACCCGTGGCTCACGTTTGGCCGAGCAGATCGGGCAGGCCGTGGGCGAGCGGCTCGGGCGTCCGACGACGGCGATCGTACTGACCCGTTCTCAACTTGATCGTGTCCTTCGCAGTGTCCACGCCCCATGGCGTGACGAACCGGACCGCGCGCACGAGGTAATTTTCTTCACAAAGGCCGTCACAGCCGCACAACTGCTCGCCGGCATTAAGTGGGATCCGGATCTGGAGCAATTGACGCCGGCTGGCGGCTGCATTTACTGGTCGGTCCGCGTCGGTGACGCCACGCCCAGCGCATTGGGCATACTAAGCCGGACCGCCAAATACCAGCTCATGACCGTACGCAGCCTCCACACATTGGAACACCTCCAGCAACTGATGCTCCACCAATCCCCGCCTCGCCCGTGACCGCCCAAGAAGTGTCCGGCAAAGTGGTGCCCCCGTAGTTACAGTGCATCGGAAACCTCAATCCGCGCGAGCTGAGGACTATGCTGAAGAAGGCAGGAAGTTCCCTGCGCGACTGTTTCTCTGCGCCGTCCCGAGGGTGGTTCGCCCGAGACTGACGGAGGAGCAATCATGGAGCAGAATTTTCCGCTTGATGAACTCTCGACTGTTATGGGCAGGATCAACGGGCTGCTGCTGACAGAGGACAAAGTCGACCGGGCGGTACAACTCCTTGCACGGGCCATCAAGGACTCAGTACCAGGAACCATCGGCGCCGGCGTGTCACTTCTGGACTCCCGGGGACGCAGAACCAGCGCCGGTTTCACCGACCCTGTCGTCGAGAGGGCGGATGCCCTTCAATACGAGTTGGGGCAGGGCCCGTGTGTGACTGCATGGGCGGCGGAGGAAACCTTGATCGTTGAAGATGTTCAAACGGATCGCCGATGGCCGGACTGGACCGCAGCGGTGTCAGCCCTGCCTATTCGCTCGGTCGTTAGCACACCGCTTATCGCGGAGAAGGAATGCATCGGCGCGTTGAAGGTCTACGCCGCTCTTCCATCTGCATACGAACCAGGCGCTGGCCGGCTGCTGGAGCTGTTCGCTGCTCCGGCCGCCACGCTGCTTTCCCATATCCAGACCAGCGAAGCGCCGCACCGCATCAGTGAGAGCCTTCAGGCTGCGCTGCACAGCCGGGACATGGTTAACAGGGCCTGCGGTGTGCTGATGGAACGCCAAGGCGTCAACCACGGCGGTGCGCTGGAACTATTGATGCGCCAAGCCCGGGACATGGGCAAAACACTGAGCCAGATCAGCGCTGACCTGATAGCCGGAGCGCCGGCTGACCGGAACTGAAGGCGCAGGACAATGGGTTTTGACCCCCATGAACCCGAGCAACGCAGCCAACTTCGGGCGGCGCTGAAAGCCGCGGACATCAGCACCGGAGAGCTGTGGCTGAACTATTTCAGCATCGGCGGTGCGGTAGGCGAATATGAAGTCGAGGCCTACCTGCAGGGCCTGCGCTCGCTTCCCCCGATTCAAAGGGACCTGCTGGCCATGGCCGCCAACGAACTCATTGACAGAGTCCCCCGGATCCACGCCCCCTACTCTGATGACCTCACCGTGGCCACCGGACCCCACTCTGATACGGACGATGTGGAAAGCATCGACGGGCAAAGCATCGACGGGGAAAGCACCGACCAGGACAGTCTCGGCGAGGAGAGCCTCCATGAAGACAGCTTCCGTGGGGACAGCTCCGACGGCCGGCGCACCCAGTCCGCCACGGACAACCAGCCGGGCGAGGACGAGCAGGGCTAAGACAGGCGGCATCAGCCGACGGCGGCGGTGGACTCCCTGAGGATGAGTTCGGGTTTGACCGTGGACGAACCGGGAGGGGTTCCCGTTTCGACAGTCGCCGCCAGCAGGGCGAAGGCCCTCGCCCCCAGATCCTGGAAGTCCTGCCGGACGGTGGTCAGGGCAGGGCGCCACAGGGCGACATGGGGCTGGTCATCGAAGCCCACCACGGACACGTCCTCCGGGACGCGCCGGCCGCTGTCCAGAAGGGCGCGGATGACGCCGATCGCGACGTCGTCGTTGCCGCAGAACACGGCCGTGACGTCCTCATTCGCGGCGAGCTGCTGCCCCACGCGGTAGCCGCTGGCAGGTTCCCACGTGGCATGCAGCACGGGCGGGATGACGGCCCCCGCAGCCGTCAGGGCTGCCCGCCAGCCATCAGTGCGGCCCGAATGCTTACCCATCGTAGGGACCGAGACGTGGTGGACCGTTTTGTGCCCAAGCGACAGTAGATGGTTGGTGGCGTCCCTGGCGGCTCCGCGCTCGTCGAGCAGGGCCCCCGTTTTTCCAGTGCGCCTGGTCCCGCCGCCGGCTATCACGAACGGGACGGACGTGGGGAAGGCGCGGACAGCTGCCAGGCCCGGGCGGTCGAACTCCAGGATGATGACGCCCGCCACCGGCTGGGACAGGACCATGTCGATCGCGGCGTTGACGGCCTCGTCGTCGTCGGATTCAACGACGGCGATGATGACGGACATGCCTGACTGCCGGGCCGCTTTTTCGATTCCTTCGATCGTCTTCGCGTAGCCATAGTTCGACGTGCCCCCGGTCAGGACCGCGACCATGGATCGCTTGCCGGACCGGGTGGCGCGGGCGGCTCCATTGGGGCGGTAGCCAAGTTCGGCGACAGCTTTCATCACCCGCTCCCGCAGCTCCGGCGCCACAAATTTACTGCTGGTCAGGACGCGGGAGACTGTGGGTACAGACACGTCCGCAGCCTTGGCGACGTCGCTGAGCACTGGCACTTTCTGCCTCAGGGGAGGGGCCGGTTCCTTGGTCATGTTCACAGCGTAACGCCAAATACTGCTAAGGCCGGACTGATGCGTTGTTGTCCGGGTAATCGTTTTCACCGCGCCGGCGCGCGGCAACATGACGACGACGGCGGCCCGCGCGGCGGTTCCTGGCGGTCAGCGTCGTCCGGTCCGATCCGGCCCCTGGGCCCAGCCGCCCGGGGCTTCCCTGTCAGCCGAAGCAGCAGCCCTGACAGACCAGCTCGACGCCCCGTTGAAAGTCGATGCAGGCAGCTGAATACTGGAAATCAGCGTTGGAACAGGCACTGGGGCGGAGGCAGGCGATGAGCGGTGGGGCTGGCTATTTCAGGCGGCGCCTGGAACGTGCCGCGGAACTGCGTTCCTACCGCGGGGCAGGGATCAGCGCTGAAGAAGAGGCCGGGTTGGAAGCGGCCGATGATAAGGAGCGCCAGAGGCGGAAGAAAATCGATGACGCCGCCAGGGCGGAATACCTGATCCGCGACGCCATGGCGCAGGGAAAGTTCGACAACCTCAAGTACGCGGGCAAGCCGGTCCCAGGGCTGGGCGAAGCTTACGATCCGGACTGGTGGGTCAAGGGCCTGATCCAGCGCGAGAACATCAGCGGGCTGGGGCCCAAGGCCATCCTGCTGCGCACGGAGGACGCCGGACTTGATTCAACACTGGACGCCCAGCACACAGAGAACCAGGTCCGGGACATCCTGAAGGACTTCAACGCCCGGGTGGTCGATGCCCGCCGCCAGCTTCAGGGCGGCCCGCCGGTGATCACCCGGACCCGCGACGTGGAGGCGGAGGTGGCGCGCTGGCAAGGGCGCCGCGCGGCCCGGACCACCGCCGTACAGCTGGAACCGGAGCCACGACGTTCGTGGTGGCAGCGGTTCTGGAACGGCACCGGGTAGGCGGGGACGACGTTCCGCTGCAGGTGCTTACTTACCGACCATCGATTGCGGGGGTGGGGGGAACGGGTCCGCCGGATAGAGCTTTGCCACCTGCAGCATGTAGTTGGCCCACTGCGGACCGGCGATCATGTATCCGTCAAGAGTCTTATAGAACACGCCGTTGATGGTGACGTTCTGACCCACGCGCTGCTGGCCGTTCAGGGCGTCGCCGAAGAAGGACGCGGTGGCCACGCCCGATGTATAGCCCACCACCCAGGTGGCGCCGTTGTTGTTGGAAGTCCCGGTCTTGGCTGCCACGGGAACCTGGGATTGCACTTTCGGGTTGATGTAGATGCCGGATCCCACCTTGAGGACGTCCTGGAGGACGGCGTTTACGGCTCGGGCCACTTCGGGCTTGACCGCAGGGTGGCAATCTCCGGCCTGGGCCGGAAGCTTTCCCCCGTTCACGTCAGTCACGTCAGTCAGTGCGATGGGTGCGCAGTAGCGGCCGTCATTGGCGAAGGTCGCAAACGCGTTTGCCAGCTGGACCGGCGCCACGCCGATGGCACCCAGGAGGTTACCCAGCTGATGCATGTTGATCTGGGCGCCGTCCAGGCCGCTGTGCAGGCCCACGGCATCCACTACTTTCTGGATGCCGCAGAAGTCCAGCTTGGTAGCCTCGGCGAACGTCGCGGTGTTGATGGAGTTGTACAGCCCATAATTTGCCGGCATGCGCCGGTAGTAGCCGTCCTCCGCGTTTTGCAGGTCATCGGCGGCGCCCAGTTCCGGATTCTTTTGGGCGGTGCTGTACGCCCCCAGGACCTTCCCGCAGCTGGACCGCCACGGGAAACCGACCGGGTAGACGCGGACGGAGGCGTCCACTTCTTCGGTCATCGTGTGGCCCTCGTTAAGCCACTCAGTGAACGTGAACGGTTTCATGGTGGACCCAGGCTGGAAACCGCCCGCACCGTTGAGGTCATTGCCCTGGGCATCCTTGGAGTCGACGTTGAAATTCAGCTGGGTATCGAACTTCCCTTCCTGTGGCAGGAAGACAGTGTTCTGCGCCATCGCCAGGATCTTGCCGGTGCCCGGCTGAATGGTCACCAGGGATGCGCCCCAGTGGTCGGGGTTTGCTCCGGCTGTGCCGTCCACCTGTGCTTGCGCCGCCGCCTGGAGCCTGCTGTCCAGGGTGGTGGTGATGGTCAGCCCGCCGCGGTACAGTGCCCGCTCCCGGTCCTCCGGGGTGGCGCCGAAGGCGGGGTTGTTGAGGATCAGATGCGAAATGTAGTCGCAAAAGTAGGGCGCCATGACGGCGTTGGCGCACCCTTGCCGTCCCGGGTTGAGCTTGAGTTCGATGGGTGTGTCCCTGGCAGCGTCATGGTCAGCCTGGCTGATCTTTCCCTGGCTGAGCATTGCATCCAGCACCTGGTTGCGCCGTGCCTTGGACTGCTCCGGGTTCACGGCGGGGTTGTAGAAGCTGGGGCTGTTCACGAGGCCCGCCAACAGCGCGGCCTGCGGCAGGGTGAGGTCCTTGGCCGTGGTGCTGAAGAAGTACCGCGCCGCCGCCTCGATACCGTACGCGTCCCGGCTGAAGAACACGATGTTGAGGTACCCCTCAAGGATCTGGTCCTTGGTGAACTTCTTTTCCAGCTCAATGGCGAGCTTCATCTCCCTCAGTTTGTCGCCGATGTTCTTCTGCCCGCTCAGGACCACCTGTTCCCCCTTGTTCGCGGAAAGCAGCGTCTCGTTGACCACGTTGGTGACGTACTGCTGCGTGATGGTTGACGCTCCCTGCTGGCCGCCTTTGGTCAGGTTGGAGACCGCGGCCCGCAGGATCCCCTGCGGATCCACGCCCCCATGCTCGTAGAACCGGCTGTCCTCAATGGCGATGATGGCCTCACGGACAAAGGGGGAGATCTGGTCCAGGGGAACCTTCACCCGGTTCTCCGCGAAGAAAGTGGCGATCTCCTTCCCGTCTGCCGTGAGGACCTTGGTTGACTGCGACGGCGGGCTGACGACAAGTTCCGAGGGCAGGCTGTCGAAGTATGTGATGGAGCGGCTGATACCGAAGCCGGCCGCTGCAACTGCCGGAACCACCAGGCTGGCTGCGAGCACACCGCACAATGCGCTTGCGGTGAAGAACCCGATGATCCTTGCCAGGGTCCTGTTCAGACCGTGCCCGCGTCTCTTCTTCTTCGTCATTTTCAGCCCCCGGCTCGCGACGTGCCCTCAGGATACGCCCGCGGCCTTCCACCAGCCAGAGCCTGATGAGGTCCGGGCAGGCGGGATATTCCGGACTGACGAGCTTCACGAGGCCCTTGACCACCGATAGGCAGCGATATATCGTTAAGTATCGGTGAATGGTTCGCCGATACTTTTGAAAACTGACACGAAAGGACGATGCCGCTATGAGAGGCATTCATGACGACAAACTTTCAGGGCCCGAGTTCGGCAGGGCGCGCTTTGAGCGCGCGCGGGGCCGCCGGGGACCCCACGGACACCGCGGCGGCGGGTTCGGGCCCGGCTTTGGGCCGGGATTTGGACCAGGGGGCGGGTTCGGCCCAGGTTTTGGGCCGGGCTTTGGCCCGGGTTTCCGCCGGGCAAACAGGGGAGATGTGCGCTCGGCGATTCTTGCGCTCCTGGCCGAGGCGCCATCAAACGGGTACGGCCTGATCAAAAAGATCGCCGAAAAGACATCCGGGGCCTGGCGCCCCAGCCCGGGATCGATATACCCCACGCTCCAGCAACTCGTCGATGAAGATCTCATCGCACCCCTCAGCGAAGGCCGCCGGACCGAATTCACCCTCACCGATGCCGGGAAAGCCTATGTGAGCGAACACTCGGAGGAACTGGACAACGCCTGGAACACGGACCAGGAGGGATCAGGACCTGCGTTTCACCAGAGCGTGGCAAAGCTGATGGGCGTCATCCACCAGTTCCGGGCCGCGGCCACAGATGAGCAACGCAGGGCAGCCGGGGAAAAAATCGATGAGCTGCGCCGCGCGCTCTACCACATCCTGGCCGACTGAAATCCCCGCACTGGGGAGGCGTGCTAGGCGAAGCTGTCTTCCTTGACCGCCTGCCGGACTGCTTCGGGCGCTGCTGCCGGCACCGCACCGTGGCCGGGGGAGCGGTGGCCGAGGGGGTTGAAGTGGCTGCCCAGCTCTCCGAAGGCATAAGCGGTTTCGGCGTGCTCCGACAGATCCACGCCCACGGTCTCGGCCTCTCGGCTGACCCGGAAGCCGACCGTGGCGTGGATCGTGAGGCCGACGACGGTGGTCACAACTCCGGAGAGGAACACCGTCACTACTACGGTGGCGGCCTGCGCAACCAACTGCTGGGCGCCCCCGCCGTAGAAGAGTCCCCCGCCGTGGCCGTCGGCGGGAAGCGCTATGAAGCCCAGTGCCAGGGTGCCGATGAGGCCGGCGCCAAGGTGAACGCCCACCACGTCCAGCGAGTCGTCCAGGCCGAAGCGGTACTTCAGGTCGACAAAGATGGCGCACGCCACGCCTGCCACCAGGCCAAGGCCGATCGCCGCCACGGGGCTGACGTTGGCACACGAGGGGGTAATGGCAACCAGGCCGGCCACCATGCCCGAGGCGGCACCCAGTGACGTGGGGTGGCCATGGCGGATCTTCTCGGTAACCAGCCAGCTGAGCCTCGCGGCGGCGGGAGCAGCCAGGGTGTTGATCCAGATCAGGCCGGCCTGCTCCACGGCGGTGGCTGCGCCGCCGTTGAAACCGAACCAGCCGAACCACAGGATGGCCGTCCCCAGCATGATGAAGGGAACGTTGTGCGGGCGGTGGTTGGGGTCCTTGGCGAAGCCCTGGCGCTGGCCCACAATCACGGCCAGTACCAAAGCTGCAGTGCCGGAGCTGATTTCCACCACTGCACCGCCGGCGAAGTCGATGACCTGTCCGAATACCTCGGTGACCGCACCGCCGGCACTCATCAGCCCGCCGCCCCAGATCATGTAGGCCAGCGGGCAGTACACCAGGGTGACCCATGCGGGGACGAACAAGGCCCAGGCACTGAACTTGGCACGGTCTGCAATGGCGCCGCTGATGAGGGCTACGGTGACGATGGCAAAGGTCGCGCTGTAGCCAGCCTTGATGAGATCAGGTGAGCCGGTGAGGTTCTGGAGGCCGAAGCTGGCGAAGGGGTTGCCAAAGAGACCCAGGACGCCTTCTCCGGTGGTCATCGAGTAACCCCACAGGACCCAGATAACGCCGACGATGCCCGCGGAGACGAAGCTCATCATGATCGGTTCACCTGGCCCGTTTCCGAAGACGGGCCCGGTTGATTCCGCGGACTGTCGCCGGATAGCGGCCCGGGGAAGGTGAGAAACCGCCGTCGGACTCCGCAGGCCAAAAGTTTCCTGGTTATGAACGGCTTCTCACCTGCCGGGGCTATTGCCGGTAGCCCTCAACCTCGCTGACTGGCCGCGCAGCGGCATCGTTCGGGTTCTCGCCGGATTCGATCTTGGCGCGGCGCTGGCGGAGCAGGTCCCAACACTGGTCCAGGCTTTCTTCTATGCGCTTCAGCCGCTCCTGATCCGGCGCGTGGCCCGCGCCCGATGCCTCGCGGAGTTCGCGTTCCTCGGCCACCAGGGCCTGGATGCGGCCGAGAACGTCCTGATCATTCATGGTTTCCCCTTTGGTTCGGAACCGGTTCACTCAGGGTAGTAAGCCGCACCGGAAGTGACCAGAGGTTCAGCCCAGCATCTGGTCTTCGTAACACCAACGCCAGTCTTCGCCGGGTTCCGCGCTGCGCATCGCCGGGTGGCCCGTGGAGCGGAAATGCCGCGTCGCGTGGGTGGCCGGCGAGGAATCGCAGCAGCCCACGTTCCCGCACGTCAGGCACATCCTGAGGTGGACCGTCGTTGTGCCTTCCCGGACGCAATCGGCGCAGAACGCGCCGGCCGGCACGGGCACGGCGGGGGCAGCGTCGAGGTGCGCGCAGCTCCGGGCCGGCGTGGCCAGGCCCTCACCGCCACGGGCCTCGGGGAGTTCCAGGTCCTCCAGGGACGCGTCAAGGATTGACTCCTCGATATCCAGCCGTTCGAGGACTTCACTGAGGATCTCGTGCGCATATCCGCCGCCGCGCCGCAGTTCCAGCACCTTGGATCGCTCGGCATCGAGCATGGCCAGCCGGAGCTGAGCGTAACGCTGACTGGGCGTGGCGGCTTCCGATGCTGGCCGGCCCAGCCGCTCCCAGGCCGCCAGCCCGCGCTCCTGGGTCCGTCGCTTCAGCATTGCCATGACCTCGGGAGGATCCTGCTCCGTGCGCAGCTCCTGCAACCTGTCGAGGCCGGCGTCGGTGGCAAGCTGTATGAGGGAGGCCTGGTTCAGTGCGTCCTCCCGCCGGTCCGGCCCCGGCACGCCCAGCAGCCGCACCAGGCCAGGCAGCGTGAAGCCTTGCAGGGTCAGCGTTCCTCCCACCACTACCAGGGCAGCGAGGATCAGCACCGAACGGTGTTCAAGGTCTTCGGGCAGGACCAGGGCGGCCGCCAGGGTGACGACGCCGCGCATTCCGGCCCACGAGATGATCGCCGGATACGTCCACGGCGGTGACGGATCCTTGCGGCGGACAGCCGGAATGAGCCGGGGCAAGTAGGTGGCGGGGAAAACCCAGACAGGCCGCAGCAGCAGTACCGCCAGCAGGATCACGGCGCAGCCTGCCCAGATCCGTCCCGAGCCGAGCGAGTCATCCTGGACGCCGTCGATGATGGTCCGCACCTGCAGCCCGATCAGCAGGAACACGGAATTCTCCAGCAGGAACTGCACAGTGTCCCAGTTGCTGCGCTGGCTTAGCCGTGCCGCGCCATGCGGCATCATGGGCGCTTTGGCGCCCATGATCAGGCCGGTGACCACGACGGCGAGTACCCCGGACGCATGGATCGCTTCCGCCGGAAGGTAAGCCGCCAGCGGGGCGATGAGTGACGTGGACGTATTGATGGCAACGTTGTGGATCCGCTTGCGAAGCAGGGTCAGCACATAGGCCGCCGCCAGTCCCACCACCAGTCCGCCGCCGGCAGCCAAGGCAAATCCGGCACCGATCTGGGCGGCCGAGACGGCCCCGGAAAGGGCGGCAATGGCTGCCCGCAGGCACACAAGGGCAGTGGCATCATTGACGAGGGATTCCCCTTCAAGGATGGTCACGATTCGCCGTGGCATGCCCACTTTCCGGGCAATGGCGGTGGCCGCCACAGCGTCGGGCGGTGCAAGCACGGCGCCCAGTGCGATGGCGGCCGCCAGGGGAATCTCAGGGAAGAGCCACCAGACCACGACCCCTACGGCCACTGTTCCGAAGATCACATAGCCCACGGACAGCAGGCTGATGGCCCTCCTGTTGGAGCCGAAATCGTAAAGGGACGTACGGAGCGCGGCTGCATAGAGCAGGGGCGGAAGCAGGCCCACCAGGACAAGTTCGGGGTTGAGCTCCACGGTCGGGACAAATGGCAGGAAGGATCCCGCCACACCGATGAGCGACAGCAGCAGGGGAACCGAGATGTTGAGTTTGCGGCCCAGGGCGCTGCCGGCACAGACCACGGACACCAACACGAGTACGCCTAGAGCGACATCCATTCGGCTATTGTGCCAGCAGGATGCAGGGAAGGACCCCGCCGTTTCCGGCGGGGTCCTTCCCTGCGTGACCTGCCCGTGCTGGGTAGCGGTTCCTGGCCTACCTGACGGCGTTGCCCAATTCGCGCAACGGGGTCTTGTTGGTTTCGCGGGCCCACCAGGCACCGGCCACGGCGAGCAGGGAGGAAGCTGCCACGATCCAGGCTGCGGGGCCCCAATTGGCCTTTTCCGCGCCGACGAGCGCGGTTCCGAGCAGCGGCGTGAAGCCGGCACAGAGGATGCCGATCTGCAGTCCGATGGCCATGCCCGAGTAGCGGACCTTGACGTTGAACAGCTCGGAGAACCAGGCCGGGTAGATGGCGTTGGACATGGCGTAGGTCCCCGCGGTGATCAGGGTACTCGTCAGGAAGATCATGGGGATGTTGCCGGTGGAAATGACGGAGAAGTAGACGAAGATCATCACGCCGGAGCCGAGTACGCCGGTAATAAAGACCGGGCGGCGGCCGAACGTGTCGGAGAGGCGCGCGAACAGCGGCTGGGAGGCGATGGCGATCACGTTTCCGAGGATGCTGACCCAGAGCATGGTGGTCGCCGGCACGCCGACGGAGACGGCGTATGCCAGGCCAAAGGACTGCATGAAGGTGTTGGTGACGGTTTCAAAGGACATCAGGGCCACCTGGATGAACTGCGCCGGGTGGGTCTTGAGCATTTTCGCGAATGGCAGCTTCACGAGTTCGCCATGGTCGTGCTTTTCCTCGAAGACTTCCGGCTCCTCCAGCGAACGGCGGACCAGGTAGGCGACGACCAGCACGATGAGGGAGAGCCAGAACGGGATCCGCCAGCCCCAGGCGAGGCGCTCTGCCTCGCTCATGGCCGCCACGGGCAGGAAGGCGAGGGAGGCGAGCACAATGCCGGCGGAGATGCCGCTCATGGCGAAGCTGGCGAAGAAGCCCCGGCGCCCTTCGGGGGCTTCTTCAGTGGACAGCGCCGAGGCGCCCGCTGTTTCCGCACCCGCGGAGAGGCCCTGCATCAGCCGCAGCAGCACCAGCAGAGCAGGTGCCCAGTAGCCGGCCGTGCTGAAATCCGGGAGGGCGCCGATAAGGAACGTGGCCGAGCCCATCAGCACGAGGGTGAGTACCAGTGTGTTCTTCCGGCCGATTTTGTCACCCAGGTGGCCGAACACCACTGCACCGAAGGGCCTGGCAACATACGCGACGCCGAAAGTAGCGAAGGAGGCCAGCAGGGCAACGGTGGCGTCGCCGGAGGGAAAGAAGATCTTGGAAAAGACCAACGACGCGGCGGTGGCATAGATGAAGAAGTCGTAGTATTCCAGGGCGCCTCCGAGGAAGGCCGCCAAAGCGGCCTTCCTCGCGCGCTTCAGCTGGCGTTCGTCGGCTGAAACCTGAGCACCAGTTGCAAGGTTGGTCATGGGTAGTCCTTCCACGCTGAAAGACGGGCTTTGTGTTGGGGTGTACATTTGAAAGTGTGCGCATAGCGTACAGATGTGCGATATGCGACTATGGAAGAGCTTACTCTTGCGTGAGGTGTCTCACAATCCATATTCTTTGGAAGGCCGGCATAGTGGAAAAACCAGTCTCCGGGCAGACGGTGTTCTTGATCGGCTCCGCGGCCTCGGGTGCCATGTCACCCAGCCTGTGGAACCCGGTGCTTCAGCAACTGGGCGTCCCGTGGCTCTACGAAAGCTGGGATGTGCCGGCAGATTCATCCATGGACCGCGTTCGCAGACGGCTGCTTGATGATGACGTCATGGCCGCCAATGTGACCATGCCCCACAAGCAGTGGGCGGCTCAGACCGCGGATATCGTATCCGAGTCCGTCCTTGTCAGCGGCGCTTCGAACCTGCTCATCGCCGAGGGCAGTCAATTGAGGGCGTACAACACGGACGTCAGCGCTGTCGCCGAACTCCTGGGCGACAGGCACCAGCGCCACGCACTCATACTGGGTGCCGGAGGTGCGGCGAGGGCCGCACTTGTCGCCCTTGAAGGCAGAGTCGCCCGGATCACCGTTGCGGACCGCGATACCCGGGCCGCGGCCGCCCTGGCTGCACTTGCCGCGGGCTTGGGGATCGCTGCGGAGGCGGTCGCGTGGGGCGAAGCCCAGGCGCTGGCCCGGGGCGCTTCGCTCATCGTCAACGCCACCCCGATCGGCAAAGGTGCTGGCGACGCTCCTGTCTGGGGCGCAGGCGCACTGGCCCAAGACGCCTTTGTGTACGACTTTGTGTACGCGCGGCATCCCACCGCCACCATTTCGGCAGCACGCGGGCAGGGGCTCGAATGCGCGGACGGCTGGGACCACCTGCAGGCCCAGGCGGCAGCGATGGTGCCGCTCCTCGGCCTTGGGCCGGGCGCCTACAGGCTTCTGCGCGAGACGCTGAGCGGCATCAAAGCCTCGGCATCAAAGCAAGTAGCTGAGCCGGGGCCCGGGGAGTCGATATGATCGGAATCCGCCCATCTGCCGATCGCAAGGGAGTGCAGGTTCGTGGCGCAGGTTTCAGGAGGCGATGTCCATGGAGGACAAGGCGTACTACGTGAAGTCCGTGGAGAAGACGTTTGATGTCCTCCGCGCCTTCGGTCCGGACCATCCCCGGCTGACAGTTTCCCAGATCGCAGTCCGCTCGGATATGACCAGGGCGTCCGCGCGCCGGTTCCTGCTGACCCTGTCCGATCTCGGTTACCTCCGTGCTGACGGGTCCTACTTCGAACTCACCCCCCGATCGCTGGAGATCGGCAGCTCGTACCTGGCAAACCTGGCACTCCCCAGGATCGCCGAGCGGCACCTGAAGTCCCTGGCCGCGGAGCTGAACGAAACTACCTCGCTGTGCATCCTGGACGGCCAGGACATTGTGTATGTGGCCTGCGTACCTTCGCCGAGGCTGTTGAGCGTCTCCATCAACGTGGGAACGAGATTCCCGGCCTGGGCCACATCCATGGGGCGCGTGCTGCTGGCTTCGCTTCCGCAGCCGGAGCTGGCCTCCTACTTCGACGCTGTCAGCCTTCAGCGCTTTACGGACCGGTCCGTCGGAAGCCTTGACCAGCTCCGGCAGGAGGTGGACCTTGCCCGGGCCAGGGGATGGTCCATGGTGTCCCAGGAGCTGGAAGAAGGCCTGCGCGGCGTGGCTGTTCCAGTCTGGAGCGGAAAAGAAACCGTGGCAGCGGTCAACGTTTCGCTGCAGACGCACCGCGCACCCGCCGACGCAATCGAGAAAACAGTGGTTCCGCACCTCCGGGATGCGGCCCGGCAGATCGGCATGGACTACGGCGGACGCGTCTCCTGACGGCTACCGGTCACCTGTACCATCTTGACCATGCCCACTGTGCTCGATATGGCAGGTCCCATCCTGGAAATGCTGACCTGGCTGTGCCTGCCCGCCGGGTTGGCGCTGCTTGCCTACGCCGGAATCCTGCGTCGCTACGTGCATCCGTGGTCCGTAGCGGAGGGCGTGGTGTACTCGGACCTCAGCGGCACCGGCTTCCGCTGGTTTGATGACAAATACCGGATCCACCATGCGCCGATGTCACCCTTCGACATCAAGGATCTGGCCGTGGGGGACACCCTGCCGATCTACTACCACCCCAAGCGTCCCACGCAGTGGCAGGCATCGGCTCCTGAGCGTCCCGGCAGGACCGCCGTCGTCCTCGGGCGGCTGCTCGCCGGCATCGGAACAGCCGCACTGATCATCGGCTTCATGCTTCCAATGTTTTAGTCCCCTTCTGTCACCCTCCTCCCGCGCCTCAGCCGGCAAGCACCACACCGATGCCCAGCGCCCCCAGCGCGACCCCGGCGAAGGCCGTCCACAGTACCGCGGAGGTGTCGGCGTCGACGTTTTCCCTCGTGATCCCCAGCGCGCGGGCACGGTAGCGTCGGCGCTGGGTCATGTAAATGGCTCCGGCCGCGGTGGCAGACACGGCAAAAAGCAGCAGGATGGGCAGCCCGTGATGCGGCAGCCACCGCAGGAAGAGGGCGCTGACCGTCACCAGCGTCATCATCGTGCGGCCCCAGGCCAGGGTGGTCCGCTCTGGCTGGAGTCCCGGGTCACCGTGCTGGCCGGCGTGCTGGCTGGTGCCGTTCATGGGCTCAACGCCAGAGGACGAAAATCAGGACGACGGCGGCGGCCAGGGCACCGGCTGCTGCCAGCAGCGGCACCATGAGCGGCATTGGCAGCGGCGTATTGTTGCGCATGCTCCGCTCCACCCGGATCCAGCGCACCGCAGCGCCGGAACTCAGCAGCATTCCGAGCAGAAGCAGCAGCACTGCCAGGCCCTTGCGCACAGGTGCCAGGAACAGGTCCGAAGTGAACGCCTCAATGGCGATGCCCCCGGCCAGGAGGGCCAGTGACGTGCGGATCCATGCCAGGAACGTCCGTTCGTTGGCAAGCGTGAATCGCGGATCGGGTTCGGTCCCGCCCGGCAGCAGTCGCTCGGCGATTTTCCCGCGCGACGGCGGCAGGGGGCCGGGGGGCGGGGTCTCGTTGCTGGGCACGGTGCCAGTCTAGACGCGTCCAGCGCTGGCTTTGGTGGGCCGCGGCAGCCATACGTCCTCCGCCGATGCGTCATCAGCCCATACCTGCAAAGCATTCGTGGCAGGACCGGGAATGCCGGCGCCCGCGTTGGGGTTGGGCCTGACATGAAACGCATCGGATTCCTATCATTCGGCCACTGGGGGCCCGGCCAGGGTTCGCGCACCAGGACGGCGGGCGAGGCCCTGGTCCAGGGCATCGAGCTGGCCGTCGCGGCCGAAGAACTGGGCATCGACGGTGCCTTCTTCCGGGTGCACCACTTTGCCCGCCAGCAGGCCTCCCCGTTCCCGCTCCTGGCCGCCATCGCCGCCCGTACCAGCCGAATCGAAATGGGCACCGGGGTCATTGACATGCGCTACGAAAACCCGCTGTACATGGCGGAGGAGGCCGCTGCGACGGACCTGATCAGTGGAGGGCGGCTGCAGCTGGGCATCAGCAGGGGGTCACCTGAACCGGCGCGCAACGGGGCCGCTGCCTTCGGATTCCGCCCGGCGACAGGGGAGACAGACGCGGACATGGCGCGCCGGCACACCGCGGAGTTCAGGCGGGCGATCAGCGGCGCCGGGATGGTGGAGGCAGATCCACGGTACGCCGGCGGCGGTGCGGGCCTCTTGCCTGTCCAGCCCCAATCGCCGGGGCTGGCCGAGCGCATCTGGTGGGGAGCTGGAAGCCGGAAAACCGCAGTCTGGGCCGCTGAACTGGGCATGAACCTCATGAGTTCCACCCTGCTGACAGAGGACACCGGCGTTCCTTTCGACCAGCTCCAGGCAGAGCAGATCCGGCTCTTCCAGGAGGCGTGGGCTGCGGCAGGGCACAGTCACCAGCCGAGGATTTCGGTCAGCCGCAGCGTCCTGCCCATCGTGGACGAGGAAGACAACCGGTACTTTGCCGGCAGTGCCCTGCGGGACAGCCGGGACCAGGTGGGGATCATCGACGGACTGACGGCCCGTTTCGGGAAGAGCTATGTGGGGCCCCCGGACCTCCTGGCGGAGCAACTCGCGGCTGATGCTGCCGTGCAGGCGGCCGATACCCTGCTTCTCACCGTGCCCAACCAGCTCGGCGTGGACTTCAACGCCAAGCTGCTGGGAAACATTGCAACCCATGTCGCGCCCGCCATCGGCTGGAGCCCGGCCCGTTCCTGATGCCTCCGGGCCCGTTCCCAAAATTTTCGGAGGGCGCCGTCGCTGTGCGTTCGGTCCCGGAAGGAATATCCTGAGAGAGCTCCGGGCCACTGCGGCCCGGCTATCCGTACGGCCAGAGAGGCTCCCCATGTCTGACAAGCTCCACCTGACACCGGACGATCAATTCCCGGATGACCTCTCCGTCGTGCCGGACCAGGAACTGCAGGTCCTGGACAGCCAGGTCCAGCGCCAACTGGACTATGAATACGTCTCCGAGGGCGGACCGAATCCGGAGACCGAGTTCAGGCACTACGACCTGGATGAGGAATTCGAGGAGCGGGACATCCGCTGAGCCGGTGCCTGCGGCTTTAGTCTCCCACACCTGAACCGGGCTCCGAGGGACCCGGCAGCGGATCCGGTCACCGGCAGGAGCGGCACTATGGCGATTGTTGAACTTCGAATTTCTGATTTGGGGCAGGACTCGATTGAACGCAGCCGCCCGCATCTGGATCCGGAACGGGTGTCGTACTACGTGCAGCATCTTGATGATGCCGGGCCCGTAGTGGTGTTCGACGTCGATGGCGCGCTGCTGCTCGCTGACGGTCATCACCGTATCGCTGCGGCTGAACAGCTGGGACGGTCAACAGTGCGGGCCGACGTACGGAAGGGCGAGCGACGGGATGCCCTGCAATTCGCGATCGGCCTCGGCCAGAAGCAACGGGGACTCACGGAAGGGCAAATCATCGACGCGATCGCACGGCGCGGGCAACGGCCGGGCCAAAGCAACAAGGGGGATGGCGCCTAAACGGCGTGCTTACTACTGTGGGAGGGGAACGATTCGCACGCGGAAGCCGTTAGGCTTATAGCGGCTTGGGGGCTTAGCGTCCACCATTACTGCGTGACGGAACGTCATGTGACGGGAGAGAGAGATATGGCTCGCGCCGCCTTAGGCTTAACTGCATGATCCGGCTACGCCAGCTGGCACAGGCAGCCTCTGTTTTGACCACCCCCTTGGCGCCCGAGGACATCCTGGCGCTCTTCAACCCTGTCTTCTCTGCCCGGCAGCTCCGCGGCGTCGTGACCCGCGTGGTGCAGGAGACGGCCCAGTCGGCCACCATCTTCTTCCGCCCCGGACGCGGCTGGCATTCCCACCTTGCCGGCCAGTGGGCGCGAATCGGCGTTGAACTTGACGGCGTCCGCCATTGGCGGTCTTACTCCCTCAGCGCCCCCGCGGGCAAGGACCCCGCCATCACCGTCACCGACGTGGGGGCCGTCTCCGGAACTCTGGTCCGCACCACCCGCCCCGGCGACGTCCTCTTCCTCGCACCGCCGCAAGGCGACTTTGTCCTCCCGGAGCACCCCAGGCCCCTCCTGATGGTCACCGCAGGCAGCGGCATCACTCCGGTAATGTCCATGATCCGTACGCTGGTGCCACGGCGGCCTGACGCCGACGTCGTACTCATCCACTCCGCCCGCACACCGGGCGACAGCCTCTTCCGCGAAGAGCTGGCAGAGCTGGCGGACCAGTTCCCCAACTTCCGGCTGGCCCACTGGTTTACTGGGCAGCAGGGGCGCCTCGACTTCACCACCACCGCCGAGCTCGAAGAAATCTGCCCCGACTGGAAGGAACGGGCCGCCTACGCCTGCGGACCGGACAGCTTCCTGGATGACGCCGAGGCCCTGTGGAGGCAGGCTTCCCTCACGGCGGGCACCACCGGTTCGGAGCTCGCGGTCGTTGGTGAAGCCGGCAACCTCATGATCGAACGGTTCAACACCGCCTTCGCCGGCGGCGTCGGGCACGACGGCGGACTGGTCACCTTTGAAGCGTCGGACCGGGAAGTGGACGCCGACGGCGACACCCCCCTTCTGGACATCGGCGAGGACGCCGGCGTACTGATGCCCAGTGGCTGCCGGATGGGCATCTGCCACAGCTGCCTGACCCCGCTCCTGTCCGGAAAGGTCCGTGACCTCCGCACCAATGAAATCCACGGCGAACCCGGACAACTGATCCAAACGTGTGTCTCGGCAGCCGCCGGACCCGTCAACCTCGAACTCTGAGGAGCATCACCGCATGTCAGTAGTTTCAGCAAGCAAGGCCACCTCAACCGGAGGGGCAAGGACGCGCCCGGGAGCGCTGGCGGAATCCGGCAGCCCCACCGTCCGCCCACCCGCCGCAGCGCACCTTTCCGACGAACAGGTAGCTGAGCTGGGCCGCGAACTCGACGCCATCCGCGACGAGATCCTCGCCAAGCGCGGTGCTTCCGACGCCGCCTACATCCGGCGCATGATCAAGATCCAGCGCGGTCTGGAGATCTCCGGCCGCGCGGCCCTGCTGGTGAGCAAGAACAAGGCAGCCTGGGTGGCCGGAACCACGCTGCTCAGCTTCGCCAAGATCCTCGAAAACATGGAGCTGGGCCACAACATCCTGCACGGCCAGTGGGACTGGATGCGTGACCCGGACATCCACTCCACCACCTGGGAATGGGACTTCGTCACCCCTTCACGCTCATGGCAGCACACGCACAACGATCTGCACCACCGCTGGACCAATGTGCTGGGCAAGGACAACGACGTCGGATACAACCTCCTGCGCATGGACGAGAACCAGCCGTGGACGCCCATGAACCTGGGCAACCCGCTGTACAACGCCATCCTGGCGCCCATCTTCGAGTGGGGCATCGCCATCTATGACCTTGAGCTCACCGACTACAAGGAAGGCAAAAAGTCCAAGGAAGCGCTGCTCAAGGACCTCAAGGCCCTGGGCCGTAAAGTGGTCACGCAGTTCACCAAGGACTACGCCGCCACACCTGCGGTTGCCATGCTCACCGGTTCCGGCAGGCAGGCCCTCTACGGGACGCTGACCGCGAACGCTGTCCGCAACGTCTGGGCGCACGCGGTGATTTTCTGCGGCCACTTCCCCGAAGGCACTGACACCTTCACCGAGGAGATGGTGGAAGGCGAAACCCGCGGCGACTGGTACGTCCGCCAGATGATCGGTTCGGCCAACATCTCGGGCTCCAAGTTCATGCACCTGATGACGGGCAACCTCTCGCATCAGATCGAGCACCACCTCTTCCCGGACCTGCCGTCCAACCGGTACGCCGAGGTCGCTCCGCGCGTCCGTGAAATTTGCCAGCGCTACGGCCTGAAGTACACCACGGGCCCGCTGCTGAAGCAGGTCGGCTCCTCGTGGGCGAAGGTTTTCAAGCTGGCACTGCCCGGCAAGGCCGCGAAGGCCTGATGTAAGCGGAATACCAGAGGAGCCCGGCAGGTGCCGGGCTCCTCTGCAATTCAGCCGGTTTTCGCTTTGTTTCTGCTGCTGCCGGGTGGGTGCCTACTTGCCGAGGAAACCCAGCAGGGTCTGGTTGACCTCCGCGCCGTGTGTCCACAGCAAGCCGTGCGGGGCGCCGTCGATCTCCACGAATTCAGCCCCCGGCAGCGCTTTGGCGAACAGCCGCCCCGTCGAGTCGATGGGCAGGATGTTGTCCGCAGTCCCGTGGACAATCAGCGCCGGTACATCGATCCTGGGAATGTCGGCGCGGAAATCAGTGAGCCATGTGGGTTGTGCTTCCACAGATGCGATGGCTCCGGACCTGGCGGCGACGTTCCAGCTGGCGCTGAGGGCTTCCTGGCTAAGGCGCGGCGTACCCAGGAAGGTGTCGGTGTTGTAGAAATTCCTGAAGAACTCGGTGAAGAACGCGTAGCGGTCAGCAGTCACCGCTTCGGTGAGCCCGTCAAAAACTGACTGCGGAACGCCACTGGGATTGTCCTCCGTCTGCAGCAGGAACGGCTCCAGCGAGCCCAGGAAGGCCGCTTTTGCCACGCGGCCGGACCCGTACGTGCTGAGGTACCGGGCCACCTCGCCGGTGCCCATCGAGAATCCAACCAGTACGGCGTCGTTGAGGTCCAGGGAGGTCACAATGGTGTTCAGGTCCGCGGCGAAGGTGTCATAGTCGTAGCCTTCGGTGGTTTTGCTGGACTTGCCAAAGCCGCGCCGGTCGTAGGTGATGACCCGGTAGCCGGCTTCCAGCAGGGCGGCTGTCTGCTTTTCCCACGAGGAGCCGTCCAAAGGATAGCCGTGGATCAGGACGACCGGCTGTCCGGCGCCGTGGTCTTCGTAATAGAGCTCGATGTCAGTGCTGTTTTCGGTTCCAACGGTGATGAAAGCCATCGCGGCGGTCCTTTCGAGACTGTGGGATCGATTCGTGTGGGATCGATTTCGGGCGCATCCTCACCCGGCACTCCCCACTCTAGGGAAGGTTGGCCGGCTCCACCACGCAACCGTCTACTTGGACGGCTGAGGAATTTCGCAGGCTATCTGGGGATTGGCTCCCATGTAGTTCAAAGGGCCCGCAACGATGGTCAGGGCAACCGTGCCGGCCTGGGCGCAGGACCCGGGCATGCCGCCAAAATAGCCGCGCTGCCAGGCGGCGAAGCCTCCGATGATCAGCCAGATGATGAGCAGTGCTCCGACAATCCGCATGGTGTCCTCCAATGGCCAAAGGCGGCCTGGGTTCAATTATGCGCCGTTAGCCGGGATCGTTAAAGAGGCGGAAATGCTCCCTGACTTTTCGATTATCCGGCCGGCTTTCCTGGGAGCCTGCGACCTGTGGACGTGGTTCAGCAGCAGCAGTAATCTATGTCCAACCGCAGATTTTGCGAGGAAGCAAACAGGCTGCGGTTGCTCATGGTGAAGGGCGCACTTTACTGGGATGAGCGCCCCGTTTCGGCTCACGAAGCTGGGGCAACGGATCGGCCTTCTCTGCCGAGTCGTCGATGACGTCGACTGCGGCCAAGGAATATTGTCTCCATCTTTCGATGGAAAGTCAGTGCTCTAAGAGGCAAATCATGAAAAGCCATCTCCGCCCGCTACTCATGCTGTTCGCAGCCATCTTTCTCGTCTTCACGACGGGACTGACCGCGGCACAGGCAAACAGCCCGCATTTCAAGAAGGGCGGTGAGCCGGTCTGTACGGTGACGATAACGGCGTCAACAGCTTCCACCACCTGTCGGACGGTGCTCGCTGGCCTCGGTAATCAGGATCTTCTCGCCACGGTAACCACTTCCGGTTTCGCCGTCTACCAATGCCAGAACCAGGGTGGCAACGTCGCACCCGGACAGAACAAGGTCCTGGAAGGTCCGGTAACCGAACCGACCTTCATTGACAGCTCAGCCATCAAGAACGGCAACCTGACCCTCGTCACCAACCCGACGGTCCTGACAGCCGCTAACCAGGTTAGTGCCGCAGCAGCCGGTTGCCCCAACAACAACTGGATCGGTATCAACCCCGTCCTGACCGTGACCTCCATAGTGCTCGTCATCGAACAGCCCGTGGGGACAGTCATCTTCAGGTGCTCGGCCAGTGACCCGAACGGGCTCACCGGCAGCGTTGCGCTGACGTGCTGACAGTGCAACTTGAAGTCATGATTCCGCGTACGTAGCGTCCGCTTTGAAGGTCCGCCGGTCCCCACCGGCGGACCCTCCTGTGCCGTCAGGCAACCGTGTTGGAAAGCCTTCCGATGCCTCCGAGGTCGATGTCCACGCAGTCACCGGGCACGACGGCTACTGCCGTTCCGGGTGCCCCGGTCATGACCACGTCCCCGGGTACAAGGGTCAGCCAGGACGTGACATAGACCAGGCAGTCGACAACCGACGACGGGAGGTTGAACGAACCCGATTTCGCCCTGACCTCGCCATTCACAATCACGTCGATCCCTACCAGGCCGGGGTCCGGGATATCGGTTTCAATCCAGGGGCCAAGGGGCGTGTAGTTGACTCCTGCCTTGGCCTGGAAGTTCCGCTCATCGACGGCGCCCTGGTCCACGTTGGTCACGTCATTGACGCAGGTGAACCCCAGAACGTGTTCCAGTGCGTTGGCCGCGGTCAGATCCGTGGACCGTTTTCCCATCACGACGGCGAGCTCACCCTCCACGTTGACTGTTCCACGCCCGCGTGCTGCAACTATCGGCGCTCCGGGATCAGCCACTGTGTGGACGGACTTGTGCCACGCCTGAATGGGCAGAGGATGGCTGTTGATGCTGAGGTTATGGGCGATGCCAAGGACTACGGCTGGCCTGACCGGCGCCAGGAAGACGGCGTCTGCCTCTGGCGTCGAAGACCCCGTGTAAGTGACGGAGCCGGCGAAGGGGTCAAGGATGTGCACCCAGGTGCCATGCCGGTGCAACGCATATTGCGGACCGTCGGCAGTGGCGATTCGTGCTATGCGCAAGGCTGCACCCCGTTCTGGCCCTGTCCGTTTTCGCAGCCCTGCCCGTTTTGGCCCTGCCCGGTTTGGCGGCGTCGGCCCCGACGCCGGATCCTGGTCATCATGATTTCTCGTGCGTATAGCCAAAGGGGACGTCATGGCTCAACTCGAGCGTGAAACGTCCCGGCGAGTGCTTGGTGACAAGGATTCCGCCACCGCCACCTGCGCCTGCACCGCCACCTGTGAGAGCCACGGCCTGCAGTTCCCGAACCCCGGAGTCCAGCGCGTGGTCCATTTCGCTGGCATGGCTGACCACGACTTCCATTTTTCTCAGTAATTTCCGGGTCACGATACTTCCCTTCTGATGTGCGCTGACTTGCTAGCCGGCGCGGAGGCTGAGCCGGTCCTTGAAGACCGCCGATTCGAGTACTTCACGGTTGATCACGAACTTCGGAGTGCGCCCATTGGCGACATCCACTATGGCCCTGACACAGCTTCCCCCGTTGCCGAGGGACATTTCGTCGGTCCAGGAGAGGCAGTGGGGCGAAAGCGTGACGTTGTCCATGCCAATGAGGGCGCTGGTGACGGGCTCTTCTTCAAAGACGTCCAGCCCTGCGCCGGCAATGCTTCCGCTGACCAGCGCCGCGATGAGGTCCGGCTCGTGGACGATCGGTCCGCGTGCCATATTGATGACGACGGCGGTGGTCTTCATGCGCTCCAGGATGCCGGCGTCGACGATGTGCCGGGTCTCGTCCGTCAGGACGGCCATCACAATCAGCGCGTCACAGGAGGATGCCACGTCCTCGAGTCCCATCAGTTCCACCCCCAGTTCGGCGGCGCGCCCCGGCGGGCAGAAGGGGTCATAGCCCACACACCGGACGCCGAACGGGGCGAGCAGCCGGATCAGTTCTCCTCCGGTATTCCCGACGCCGAGAAGGCCGATGGTCTTTCCCGTGAGGCCGGTGCCCATGAACTTTTCACGCAGGTCCCAGCGCTGGTCCCGGACCAGGCGGTCCTTGACGACGGTGTGGTGCATGACTGACAGCAGCATCGACAGGGTGGCGGTCGCCACCGGGCCGCGGGCGCCGTCGGGGGTAATCGTGGCCAGCGTGCCGGCGGCCGTGCAGGCGGCGAGGTCGACGGCGTCGTATCCGACGCCGAACCGGGCCAGAATCAAGGGAGGATTGGCGACACCGGCGAAGGACTCCGCCGTGACCGCCGGTGCGGCGTAGAGGATGGCGTCGTACTGCTCCATCTGGGCCGGCGTGAGCGCTGCAGCCTTGTCCCGCATGTACTCCCACTCAAGCCCGGCTTCGGTGAGGCCGGCAAGTCCGATATCGCCCCAGACGTTGGTCCCGGCCGAATCGAGAAAATCAGGGGAAATTCCTACTGTAAACGTCATTAGAAGACCGCCAGGGGGTTTACGGGCGAACCTGTGCCGCGGGGAATATTGAGGGGCGCGACGACGAACATGAACCGGTAGCGGTCCTCTTCGGCGCAGGCCGCGCCAAGTGCTTCGAGGTCGAGATTGTCCAGGAGGGGCAGGCCCATCGCGGTGATGGCCAGGATATGGACCGGCGAGTGGATGCCGGGGGTGGGGGAGGGGCGGACGTCCGAGTCGCCGTCGCCGCCCAGGACACTGATGCCGCGCTCGGCCAGCAGGGACATGCAGTCAACATGCAGCCCTGCGCTCAGGTCCGAGGAATCCCAGATCCCGAGTTCGTGGGCCCTGCGAAAGTGCCCTGTCCGGATCAGGACAGCGTCTCCGGCAGTGATCTTGACGCCGAGTTTCGCCTCCGCAGCCAGGATGTCGGCAGCATGGATGGAGGTGCCGGGTTCAAGCCACGGCACGTCGAACAGGACGGTGAAGTCCAGCAGAACGGCTGCTGTCACCAGCGATCCGAGCGAACTGACCGAACCGAAGTCGGCGCCGGTGGCAGTCACTACGTCTTTGGAGGTTTCTCCCTCATAGAGAAGGCCCTTATAGGCGATATGGCTCAGCGCATCCAGGTGGCTGACGGCTTTTCCGTGGTAGTCGACGCCGATGAAGTCCTTGTTGCAGGACGGCTCAGGAGCTTCGCGGACGCCAAGGTCCGTCATGTAGTGCAGGGCAGGGTTGGCGTTGGACGGCCCGCTCACGGTGTTCCAGGGCAGGGCAGTGGGAACCACCCGTCCACTGCGGACCAGGGAGGCTGCCTCCACTACCGACGTGGGCGTAACGGCCTGCCAGGCTCCGGCTGAGGGATCAGTGTACTGGCCCCAGGTTTTGACCTGTTCAAACACTTCCTCGAAAGCCTCTTTCGTGACAGTAGGGCCATTCCTGACATTGGGGCCATTCCTGGTGGCGCCTGGGTAGAGTGAACTAGCCCTGATATCTTCCGCACACACGGTGTACTCCTTGAAAAATGGGGGACCATCGGAACCGCCGGGCAGGACGCCGGCAGAAACGCCGGGCGAAAGTCTCCGGCAACCACAAAAGGTGCCCCCGAACAGAAAGGGGACTGGGAGGGGGTGACTCCGTAATGATAAGCCAATATACTGGCTGAAAGTCAATATTTTGGATAGGGGAAGCTTAACATGACCATAGAGACGATCCCGGAAACGGGTGTCAGCGCCCAAAGCTCGGTTCCTGCAATCACGCGCGGCATGGCCATTCTGGATCTTGTGGCCCAGGCAGGCCAGGCTGGCATCAGCGTTCCGGAGATTGCCAAGTCAATGAATCTCGCCAAGTCCTCCACCGCCAACATTTGCGCTGCGCTGGAGGGCGAGGGCATGCTCAGGCGCTCCGATGGCCGCCTCACGCTGGGCCGGCGCATATTGTCGCTGGCCGGCGACTACCTTCGTTCGGCTGACCAACTCGCGGAATTCTACGCACTCTGCCGGCGCTCGAGGCTAATTTCCCGGGAAGCAGCGAGGCTCGCGCTGCTGGATGGCACGGACGTGCTCTACCTGGCCCGCTATGAGGGCACCAATCCCATCCGTCTTACGGCCAATATTGGCGACCGCTTCCCCGCCCACGTCACCGCGACAGGCAAGGCGATTCTGGCAACCCTTCCTGACGCCGTCGTGGAGGACAGATACCGCGGCAAGACATTCGTGTCCTTCACTCCCCGTTCCTTGACGGGCCTCTCGGAGCTGATGGCGGACCTGCGGATATCCAGGCACCGCGGCTACTTCATGGATGACGAAGAGACCAATGTGGGTGTGGTCTGCTTTGCCGTGCCCGTGGTGAACCTGCAAGGAGAGCCCGCCCAGTTTGCCATCAGTGCCACCCTGCTCAAGGCCCGCGCCGACGAGCTGGATCACGCCGAAATTGTCGCGGAACTGCAGCATATTGCGCACGCCCTGGCTAACCCGTTGAGTGCCCACTCGCTCTGATTGAGCGATCTTTACGCAACAGTTTCGTTTGACTATTGACCAACATGTTGGTCTTGGTACAAGATATTGGTCAAAGGTCATTGGTGATCACCCAGAAAATTTCCGCAGCACTGGGGCTGCAAGGAGCGAACCATGGGACTCAACCCTCCCGCGATGCCGCTGATTCACATCGAAAAACTAAGCAAGCGCTTCGGCGTTAACGCGGCGCTACAGGACGTCGATCTCACCCTGGAGGCGGGCAGCATCCACGCATTGCTCGGCCAGAACGGGGCCGGCAAGTCCACGCTGATCAAGATCCTGTCCGGACTCTATACGCCCACGGGCGGCAACATCACGGTGGCCGGACACCCGCTGGGGTCCGCGGAAGCCGCGGCGAGCATGGCCTTCATCCATCAGGACCTGGGCCTGGTGGACTCCATGACCATCGCAGAGAACATCGCGCTGGGTACGGGCTTCGGACGCTCCGGCGGATTCATTTCCTGGCGCCAGGTGCGCGACGCGGCAGCCGAAGCGCTGCAGACGGTGGCGGCCCACCTCGAACCCGACCGCTATGTCTCCGAGCTGACCAGGGCCGACAAATCACTCGTGGCAATCGCACGGGCACTGGCAACGAATGCCTCGGTCATCATCCTGGACGAGCCAACGGCAAGCCTGCCGGCGGCAGATTCCCGCAGGCTGTTCGATGTACTCGAGAAGCTGCGGAGCAAGGGCCACGGCCTGCTGTATGTCAGCCATCGGCTCGATGAAGTTTTCGCTATCTCCGACACTGTGACGGTGCTTCGGGACGGACGCCTCATCCACACCGGCCCCATCGCCGAGAAGTCACCCCGCGAGCTTGTGGTGGATATCGTGGGCCACAGGCCGGTCAGTTACACCTCCGGCAGCGGCGTGCAGCAGGACGTCGAACGCCTGAGAGTCACGGAATTGGGGACTTCCCAGACGCAACCCGCTTCCTTTACCGTCCATGCCGGTGAAGTGGTGGGCATGGTGGGACTCACGGGCGCGGGCCATATGGAACTGGGACGTGCACTGGCCGGAGCGCGCAGGATCACATCCGGCAGCGTCCTGCTGGACTCGAAGAACTACAATCCGCGCACACCGTCGGAAGCGGTGGACGCCGGCGTCGGATTCGTCACCAGCAACAGGATGGACGAGGGCTGCGCACCGGAACTGACGCTCCGGGAGAACTTCCTGCCCAATCCGGGAATCCGTTCCAAAAACCCCTTTGCCTGGACCAGCCCGCGCGCCGAGCGCAAGCTTGCGGCCCAGCTCGTGGAGCGGTACGGCGTCAGGCCGGCCCTGACGGAGGTGGCAATTGCGACTCTTTCGGGCGGAAACCAGCAGAAGATCATGATCGGCCGGTGGCTCAGCACCCGCAGGAAACTCATCATCCTCGAGGAACCCACAGCCGGCGTCGACGTCGGCGCCAAGGCCGACATCTACACGCTGCTGGAAGAGTCCCTCGCTGATGGCCTGGCCGTCCTGATGATTTCAACCGACTTCGAGGAAGTCGCCAACGTGTGCCACAGGGCACTCGTTTTTGTCCAGGGAACCGTGACTGCCGAGCTGTCCGGTGCGGACCTGTCCATTGCAAACCTAACCGCGGCGGCCTCGGGTGCTGCTCTCACTTCGGAGTAATCCTCACATGAACCAGATGAAGACCAATCGTCAGCGCGGCGGCGCTGCCCACCTCCTGGGCCCCTACGGACTCGTAGTGATCCTGGTGGTGCTGTTCGCAGTATTTGCCCTGATCCTGCCACAGACGTTCCTCTCCGGACGCAACTTCAACGCCATCCTCAGCAACCAGGCGATCCCGGCACTGCTGGCCCTGGGCGCCATGATCCCCATCGCCACCGGCAAGTTTGACCTGTCCATCGGCTACGGCCTGGGACTCTCGCACGTGATCGTCCTCAAGCTCATCGTCGACGGAAACATGCCGTGGGGCATCGCGGCCCTCGTGGCAATCGGCGTGATGGCATCAGTGGGCGTGATCAACGGCCTGCTGGTCGAATTCGGCCAGATTGATTCCTTCGTTGCAACACTGGGCACCGGAACCGTGCTGTACGCCATTACCGGAGCCATCACCAACGGGGCCCGGGTGGTTCCGGGCGACGCCGGGCTGCCCGTCGCCTTCAAGGACCTTTACGATTCAAAGATCGCCGGAGTCCCGATTGTTGCCGTGTACCTGCTGGTGGTTGCCGGGATCCTGTGGATCCTGTTCGAACGGCTCCCGCTGGGACGCTACTTCTACGTCCTGGGTTCAAACCCGCGGGCAGCAGCCCTGATCGGTATCCCCACGAAAAGATACTCCATCTACGCCTTCGCCTTCTCAGCGGTGGTCACGGGCGTGGCCGGCGTGCTCCTGGCGTCACAGCAGCAGATCGGAAATCCCAGCGTCGGCATGGACTACCTGCTGCCTGCCTTCGTGGGAGCACTGCTTGGGGCCACCGCCATCAAGCCCGGACGCGCCAACGTGATCGGCACCCTGGTTGCGGTCATCACCCTGGCGATCGGCCTGGCCGGCATCTCCCAGTTGGGCGCCCAGTTCTGGGTCACCCCGCTTTTCAACGGCGTCACGCTGCTGATCGCCGTCGGCCTGGCAGGGTACTCAGCCCGGCGCAAGCTCCGCGCCGGCGCCGTGGCTGCCCCGCCGCCCGCGGTATCCACCGCTGACGACGCCGGACCCTCAGCTCCCGCCGGACCCTCAGCTTCCGCCGGGCCTTCGACAAAGGCGGGGCTCCCCGCCACGCCCGCCACCACCTCCCATTAACACGGGGTCCTTGATTCCCCAACAGCTCCACCCGCTCCAAACACCACGCGAGACACTTCCCCATGACTGAAAGGCTTCCACCATGAACCACTCCGCCCCCCGGCTGCTGCTCGCAGCCGGTGCCCTCATGGCCCTAGGGCTCACGGCCTGCACCAGCGGTTCCTCCGAATCGGTGTCCGCCGGTTCAACAGCCGCCGGGGACAGCGGCTGCGCCGATGTCGTCGCCACCGCGCAGAAGGCAGTGGACGCGGCATCCAAGTCGGACACCCCCTGGGACGGACCCACCACCGGACCCAAGGCCGCTACAGGGAAAACCCTGGTCTACGTCGCCCAGTCCATGACCAACCCGGGTGTCGCCGGTGTCGCCAAGGGACTCCAGGAGGCAGCCGCCGCCATCGGCTGGAACGTCAAAGTGATCGACGGCCTCGGAACCCCCGCCGGAATCCAGAGCGCGTTCAGCCAGGCACTGACCACCAAACCGGACGGCATCGTCATCGGCGGCTTTGACCCGAAGACCACTGCAGCCCAGGTTGCCGAGGCGAACTCCTCCAAGATCCCGCTCGTCGCCTGGCAGGCCCTCTCCACGCCGGGGCCCAGCACCGACCCGCTGCTCTTCACCAACATCACCACCAAGGTTGAGGACGTCGCTAAGATCAGCGCCGATTACGTCATCGCCAAATCGAACGGCAAGGCCGGCGTCGTCATTTTCACGGACTCTTCCATCCCCTTTGCCGAAGGCAAATCGCAGATGATCAAGAAGGAACTGGAGACCTGCGCGGGTACCAAGGTCCTGGAGTACGACAACGTTCCGCTGTCCGACGTCAGCGCCCGGATGCCGCAGGAGGTGTCCTCGCTGCTGAGCAAGCACAACGAAGCCTGGACCTACTCCGTGGCCATCAACGACGTCTACTACGAAAACGCTGCGGCCGCTTTGCGGGCAGGCGGCGTAAAGGCCGGCGGCGCGCCGTTCAACGTCGGTGCCGGCGACGGCGACTCCTCCGCGCTCCAGCGGATCAAGTCGAGTGACTACCAGACAGCCACAGTTCCGTCGCCCCTGGAGTCGGAGGGCTGGCAGCTCGTGGACGAGCTCAACCGGGCCTTCAGTAACCAGCCCGCCAGCGGCTATATCCCGCAAATCCACGTCTCTACCAAGGAAAACACCACGGTCACCGATGCTTGGGATCCCGTGGGTTACCAGGACGCGTACAAGAAAATCTGGGGCAAATAGTCCCGGCCTGATAGTTCCGGTCCTGCCGGGGTGAATAGTCCCGCGGCAGGACCGGAGCATGCGGTCCCGAACAGGCAGTCCCGGAACGCCAGGCGTCACTCACGTACGGACACGCGGGCCAGCGCCCGAGAACCAAGGTTGGAAATTGCAGAACGAAAACAACCCCCAGGCCACCGGCCCGGCGAAGACCACCATCACTCCGCTGAGCGGTACGGCACGCAGTGCCGGCTTCGTCGGGCTGGGGCTGATGGGTGCCCCCATGGCCGCCAATCTCCTCAAGGCCGGCTGGGCGGTCTCCGCCTGGAACCGCTCACCGGCAGCCGTCGATGCTTTCGTGCGGCTCGGCGGCGCAAGCGTCCCGAACGTCGCAGCCCTGAGGGACGAGCCGGTGATCATTTTCATGCTCCCGGATCTTTCCTTCATCGAGGAGGCTGCCGCCGGCCTCCTCGCAGAATGGCGGCTGGCGCCGCCGCAGCCCGGAACGCTGGTGGTGGTGATGAGCAGTGTTTCCCCCGTGGGTGTCCAGGCCTTTGGCGTTGCCGTCGCGGAGGCCAGCGGCGGCAACGCCACCGTGCTGGATGCTCCGGTCAGCGGCGGCACCGAAGGTGCGCAGCGCGGGACCCTGGCCATTATGGCCGGTGGCCCGGCGGAGGACTTCGACCGGCTCCGGCCGGTCCTCGAGGCGATGGGCACCACGGTCAGGCGCCTCGGCGGCCTGGGTTCCGGTTCCCTCGCCAAGGCCTGCAACCAGCTGATAGTGGGAACCACGACGGCGGCGCTCGCCGAGGCAGCCGAACTCGCCGAGCGCTCGGGCATGGACGTTGAATCGCTCTTCGAGGTGCTGGCCGGCGGCCTGGCAGCCAGCAGGGTGCTGGAGTTCGTGGGTCCGCGCCTGGCCGCCAAGGATTATGCCCCCACCGGGCCGGCGAAGTTCATGCACAAGGACCTCTCTTTTGTGTTGGAGTCGGCCGAGGCGGCGGGCGCCGTTGCCCCGATGGCGACCGCCGGCGTCGAACTTTACGGGGAACTGACGCGCCAGGGCCTGGGCGACCTCGACCTGGCCGTGGTGCGGCAGGCCATCGGGAACCTCAGTGATGTACAGTCCACAGCAGCTTCCACGGCTGCGGTTTTTATCAATTCTGTTCGGGAGACAACAGCATGAGTGCGCTTTTTGACCTGACAGGGCGGGTTGCCCTGGTGACCGGTTCGAGCCGGGGGATCGGCAACGCGCTGGCCCGTGCACTGGCCGACGCCGGCGCCACCGTGGTGCTGAACGGGATCAACGAGGAGCGGCTGAAGGCTGCTGAGACGGCCATGGCCGCGGATTTTGCGCCCGGGCGGATCCACAGCTGCGCGTTTGACGTGACGAAGGATACCGCGGCCGCCGCGGGCGTTGCGTGGGTGGAGGAGAATGTTGGTCCGCTGGAGATCCTGGTGAACAACGCCGGGATCCAGCACCGGGTGCCCATGCTGGAGCTGGACGTGGCGGACTGGGAACGGGTGATCAGCACGGACCTGACCAGCGCGTTCCTTGTGGGACGTGAGGCGGCGCGGCACATGATCCCGCGGGGTCATGGAAAGATCATCAACATCTGCTCGGTCCAGACGGATCTGGCACGCCCCACGATCGCGCCGTATATCGCGGCGAAGGGCGGGCTGCGGAACCTGACCCGGGCCATGACGGCCGAGTGGGCGGGGTCCGGTCTGCAGATCAACGGCATTGCGCCGGGCTACATCCACACCGAGATGACGCAGAACCTGGTGGATGACGAGCAGTTCAATGCCTGGATCCTGGGCCGGACTCCGGCGGCCCGGTGGGGGACCGTCCGGGACCTCGCCGGGCCGGTGGTGTGGCTTGCGTCCGACGGTTCGGACTTCGTGAACGGGCAGACGATCTTCATCGACGGCGGAATGACGGTGGTGGTCTGATGACAACTTCACCAGTGACAGGATCAGCAATGACGGGTTCATTAGTGTCCGGGGGAGTGCCCCTGCCCGAATCAGGTCCCGCCGTCGTGGCCCACGCCGCCGGCGACCTGCGCATTGAGAACATCCCCGTGGCTCCGCCACACCCCGACCAGGCTGTCGTCGAAATAGCGTATGGCGGCATCTGCGGCTCCGATTTGCACTACTGGCTGCACGGTGCGGCCGGGGAGTCGGTGCTTAAGGCGCC
>DATCNU010000083.1:0-40920 GCA_036565085.1 Arthrobacter sp.
ACATCACGTCGGTTCTGCGCGTCCGGGTGCCATTTCAGCACCGACGCAGACCTGCGACTCGGCGCCGAAATCACACCCGGATACGCGCAGCGAAAAAACGGTGCCAAAATCCATGTGCCTCGTCCTCCGGGCCGCACCGACTGCCCATTCCGGCCCCAAGCCACTGGATATGCCGATCGCCCATCGCACCTACTCTTGATGGTTTCCGTCCCTACAATTAACTGTCGGCCTCCACGGCATTCACGTCGCGGGGGCGGCCAAATAAGGAGAACGACCATGGGTTTGGGTGACAAGATCCACAACGCCGCCGAGAAACTCCACGGCAAGGGCAAAGCAGCAGCCGGCGATGCCACCGGCAACGACCGGCTGAGGGCCGAGGGCAAACGCCTCCAAGTCAAAGCGGACCTGAAGCAGGCCGGCGAAAAAGTCAAAGACGCCTTCAGGAAGCACTGAGACAACCAGCCAGAAGGCGGAGGTGCGGTCCGGACGGGCCGCACCTCCGCCCAAGCCTGGCAGCAGGACAGATCAATGAGAAACCGGCCGCTCCTGAAGTTTTTTCAAGTCCCAACACGTGTGACTGATAAGTGTCGTTTGTCGCGGCATCGGGCTGCATTTGCGGGTTCTGGTCCCCCGTGGACGCACTGGAGAACCAGTGATGTCGGGCTAAGCACGCAGGCTGACTGGGCTCTTACCGTTCTCCCTCTCGCCTTCACGCTCGATGCGTTTGCGCTGGTCCTCGAGCTCCGTCTCGCCCTCATTCTCCGCGTCGTACAGCTTGGAGTTGCTGACCTTCAGCTCGAGCCTGATCGCGTAATACGCTTCATTCATGGCAGGAACTCGGGACGAGGGAATCAACGAGGTAGCGGATAGCTCCGCCAACATACTGGGATCGCTGACAGGAGCGCTTATCGGTGCAGCGATGGCAGGTCCTGAAGGAGTGATTATCGGAGCGGTAGCAGGGCCCGTGGTCCAGGAAACAGGGCGAAGAGTCTTCTCCCGCGCTCTGGGCTTCAGGGAGAGGAAGCGCGTCGATTCTGTTGTTCGATATGCCACTCAAGCTGTTCGTCGAAATCAGGCGGCGGGAATGACGCTTCGCACGGATCACTTCTGGGAAGCTCGGGGAGGATACGCCCCACCTGCACAGGAGGTCTTCGAAGCAGTACTCATTGCCGCCCAGCGTGAGCCCGAGGAACGGAAGACGCCCTTCATGGGCAGCCTTTTTGCCTATGCTGCCTTCGATCAAGGACTGTCTGCCACTGCCGCCCACTGGGCAGTAAAGACGGCAGAATCGCTTACATGGTCACAATTTCAATTGCTCGCTCTGGTCGGCAGAGCGGAAGAGCTAGACCTAGCTGGAATCGTAATTGGACAGTCGGCCCTCAACTGGGACAGTTTCACCCTGCACCAGGAGCTCAGCAATCTCGGGCTTGGAGGCAGGTACCTCATCCACGGTGGAACAGAGGAAACCTGGAACAAGATTCAGGTGCCCACTAGCGTCCTTTCGAACTACCGACTTCAGAACGGTGGGAAGTTACTGCACGCGGCGCTTGGCCTCGTCGACATTCCTACCGCGGAGCTCAATGAAGTCGTGGGACGGCTGCGGAAGCCGTAATCGTCCTAGTGCCACTGCGCCGGGGAAACCATGCCCTTCAGAGCGGGTGGATGGCGGGACCGTCTCATATCCTAAGGATGTGGGACGCCCCTTTTTCCCTCGCATCTTGCGCTGCTTCATTTCCCTTCCAGGTCAGTAGTGGGTGCGTATAGAGTCACGGTATGGACACCGCCTCGGGGGATGGCACAGAAGTACAGCCTTACCGGGTCATCATAGGCTTGGACAATCAACAGTTTCGGGCGACAGTGCCGCTTATCGAGCTACTGGCCACGCCGGAACGATTGGAGTTCCATGCACGGTTTGGGCTAGGCCGGTTCCTTGGGCCGTGGCGCGTCGAACGGGCCGAGGTAACAACATGAAAGATCCACGCCATGATCTGGGCATTCCCGAGGATAGAGCGACTATCTTCCACCACATTGGTTTAATCCTTAGCCAAGCGAACCTCATAGATGGGCGACTCATCCAGCTTGGATCGTGGCTCTCCGATCCAGCCGCTGCAAACGCGCATAGAGGCAGATGGGTCAAGATGAATCGGGCGGCCGAGAAGCGCAGAGCGATTGCGAGCTTGCTACCAACTTCGTGGCAGCATCGCTCGCCAATTATCGAAGGCATTCGGCGCTGTTTCGAGTACCGCAACAATTTCGCTCACGCTTCTCTTGAATTCAAACTAGGCCCGCCGCCGGACTACGACGTTGAGTGGTCTTGGCTCACCATGGGCATTGCAGACGCGGCCAAGCACACACCGATCGATCTCGGAGTCTTTCGCCTCTGGGAATTTCGATTCGAAGCACTAAATCAAGCGCTCAAATATGTCTTGGGCGCGGGCCGATTTTTTGTCGAAACTCGAGGGATCCCACTCGACCAGACAGACCTTCGAGGCGCACTCTTGCAAGGCGAACATGACGACTGGTCGCTCGTTCCCGACTATCAGGTGGACTCGTGGCACCAGGCTGTCGATTGGCTGTTCCCTACAGCGATCTATGCCGATGGCAAGCGTCACAGTCCGGATATTTGCCTGGAGATGGAGTAGATTCCGACATTTCCAAAGGCGATTTCACGGATGTCCGGGGAGTGGCAATGCCGCGCATTTTCATCCTAAAACGTCGGGTAAACGTCGGGTGAGCCCGAAATCAGCCACAAGAAAGGCCCTCCACCCCCACGTTTCCGCAGGTCAAAGGGCCTTCACTGTGGAGCTAAGGGGATTCGAACCCCTGACCTCTTCGATGCGAACGAAGCGCTCTACCAACTGAGCTATAGCCCCGGAACAGCGCGCTCTCCGGGTGGGAGCTGCGACGCCGGTGACCCTAGGCTACAAATTTTCCGGCCGCATTACCAACCGGCCCCGGGCCAGCGCCGACTTTTCGCTTCGCACGGGTCATGTTTACGCTTCGCACCGGTCAGGCGCGTCGCCGCTGCAGGACATCGTCCAGGTTGCTGAGCGCACTCTGGGCCTTGGTGAGCGGCCTGGCTGCGGGTGAAGCCGGGGCAGCGGCAGCAGTGCCCTGCTTGAGGGTCGGCTTTCCCACGGCCTTGGGAGCTTCTGGAAGGTCGAGAGGCTCGGGCGCGGGCCGTTCGGCCTTTGCGGCCTCAACGTAAACGGGCCGGGGCACGTCCACCGGTTCCCAGGTTGGGCCGGCAGGCGACGTCCGCACAGACGCCCTCACGCTCGTGTCTCCGGCTTCCCGGGCCACCTCAAGGGCGGCTTCCCGGAGTTCCATGGCTGTGAGGGGCTTCGGCTTAGCGTGGTGTGCCTCGGCGTCGAACAGCGGGCTGTCGGGCTGGCTGGGTGCAGCTTCCGGGCGGGCCGGCCGGCTTGCGGGAGAGCCCTGGCGGCGGGAAGGGGCACTCATCGCGGCGCGGAAAGCTGCATCGACCTTTGTCTTGCGGTCACGCACGGCCAGAGACCTAAGCAGGACGACGGCTGCCACTGCCCCAACCAGGCAGGACACCGGTAGCAGTGGAGTGCCAAGCCCGAAAGGCAGCAGCACACCGGAAACAAAAGCGGTCAGCAGCGCCACAAGGGCTACGAGTGCGATCCCCGTCCTGCCGTAACGGATCCGGAAACCCCCCGCCGCGGGGCGGGTGCCTGCGTCCGTAACGGATTCCGGGCTCTTCCTGGTGTCCATGGGTTTCTCCTGCTGGGCGGTCATATTCATTACCGTCCCGGCCCTCGGGTCCGATGATTCAGTGGCTGGTACGTCCGCCGGAAAATCTACTGCTGCCTGGAACTGGTGCCTGCGGTTCCGGAGGACATACGGGGCGACCCATACAATCCAGAGCACGACGGCAACCACAAGGATCACTGAGCTGCTAAGGGGGAAGTCCACAATCAAAACCGTATGAGCATTAGCCCGGCGGCTGCCGCATTAGCCACGGTGTGTCGCAGGCGAGGTGGCAAATCAATGGACTTATGACGCCCGGGAGGCGAGCCACCGCGGGAGCAGACCGTCCGGGACCTCTTCAGAGGTCAGGGCAAATGTACGGTGGTCGGCCCACTCCCCGTTGATGTGCAGGTAGCGCGGCCGGTACCCCTCGTCACGGAAGCCCAGCTTTTCAACAACCCGGAGGCTGGCGCGGTTCTCGGGGCGGATGTTGATTTCCATTCGGTGCAGTCCCAGAGTCTGGAAGCAGTGGTCGGTGGCCATGGCGACAGCGGTGGGGGCAATGCCGTGGCCGGCCCTTGCCTGGTCAACCCAGTAGCCCAGCGTTGCCATCAGAGCTGAGCCCCACACAATGGAGGACACGGTCAGCTGGCCCACGATGACCGGCGACCGGAAGCCGGGAGTGCGTTCGGTGATCAGGAACGGCAATGCGGTACCCTGGGCAGCCTGGATATTAAGGGAGCGCACCATGCTCCGATAGTCGGGAAGGCCTCCGCCGGGGGCGGGATTGGAAGCCTCCCAGGGAGCGAGCCAATCGCTGTTGCGCGCCCTGACCTGGGTCCACCCCTTCTTGTCCCGGTACCGGATGGGCCGCAGAACCAGGTCGCCGCACTCCAGTGTGACGGGCCAGATAGGACCGGCGCGCACGGGCTTTAGTTGGACAGGCCGGCGGTGAAGCCCGGCAGCCACTCGCGCAGACCGGGACCGAGGTCTTCGCTGTCGATGGCCAGCTGGACGCAGGCCTTGAGGTAGCTGAGCTTGTCGCCGGTGTCGTAGCGCCGTCCACGGAAGATGACGCCGTAGACTCCGTAGCCTTCACCCTCTCCGGCTGCCAGTTCCTGCAGCGCATCCGTCAACTGGATTTCTCCGCCGCGGCCGGGTCCGGTGCGTTCCAGGACCTCAAAAACCGCAGGATGCAATACGTAGCGTCCGATGACGGCGAGATTGGAGGGCGCCTCGTCCACCTCCGGCTTTTCCACGAGCTTGTTGATGCGCACGTATTCCTCGCCGTCGATCTCCTGGATATCGGCGCAGCCGTAGGCGCTGATTTGGGATGGTTCCACCTCAATGAGGGCCACGACAGACCCGCCGGTTTTCGCGTGAACGTCGATCATGGTGCTGAGCAGTTCGTCGCGGGCGTCGATCAGGTCGTCACCGAGGAGGACTGCAAACGGCTCACAGCCCACGTGCTGCTTGGCCCGGAGTACCGCATGGCCGAGGCCGTTGGGGTCGCCCTGCCGCACGTAGTGGATGTCGCCGAGGTTGCTGGCAGCCTGGATGGAATCGAGTTTCGCAGTGTCCCCCTTGGCGGCCAGCGTGGCCTCCAACGCCGGAACCCGGTCAAAATGGTCTTCCAGGGCCCGCTTGTTGCGGCCCGTAATCATCAGCAGGTCATTCAGGCCCACCTTGACCGCTTCCTCCACCACATACTGGATGGCGGGCTTGTCCACTACGGGAAGCATCTCCTTGGGCATGGCCTTCGTGGCGGGCAGGAACCTGGTTCCGAGTCCCGCGGCAGGAATGACGGCCTTGCGCACTGTCTGGTTAGTGGTAGTCACCGGACTAATCTAACGGAGGGACCATTCATTCAATAATTACCGGTGCTGCGGCGGGCGTCCCGCAGCAGTGCCGGGCAGGGTACACGGCGGAGCATCCGGCCGGGCGGCGGGAGGAGGAGCGGCAATGACCGGGGACAGCAAATCGGCAAAGGACAGCATCCGTGCGGAGCACCGACAACGCCGGGCCGCCATGGACGAGCAACAGCGTAATGCGGCCGGCGCAGGACTCGCTGTCCATGGTCTCGAATGGGCCGACAGCGTCGCAGCCGGAACGCCGTCCACGTTCTGCCTGTACCTGGGCGTCGGCTTTGAGCCGCCCACCGCGCCACTGATGGGAACACTCCACGCCTCCGGCCACCGGGTACTGCTCCCGGTGTGCGAACCGGAACGCCGGCTGAGCTGGGTCTATTGGACACCGGAGGCAGAATTTGTGCGGAGCAGGTATGCACCCATCCTGGAGCCCGCAGGCCGCCGGCATGGCCTGGAAATCATGGCGAAGGTGGCGGCCCTCTTCATTCCTGCAACGGCTGTGGACCTGAGCGGGAACCGGATCGGCCAGGGCGGCGGGTACTACGACGTCTTCCTGGGCTCGCTGGCGGGCACGAGGCCGGACATGCCCTTGGCGGCCATTATTTACGATCACGAACTGCTGCCGGCCGGGAGCCTTCCAGCAGAGAACTTCGACCGGAAAGTGCCGGCGGCCCTCACGCCGTCGGGCCTTATCCGTCTGCAGGAACCCGACTGACCGGAGCAGGACTCCCGGACCGGGGTGATAGAATTAGCACTCAGGCCCTGCGACTGCTAATGGACGGTGAGATCCGGCCGCAGCAGCACGGGACCTCTCGTTTGTCCAAAAGGAGGAGCACCAGTGCCAACGTATGCGTACGCCTGCAAGGAATGCGGCCATGCCTTCGACATCGTCCAGTCGTTTACGGACAGTACTCTGACGTCCTGCCCCGAGTGCCAAGGGGCCTTGCGCAAGAAGTTCAACAGCGTGGGCGTGGTATTCAAGGGCTCCGGCTTCTACCGGACCGACTCCCGCGACGCCAAGGGAGGCGCCGTCTCCCCGGCGCCGGCGACGCCTGCCGCCCCCGCCCCGGCTCCCGCAGCCGCACCGGCGGCTGCAGCAAGCTGAAGCGGGCGTCTCTGCCGCACTGAAGCCAGCCGGGCCTGAACGTCCGACGCCGGTGGCCTGGTTATCCACATAGGCGCCGCTGCCACTGTTGTGCTGAAGGCTGGCGAACATAGCGTGGGCCCATGCCCGCTACCCTCTCCCGTCCCGGCCGCCTCTTTCGTCCCACCCGGAAAAACACCCCGCCGCGACGCCAGGCGCGCCATCCTCTCGGCACCCGTGGAGTCAGCCGGGGGCCTGGCCATCGCCGCACCCGGTGGCTCAGCCGGAACCGCCGCCTGGCGGTGGCACTCCTGCTCTGCATGGCCGCCGGCATCGCGGTCCACCAGCTCACGCCGCCGCCCGCCGATACCGTCGCCGCTTTGGCTGCGGCGCATGACCTTCCCGCCGGCGCTGCCCTGGCTGCGCAGGATCTGGAAGAAGTACACATCCCGCCGGGCCTGCTGACGGGCGGTGCCGTGCGTGACGGACGCGAGGCGGCCGGCAAGCAGCTGGCAGCCCCGCTGCGGAAGGGCCAGCTGGTGACCGACGCGCAGCTGATGGGGCCTGGCCTCCTGGCCGGCACTCCCCCGGGATCAGCGGCCGTCCCCCTGAGGATGGCGGACCCGTCGTCCGTCCAGCTGGTATCGCCCGGACAGCTCGTGAACGTGGTCCTGACCGGAGCGAACGGCTTCGACCAGAAGTCCCCTACCGAGGTACTGGCCTCGGCCGTGCCCGTGCTCTGGACCTCAGGGCAGGGCGGCAAGACAGGACAGTGGCTCGGCACAGGCGACACCGACGGGCTGATCGTGGTGGCAGCGAATGCCGAGCAGGCTGCCAGGCTGGCCGGGGCCTCCACCCGGGGAAAGCTGTTTTTTGTCCTCGTCGCGGCCCAACCCGGCCACTCCGCCGGTTAGCGTGGAAACATCAGCCAGGCAGAGAGTGGCCCGGACCACTCAGCCCCAATGCGGGGGCTTCTGCTCCTTCAACCACGCATCATGACCCTCGTCGGGGCCGTCACCCCAGCCTCGCGGGTCATCCTCCGATGCCTTGTTCGGAAGAACGCCCGCAGCCACGGTCCGGGCTGCATCAGGTGCAGGCACCTGCCCCTCACCGGCCGGACTGTTGTTGGTGTTGCCAGCGGACATGGCCGCCTCCTCTTTCTTGTTCAGGCTTCCGGCCTGGTCCCCCATGTTCTTCTGCCCCAGACCATTCGCCGAGCCATAACCTGGTTCAGGTTCCCGGTCGCCGCCGCTGGCGCTGCCCAGGGTCAGCGAATCCACATCGTCATCAAAGAAGCCTCCGGAGGCCGCTGCCCGTCCGGGCAGGACGACCTTTTCAAGACCCAGGTAGCTGGCAATCCGATCGGCACAGGCGGACGGGTCTGTGAAGACCTCAATGGTCCACAACGGCATGTACCGCCATCCCAGGCGCTCCAGAAGCTGCGGGCGGAGACGGCTCCGCTCCCGGACGCTCATGGTTCGGTACTGTTCCGTGCCGTCTGATTCGATGGCCACCGGCCGGGGGATTTCAGCATCGTCCTGGCCCATGGTGCTCAGCGGGTCGGCGGCGGCGGCAACGTCGATGACGCCGTCGTACTGGTGCCACACGCGGGCACCCCGGGCGCGCAGCCTGTCACCGAGGTCGGCCACCAGGGGGTCCGCTCCCAGCGCCTGTTCGCTGGCGGCAGCCCGGGAAGCCGGAGTGCCGAGGTTCGTGTTGCCCGAAATCTCGCGGTCCAACAGCTCATAGAAGTCGACGGCGCCGTGGGCCAGCCGGGTATGGTCCAGGTCCTCGGGCCGGAAGCAGGTCAGGACGTGGAGGGACCGCCGGGCACGCGACATCGCCAGGGCGAACTTCTCCCGGCCGCCCTCAGCTGAGAGCGGGCCGAAGTTGTGCAGGGCGCGTCCGTGCGGGGTGCGCCCGAAACCCGGTGAAAAGATCACGTGGTCGCGGACCAGGCCCTGGGCCCGCTCCAGGTCCACCACGCGGAACGATTCAGGCCCCGCACCGAAGAATCCGGCCAGCCCCGGATAATTGGGCAGCTGCAGCCGGATGGACTCGCCGATCCGGGCCGCATGCCGCAGGCTCGCCGTCACCACGGCCAAAGAGGTGCGGGGGCGGAGCCGCGCGTGTTCGAAGACGAGATGCACCACCCGGTTAACCTCGGCCACCACCGATTCGACGCCTTCATGGTCCGCGCTCGGCAGTCCGGTACCGTCCGGCAAGTACTCAACCAGCAAAGCCCTGTCCAGCCCGGTTGCCGACTGGCCCTCCGGCAGGCGGCGCAGACCGCCGTCGTAAAAACTCTTGCTGAGCTGCAGGACCAGGTCCTCATCGACGGCCCGGTACACAAAATTCAGCCCCCAGACGGGCAGTACCTCCGCCAGCGCCGAAAAGGCGCTCTTCACGCGCTGGTGTCCCGGTTCACCCGCCGCCAGGCGCTCGACCCCCACGGTGAATGTCCGGGGGCTGGCAATCCTGGCGTCCCCAAAGGCTATGACCTGTTTCGCCCGCGCTATGGACGGCAGGACAGCCTGGAGGGAGGTGGCCTCGGCGTCGAGGATAACCACCGCGTCAAAGCGCTGCTGGGCCGGCAGGAGGCCGGTCATGAGATACGGGCTCACCGACCAAACGGGGACGAGCATGGGAACGAGTTCGGGGGCCTGAGCCGTCAGCGCGGCAAGCGAAACCCTGCCGTCCTTCAGCAGGCTGCGAAGGAGGTCGGCCTGGCGCGGGTGCTGGCCGATGGCGGCCCGCCACCGGCCGGAAAGGTCCCACCGCAGGCGGGCGGCGCCGCTGGCGATGTGGGCGTTGTCGGCCAGCCGGTATTCAGCCTCCAGCTGCCGCAGGGCATCGCCGTCGGACATGGCAAGATAATCGTCGCCGCTGATCATGGCTTCCAGGGCGGACTGCCACCAGGCCAGTTCAAGCTCCGCGGCCACGGACCCGGCCGGCACCTCGCGTTCGGCAAGATCGGCCAGCAGTTCCCCCAGGCCGTGTTCGCGCATGTTTTCCACCAGCAGGGTGCGTTCCGGCAGCGTCTTCAGGGTGTGGGTGTCCGCCACCAGCCCTTCGAGCCGTTCCATGAGCTTCCGGTAAGGGGCGGTGGACAGCGAGCCGCCTTCTTCGGTGTGCCGGAGGGCCTCGCCCAGCTGGCCGAGTTCACGGTCCAGCGAGCGGTACATGACATTCATCTCCGCGAGGCCGGAGGGAACCGCCGGATGGCGCTGGGACGTCGCGTACCCGGCCCACAGTGCCCGCTGCTCCTGGACCAGCACGAGCGAACTATGGAGGTCCGCGATATGGACTCCGGGCCGGACGTATTCCTTGGCCACCCGGCGCAGGCGGGACCGCTGCATGGAGGCCATGTCAATATTCTGCTCACGGCGCCATGCTGACGACGCAGTCGCGGAAATGAGATCGTGGACGGGACGGTCAAAGATGTCCGGAGTGAACTTGTCCAGGCTTCCCCGGACCGCCATCAGCAACTCAAGCTGGGCGCCCCACTCGGCGAAGGATGAACCCAGTCGGATCTCGGCGTGCTCCGCGACCTCGTTCATCCGGTCCCGAAGGAGCGGCAGGTTCTTAACCACGGAGCGGGCCAGCTGCTGGGCCTCCTCCGTCTCCTTGCGGGTCAGGAGCCTCGCCCCGTGCCACGGGCTCCTGGTGGACGCACGGCTGAAGCTGCCCAGCTCCGCAGCGCGGCGCAGCCTGCCGGCAAGCTCCTCACGGTCCCGGATGCTGTCCAGCACGCTCCGCTTAAGCCGGACCGTCGTGGCCGGTGCGGGCTGGATGGATGTCAGCTCAGCCAATGACTGCATGGCCTGGTAGGGCGAGCAGCCCCAGCGCTGACGCACATTGTGGAGTGAAGCAACGTGGTCCATCAGCGCGTGGCGATGTTCGGTGAGCGTCTTATGAAGGTTGCCCAGCTGGGGTTCAAGGGATTTTTCGTTCCGGACGATGGCCCGTACGAGCTGCGCCTTCAGCTGCTGCGGTGTGGCGTTTCCGGAAAGCTGGAACAGGATGGATTCGAGGCCCAGGGATTCAAGCTGGCCCGACACTTCGTTAAGGCTGGCCCTCCGGTCGCCGACCACGAGGACCGTTTTGCCCGCATCCACCAACGCTCCAATGGTGTTGATCGCCGTTTGCGTCTGGCCCGTGCCTGGCGGGCTGCTGACCACGAGGGAATCGCCGGCGCGGGCGGCATCGATGACGTACTGCTGGTCCGCGTCCGCGTCGAGCAGGAGCATCTCGTCGTCGGGGTGACGTTTGTCCACGCTGGGAAAGCGGGACGGGTCCGGCTCCTCGATGTCAACCACGTCGCCGTTGGCTGCCTTGGCCAGGGCAGCCACCACCGGGTTGCCTTCGTTGATCCAGGGGTCATCGAGGTTGCTGGAGAGGTCCGCAAACGTGGAAACCAGCAGGTTGTGCTGGGCCTCCGCGCCGTGGATCGGCCTGATCAGGATGCCCAGCCGGTCCAGGACAGGCTGGGGGTCGAACCGGGCCGTGCTGTACGCCAGACGGGTGACCGCGTTGACGTCAAACACGATGCCGTGGATATTTTTCAGGTGCCGGACGAGCGCCGGGTTGATGTGCGCCTGTTCGGTGAGCTGGAGTTCGTAGTCGTCCTCGCCCGGGCGGACGGTCAGCGAGATGGCGGTGAGCATCACCGGGGCGGAGACCCGCTGGGGTTTACCTCCGACGGCGGACGTCCATACCACTGTGCCGGCGGAGAGGTAGCCGGCGTCGATGCCCCGGTCGTTTCCGAGCTCGAAGATTTTGGAGCGGATGTTCCGCGATGCCCGGGCGGCAACAACGTACTGCTGTTGGTCCCGGATCAGGGTTGACAGCCGCGTGCGGCGCCCGGCCATCAGCTGCGCCAGGCCGGACGGGTGGGCGTGGGTCAGGTCAATTGAACCTTCGGGCGTCTTGGTGAAACGCAGCATGGTATCTGCCCCGGTGACAGGCTTAAGCCCGGACAGCCATTTCCTGAACTCCTCCGAGCCCTCCGGGTGGCCTTGACCAAATGACACTACTGCCTTCTTTTCTGCGCTTTCACGTGACGCCCTGGACCATACCGGCATACTTTCGAGCGTAGCCGGAAAGACGCCGTAGTGAGAGACCGCAACACTGGATCATGCCAAATTGCGGAGGATTACACCAGACAAAAGCGTAGTGGCCGGCCTCCACCCCGGAGACCGGCCACTCATGACTCTATTCCCACTCGATGGTTCCGGGCGGCTTGCTGGTGATATCCAGCACCACCCGGTTCACGCCATCCACCTCGTTGGTGATCCGGTTGGAAATCCTCGCGAGGAGATCGTACGGAAGCCGCGACCAGTCCGCGGTCATGGCGTCTTCGGAGGAGACGGGGCGGAGCACGATCGGGTGCCCGTAGGTGCGTCCGTCGCCCTGCACGCCAACGCTGCGAACATCCGCCAGCAGCACCACCGGCATCTGCCATACCTCGTTGTCGAGTCCGGCAGCGGTCAGCTCGGCCCGGGCGATGGCGTCGGCCTTGCGCAGCAGGTCAAGGCGTTCCTTGGTGACTTCACCGACGATGCGGATACCGAGGCCCGGACCGGGGAACGGCTGGCGGCCGACGATTTCCTGGGGCAAGCCCAACTGGGCACCCACCGCCCGGACCTCGTCCTTGAACAGCGCACGCAGCGGTTCCACGAGTTCAAACTGAAGGTCCTCGGGAAGCCCGCCCACGTTGTGGTGGCTCTTGATGTTCGCCGCTCCCTCGCCGCCGCCGGATTCGACGACGTCGGGGTACAGGGTGCCCTGGACCAGGAATTTGATCTTCTCGCCGTGCGCCGCCGCCTCGGCGATGATGGCAAGTTCGGCTTCCTCGAAGGCGCGGATGAATTCGCGGCCGATGATCTTGCGCTTGGTTTCCGGATCGCTGACCCCGGCCAGTGCGGCCTGGAAGCGCTCCTGCTCGTTGGCGACATACAGCTTGACGCCGGTGGCGGCCACGAAATCGCGTTCCACCTGCTCCGCCTCGCCTTCACGCAGCAGTCCGTGGTCCACGAAGACACACGTCAGCTGGTCTCCGACCGCGCGCTGGACGAGTGCGGCAGCGACAGCCGAGTCCACGCCGCCGGACAGGCCGCAAATGACCCGGGCGTCTCCGATCTGCTGGCGGATCCGGTCAACCTGCTCCTCGAGGATGTTTCCCGTGGTCCAGTTCGGCTCCAGCCGGGCGCCTTTGAAGAGGAAGTTCTCGAGCACCTGCTGGCCGTAGGCGGTGTGCTTGACCTCCGGGTGCCATTGCACGCCGTACAGGCCCTTTTCCTCGTTGGCGAACGCAGCGACCGGCGCACCGGCCGTGGTTGCCAGGACCTCGAAGCCTTCGGGTGCCTCGTGCACCGAGTCGCCGTGACTCATCCAGGTGTTCTGGTGTTCGGGCATGCCGGCCAGGATGGACCGCGCCTCACCCACCGTGGTGGCTTCCGTGGCGCCATACTCGCGCAGGCCGGTCTGGGCGACCTTTCCGCCCAAGGCGTTAGCCATCGCCTGGAAGCCGTAGCAAATTCCGAAGACCGGCACCCCGGCCTCAAAAAGATCGGCACCGACGCTTGGTGCACCGTCCGCGTACACGCTGGAGGGACCGCCGGAAAGGATGATGGCGGCGGGGTTCTTGGCCAGGAGCTGCTCGGTGGTGAAGGTATGCGGAACCACTTCCGAATACACATTCGCTTCCCGGACGCGGCGGGCAATCAGCTGCGCGTACTGGGCACCGTAGTCAACAACCAGCACCGGCTTCTGGGAAGTCTGGGATGCAGTGGGAGTAGTCACCGTACAAGCCTACTTGGCGCCGTTGCCCCGCCGCACCTTGAGGAGCCTGCTGTGACGGAGCGAACTTCCCCGGGCACCTGGGGCCGGCGCCTCAGTACCGCTGGGGCGCCTGCGGGTTTGCGGCCAGCTCCGCTTCCGCCTCCGCATGGAACTTCTTCTCCACGATGAAGGAAAGGAACGGGATGACACCGCCCAGGGCCAGCAGGATGAGCTTGGCAAACGGCCAGCGCATCAGCGACCACAGGCGGAAGTTGGACATCAGGTACACCACATACATCCAGCCGTGGACGATCAGCACGATCACGGAAATGTTCGCTCCGCCGGTCACGCCCAGCGGCTCCGCAGGGGCGAATCCAAGGCCGAACGGCTGGCCCGTGACAGCGTTCGTGCCGCCGCCAAACAGGTACTGGCCGAACACGTACCGTACGACCAGTTCCGTGCAGAGGAGCAGCAGCATGCCGCCGGTGAGGTACGCCATCACCCTGTAGAACTTCAGCGCGGAACGGATCTGCGCGGCGGTTCCCCCGAAGCGGCGCTTCCGGCCGGCTTTTCCTGCTGCCTTTCCGTCGGACGGCTGTGCCTGCATGGCCGGTTTGGGTTCAATCATGGCTGTACCTTTTGTTGGTTCTGATCGGAAGGTGGGTGGGGTTGGTTGGTTCCGGAATCACCGTGAAGCCCGTCGCCTGTGTCGTCGCCTGTCTCGTCACCAGGGGCGGCTTCCAGACTGTCTTCCAGATCGCGGCGGTAGTCGTCCTTGACCATGCGCCACCAGATGAAAATGGCGAAGCCGGCGAAGACAACCCATTCGAGCGAGTAGAAGAGGTTGAGCCAGTTGATCTGCTGCGCTGGCGGCTGTGGACCGATGCGGAGAGGCTTCAGCTCGCCGGCGACTGCCTCCGCGCCGACGTCAGCGCCCTCTGAGAGCTCTGAAGTGGCGGCGATGAACCCGGGGTAGCTGCTTACGCCCCAGTCGTTGATGAGTTCCGCGACCGATACGGCCGTGGCCCTTCCGGGCCCGGGATCCCTCGCCGGCAAAGGAGCCTCAGACGGCAACAGCCGTCCCGTCAGATCAATGGTGCCCGACGGCGGCGCGGCAGCAGCCGCCGGATCGGCCACCCAGCCGCGGGCTACCGGGATCCAGGTCTGGGGAGAGGCCGCGGCGCCGCTGAGCACAGGTGCCCCGCTGACGGCGAAGGCCGAAACCACCCAGTAGCCGGACTGGCCGTCGAGCAGCCGCCCGGGGACCAGGACCTGTTTGGCCGGGTCGTAGGATCCTTCCGCGGTAACCATCTGGTCCGCCACCGAGCCATGGAAAAAATCACCCGGCTGGAGTGTGTCAGTGAGCGCCCTGGCGTCCTCGGTACCGGGATTGACGGGAACCTCCGGCTGTGTGGACCGCCCAAACTGCCATTGGCTTAGCAGGACGAACACCCCGGACAGGGCAAGCGCGAAGACCAGGCCTGCGATCCATCGGGGTTTAAGGGCTGTTTTCCACACGTCTTAACCGTACTTCGTTCCTCTGTAGAACAACTAAATGGGGGCCGGCAGGGGCGGGCCCGGTTAACCTCGACGCTCTCAGTGGTCGAAGAACACCAGGCTGGAATTAATCAGTTCGGCAATCACTTCGGGGTCGTAGGCCCGCCTCAGCGACTCGCGGAAGGACTCCTTGGAAAGTGAGCGGGCCAGTGTGGCCAGGACTTCCAGGTGATCGGAAAACGAGCTGGCGGGGGTGGCAATGAGGAGGATGACGGTCGCCGGACCGTCAGTGGCGCCGAAATCCAGGGCATGTCCGTACTTGGTGATGCCCACGGCGATGGACGTCCGGGAAACAAATTCGCTGCGGGCGTGAGGGAGCCCGATGCCGCCAGGAAGGCCCGTGGCGAGCTGGTGCTCCCGTGAATTGACGTGTTTGAGGAATCCTGGCAGGTCAGTGATCCGTCCGGCTGCGAAAAGGCGTTCCGCCAGCTGTGCGGCGGCGTCAGCCTTGTCCGATGCTTCCAGCTCCAGGATCACCATTCCGGGTGTCGTGAGTTCGGCATCGTACCGGTCAAGTGGTTCCGCCAAGGCGAGTCCCTTCAGTGAGGCGAAAAATACTGTGTCCTGGAGCCCCTCAGCGCAGCGGAACGATGTCCTCCACGCCCAGGCGGGCGGCGTCGGCGGATACATCATCCGGCTGCTGCTGGCTCAGCCGCTCGGCTTCAACGCGTGCAATGTAGTACTTGATTTCACTGTCCCGCTGCACGTCGCTCCAGCCAAGGACTTCACCCATAAGTTTAGCGACTACCGGAACGGCGGACACACCACGGTCCCAGGCCTCGATGGAAATGCGGGTCCGGCGCGTCAGGACGTCATTGACATGCCGGGCGCCCTCGTGGGTGGCGGCGTACACGGCCTCGGCCTGGAGGTAGTCGTCGGCGCCGGGCAGCGGCTCCGCAAGTGCAGGGTTTTCCTCGATGATGGCCAGCACTTCCGGCAGCATGGAGCCGTAGCGGTTGAGCAGGTGCTCCACGCGTGCCACGTGGACGCCGGATTCCTCGGCCGTCCGGTTCCTTCGGTTCCATGCAGCTTTGAAGCCGCTGGCTCCCAGCAGCGCGATGGTTTCGGTACAGCTCGGCGGGACCCGCTCGTCCATGGTCCGCGTTGCCTCATCCACAGCGTCCCTGGCCATGACCCGGTACGTGGTCCATTTGCCACCGGCCACCACCACCAGTCCGGGGACCGGGTGCGCCACGACGTGTTCTCGCGACAGTTTGGCGGTGGAGTCATTTTCCCCGGCCAGCAAGGGGCGCAGGCCGGCGTAGACCCCTTCGACGTCTTCCCTGGTGAGCGGCCGCTTCAGCACCTTGTTGACGCGCTCCAGGATGTAGTCGATGTCCTTGCTGGACGCGGCCGGGTGGGCCTTGTCCAGGTTCCAGTCGGTGTCCGTCGTGCCGATGATCCAATGCCGGCCCCAGGGGATGACGAACAGCACGGACTTCTCTGTCCGCAGGATCAGCCCCACCGTGGACTGGAAGCGGTCGCGGGGCACCACCAGGTGGATGCCTTTGGACGCGCGGACTTTGAGCTGGCCGCGCTGCGTCACCATGGCCTGGGTCTCGTCCGTCCAGACGCCTGTGGCGTTGATGACCTGCTTGGCACGGATGTTGAACTGCGAATTGTCCTCATGGTTGACCACCCTGGCGCCAACCACCCGTTCGCCCTCCCTGAGGAAGTCCACTACGGACATCTGGTTCACGGCGTGGGCGCCGTAGAAGGCGGCCGTGCGGACCAGGTTGGCCACGTATTTGGCGTCATCGACCTGGCCGTCGTAGTACCTGATGGAGCCAACGAAGGCATCATCCTTCAGGCTGGGCGCGGCGCGCAGGGTTCCGCGGCGGGTCAGGTGCTTGTGGAACGGCACGCCGCGGCTGTGGCCGCCGCTGATGGACATGGCGTCGTAAAGGGCGATCCCGGCGCCGACGTATGGCCGCTCCACAAACGGCCTCGTGAGCGGATACAGGAACGGCACGGGCCGGGCCAGGTGCGGGGCGAGCACAGAAAGGATCAGGCCGCGCTCGTGCAACGCCTCCTTGACAAGGCCGAAATCAAGCATCTCCAGGTAGCGCAGGCCGCCATGGATCAGTTTGGATGACCGGGAGGACGTGCCCGCCGCCCAGTCGTTGGCCTCCACGATCCCCACGCTCAGGCCGCGGGTTACCGCGTCCAGGGCCGCGCCAGTGCCCACGATGCCGCCGCCAACAATGAGGATATCGAGTTCCCGGCCCGGTTCGGAGGTGGCCCTGAGCCGTTCAATCGATGCTTCCCTGGCTGCAGGGCCAAGGGCTCCGCTGTTGTTTGGAACACTCATCGAACGCCTCCATAGCCGCGTGTGCCGGTAGTAACCCAGACTACTTCCTTTGCCGTGCTGTTCGGCAGGCTGGCTGCAGCCTGCCGAACTCAGTTGCCGGCGTAAGGCGACACCACGACGTCGACGCGCTGGAATTCCTTGAGGTCCGAATAGCCCGTGGTGGCCATCGAACGGCGAAGGGCGCCGATCAGGTTGGAGGTTCCGTTGGTGTGGTGGCCGGGTCCGAAAAGTACCTCTTCAAGGGCGCCGACGGTGCCGACGTTGGCCCGGTCGCCCCGGGGAAGTTCCAGGTGGTGGGCCTCCTGGCCCCAGTGCCAGCCCTTGCCCGGAGCCTCTTTTGCCCTGGCCAGGGCACTGCCCAGCATCACGGCGTCGGCGCCCATGGCGATTGCCTTCACGATGTCGCCCGAGGTGCCCATGCCGCCGTCGGCAATGACATGGACGTACCGCCCGCCGGACTCGTCCATGTAGTCCCGGCGGGCGGCCGCGACGTCGGAAATGGCGGAAGCCATCGGCGAATGGATGCCCAGCGCGCGCCTGGTGGTGGTGGTGGCTCCCCCGCCGAAGCCAACCAGGACCCCGGCAGCTCCGGTCCGCATCAGGTGCAGGGCAGGCGTGTAACCGGCAGCGCCGCCGACGATGACCGGAACGTCCAGTTCGTAGATGAACTGCTTGAGGTTCAGGGGCTCGTGGTCCTTCGAGACGTGCTCGGCGGAAACGGTGGTGCCGCGGATCACAAAGATATCGACGCCGGCGGCCACCACCGTCTTGTAGTGCTCCTGGGTGCGCTGCGGGGTCAAAGACCCGGCTACGGTGACGCCGGCCGACCGGATCTCCGCAAGGCGCGTGGTGATCAGCTCGGGCTGAATGGGCGCGCGGTAGAGCTCCTGCATGCGTCCGGTCACGGCGGGACTGTTGATCTCGTCCTTCAGGGCGCCGATCTCATCCAGGACCGGCTGCGGGTCCTCATAGCGGGTCCAGAGACCCTCAAGGTCCAGCACCCCCAGTCCGCCCAGTCGCCCCAGCGCGATGGCGGTCTGCGGCGACATCGCTGAATCCATGGGGGCTGCGATCACGGGCATGTCGAACTTGTAGGCGTCAATCTGCCACGAGACGGAAACGTCCTTGGGATCGCGGGTACGACGGTTAGGGACAATCGCAATGTCATCCAGTGAGTAGGCACGACGCCCACGCTTGCCACGGCCAATCTCAATCTCGTAAGTCACTGCACTAGGTTATCCCAGTGTTCAGACACCCTCTGATTCGTCCACGCTGAGCTGGGACTCGAACATCCGGAAGTAGCGGCCGCGCAGCGCCACGAGTTCCTTGTGGGTGCCGTGCTCCACGATCCGGCCGTCCTCCAGCATGTAGACGGTGTCGGCTTTTTCGATGGTGGCCAGGCGGTGGCTGATGGCGATGATGGTGCTGCTGCGGTTTGCGAACAGCCGCGTGAAGATGCGGTGTTCAGCCAGCGCATCGATGGCCGAGGTGGGCTCGTCCATCACCACGAACGAAGCGCCGCGGTAGAAGTTCCTGGCCATCGCCAGTCGCTGCCACTGGCCACCGGAGAGGCCGCTGCCCTTCCGTCCGCGGGGGTCCTCCATCCAGTTGCTGACATGGTTGTCCAGCCTGTTGGGGAGCTTGTTGATGAACTCCAGCGCCTCGGCGTCGGCGGCAGCCTTCCGGACGCGCCCGATGTCCTTGGGCGTACTGACGTCGCCGAAGTAGATGTTGTCCGCCGCGGTGGCGAACTCGTATTGCAGGAACTCCTGGCTCAGCACGGCCAGGTGCCGGTGCCACGAGGTGACATCGACGGCGGCGAGGTCCACGCCGTCGAGGAGCACCTGGCCGGAGTCCGGGGTGTACAGCCCTGCCAGGATCCTGACCAGGGTGGACTTGCCCGCCCCGTTCTCCCCCACGACGGCGATGTGCTGGCCTTGGCGGATGGTCATGCTGATGCCCCGGATCACCTCGATGTCGCTGCCGGTGTAGGTGAACCGGACGTCACGGAGCTCCACAGTCCGGGGCGCCTGCAGCAGCGGCGGCGCGTGCACCGAGGGGACCGGAAGCACCATGAACAGCTCATAATCCTTGAGGTTGGCCAAGTCCTCGTCGATGGAACTCAGCGATGACACCAGGTTGCCGGCCGTGGAGACGGCCCGGCTGACAATCTGCTGGACGTAGAGGAACTGGCCCACCGGCAGGGCGCGTGCGATGATCTGGCCCACCACCCAGATCAGCGAGACGACCTCGGCGCCGTACTGCAGCGCGTCAGCGGCAAGCTGCCTGGGGATGTAGCGCTTCTGGAAGTCGAGGCGGCGGCGTTCGTCCGCGTCCCGGAGCCGGGACCGGAAATCCATCAGGTAGCCCACGATGCCGTAGAGGCGCATTTCGGCGATGTGCTGCGGCCGCAGGAGGTTGGTCTCGATCATCCTCCGCTGGCGGCGCGAGTCCACCTGCGTGTTCCAGTGCGAGATCTGCTCCCTGGACAGCTTGAACTGCAGGTAGACGCTCGGCACGATCGCGATGAGGACAATGACGGCGATCCACCAGCTGACCAGCAGCAGTGCGCCGATCGCCAGGATCACCGAGACCAACTGCGTGAAGATGGCCGCGATGCGGTCCAGGACCCGGGCGTAGGAGTCCGAGAACCGCTTGGCCCGGTCGTACAGGTCGACCGTCTCTTTGTCGTCGTAGCGCCAGAACTCCAGCGCCAGGAACCGCTCGTACATCAGGTCGCCGACGATGGCACCCACCTTGAAGCTCATGAGCTGCTGGATGTAGCGGTCCACGCTGCTGAAGGATCCCCAGAAGAGGCCCAGGGCAGCCGTCACGACGACGTAGACGATGGCCCTCTGGCCGGCGCCCGGATCCCCGGTGTAGGCCGCCGCCAGGGCAGTGGTGGTCAGGGAGGCGAAGTACGTTGTCACGAGGGGCAGCAGCGCCGAGATCAGCGATCCGGCCACCTTCATGACCACTGCGGCGGGCGAGGCCCGGAAACTGACCCTGAGGACCTGCGCCACGGCAGCCGCGTACGGCCTCAGCGCCAGTTTCCGGCCGGGCGCACGGGCCGGCCGCAGCTCAGACATGCTGTCTAGCGTGAACCGTAGTTGGGTGCCTCAACGGTCATCTGGATGTCGTGCGGATGCGATTCCTTCAGGCCCGCGGCCGTGATGCGGACGAACTTGCCGCGCGCCTTCAGCTCGGGAACGGTGGGGGAACCGACGTAGAACATGGTCTGGCGAAGGCCGCCCACCAGCTGGTATGCAACGGACGCGAGCGGGCCGCGGTAGGCGACCCGGCCCTCGATTCCTTCCGGAATCAGCTTGTCGTCACCGGACACGTCAGCCTGGAAGTAGCGGTCCTTCGAATACGAGGTGTTCTTGCCACGGGACTGCATCGCACCCAGCGACCCCATGCCGCGGTAGCTCTTGAACTGCTTGCCGTTGACGAAGATGAGCTCACCCGGCGACTCGTCGCAGCCGGCCAGTAGCGAACCGAGCATCACGGTGTCGGCACCGGCGACCAGAGCCTTGCCGATATCGCCCGAGTACTGCAGTCCGCCGTCGGCGATCAACGGAACGCCGGCAGGAATGGCAGCCTTGGCGGATTCGTAGATGGCGGTGATCTGGGGAACGCCGACTCCGGCCACCACACGGGTGGTGCAGATGGAGCCCGGTCCCACGCCCACTTTGATGCCGTCGGCGCCGGCGTCGATCAGGGCCTGCGCACCTTCACGCGTCGCGGCCTGGCCGCCGATGATGTCCACGTGCGCGGCGACGGGGTCCGACTTCAGGCGGCGGATCATGTCCAGCACACCCTGGGAGTGGCCGTTGGCCGTATCAACGAACAGCGCGTCGACGCCGGCGTCCACGAGTGCCATGGCCCGCTCCCAGCCGTCCCCGAAGAAGCCGATGGCCGCGCCCACACGCAGCCGGCCTTCTTCATCCTTGGTGGCCAGCGGGTACTGCTCGGCCTTGGTGAAGTCCTTGGTGGTGATGAGGCCCCGAAGCCGGCCCTGCTCGTCGACGAGCGGAAGCTTCTCGATCTTGTTCGTGGCCAGTTTGTGGGAGGCTTCCTCCCGGCTGATGCCGACGTGGCCCGTGACCAGGGGCATCTTGGTCATGACGTCGCTGACCAGGCGCAGCGGGAAGTCCGCTTCGGGGACGAACCGGGTGTCGCGGTTGGTGACGATGCCCAGGAGGCGGTTGCCTTCGTCGACGACGGGAAGTCCGGAGACGCGGTAGTGCGAGCAGATTTCGTCCAGCTCCGCCAGGGAGGCTTCGGGACGGATGGTCAGCGGGTTGGTGATCATGCCGGACTCGCTTCGCTTGACGCGGTCCACCTGGTCGGCCTGGTCGGCGATGGACAGGTTGCGGTGCACCACGCCCAGCCCGCCCTGCCTGGCCATCGCGATAGCCATCCGCGATTCCGTCACCGTGTCCATGGCGGCCGACAGCAGCGGAGTCTCCACGGTGATCCGCTTCGAGATGCGTGAGGAGGTGTCGGCGTCGGACGGGATGACGTCCGTGTGCCCCGGCAGAAGCAGCACGTCGTCATAGGTCAGGCCGATGAAGCCGAAGGGGTCGTGTTCGGGCTGGGTCATGAGTGCGCCTCTTACCTTGGTTATGGGTTCACGGGTAGGGGTTGCAGCTAATGACCAGCCCGTCATTACGGGACTGGTCCGTGCAGAAAGTATTGAATAAATATTAGAACCTTGGCGCCGATCCCCCTATTCCGCGGCGGCAATGTGAGCAATGGCACCTGCCCCACCCGCTCCCTGGCAAATGTCACGTCCAGCCGGTGGCAGCCAGGAGCCGCTGTTCAAACATGGGGATCATGCTTTGAACATAGGTCTTGGTGAGGTGGTTGTCGTCCTTGTACACATAGACGTTGCCGACGACGGCCGGGCAGATGCCGTCGGCGCAGATGAAGTCGCTCAGGTCCATCAGGTGGAGCCGGTCCAAAGCGCCGCGGTAGCTGTCCAATGGTGAGGACTCCGCGAGCGACTCGTTCCGCGGTGCGTTGCATTGCGGCGCGTCTGCGCCGTTCCTTTGGACGCATTCGGGCATGTTAACACTGAACCGGGGGTTGTCCCGCACGCCCACCGCTTCTATGCCGGCGTCGGTAAACCGGCGGATGCCGTCCAGGTAACCGGGAACTTCCGTCTCAAAAGGGGCAACGGCATGCGTGAGCGATGCCACGGTGAAGACGGCGTCGGGCCGGTGCTCCATGACATAGTCCGCGCTGGCGCGGTTGAACGCATTGCAGTCCTGGTCCCGTTCGGGTGATTCCGCACCGAAGCGGCAGTTGCCCTTGAGCAGCGTTACCACCTCCCAGCCGTGCCTCCTGGCGATCGGGCCGAGGGCGGCCATGTACTGCTGCGCATGGGAATCGCCCAGCACAACGATCCGCTTGGTCACGTTCTCCGGCCTGGAGTTCTGCAGGCAGCCGGACAGCAAGGGGTCAGAGGGCACGTTGGCGTCGGTGCAGAGTCCGTCGATGTCCGCCCACTCCTTCTTCATGGCGGCCGGGGCGGGGATAATACGTCCGGCCGGCCTGGGCTTGCCGGCGTTTTCCGGCGCCAGCGACGCAGCGCCCGGAGTCAGTTCGAGGGGCTGCGCGGCGGCCGCGGCTTCTTCAGCGGTGATGCTCGCCTGCCAGACGGCCACTGGTCCGGCCAGCACCGCACAGCATGCCGCAACGACGACGGCGGTACGCCGGGTCCGCAGCTTCGGCCAGTGCCATTCGTGGAGCGGTTTTTCGACAAAGCGCGTGGTGAGGACGGCCAGGACGATCGACGCGGCGACGACCCCCAGGCCCTGGGCAATGTTGGGTGAGCCGGTCCCGGTGCCGGCCAGCGTGAGGACCAGCACCGGCCAGTGCCACAGGTACAGGGCATAGGAATTGTCCCCCAGCACCACCAGGGGCTTCCAGCCCAGCATCCGGTCCACGCCAAACCGGCTCCCGCTCTGGCCGGCAACGATGATGGCGGCCGCCGCGAGGGTGGGCCAGAGGGCGACGTAGCCGGGAAAGGACCGGTCCACCGTGAGCACGAGGCCGCAGGAGACCATGGCGGCAAGCCCGGACCAGCCCAGCACAACCCGGAGGGCCCTGCCAGGCTTCAGGTACGGCAGTCCGAGGGCCAAAAGCGAACCCAGGGCAAACTCCCACAGCCGGGTCCTGGTATCAAAGTAGGCGTACGCCTGGTTGGTGGCGGTCTGATCGATCGAGAAGGTGAGTGAGGCGATGAAGACACCGGCGAAGGCGGCGAGCAGCACGAGCCGGTAACTGACGCTGCTGGCTCGGACGGGGTCGCGGCCGAGCCGCTGCAGGATCCGGCAGGCGAGGGCTGCGCCCGCGAAGATGAGCGGCCACAGAATGAACACCTGTCCCTGGATGGACAGGGACCAGAAATGCTGCAGCGGGCTGGCGACGGAATGGTCCTGTGCGTAGTAATCCACTGCGTTGTCAGCCAGCAGCCAGTTCTGCCGGTACAGCAGCGAAGCCCAGGCCTGGTCCAGGATGTCCGGCCAGCGGCTCTGCGGCAGGATCAGCCAGGTGCCGGCGAGGACACCCAGCAGAACGACGACGGCGGCCGGCAGCAGCCGCTTGAACAGGTGCAGCCAGTGCGGCACCAGGTTGAAGGACCGCCCGGCCTCTGCCTTCCGCACGAAAGAAAGCGTCAGCAGGAAGGCCGAGATGAGCAGGAAGACGTCCACGCCGCCGGACACGCGTCCCAGCCAGACGTGGTAGGTCACCACCATCAGGACGGCGAGCGCCCGCAGCCCCTGGACCTCCGGGCGGAACGTTGGTTTCCGCCCGGCCGGCCTTGGTTTGGAGGCACGGCCGGATGGGGCTGTGGTACTCGCAGTCGACACGGAAGACCTCTCACAGCGGGTGACCAAAGCCTTCATGTTACCGATCCGCATTTTCCAAGACCAATCACCCGGCCAGGGGCGGACCGGAATCCGGGATGCCGGCATCGGCCGTGTTCCGTCCGCAAGGACGGGGCGGCCGTCATCCACCCCGGTGGCACGCGGGACGAAGGTAACACCATTCCAGGGCGTCGAATGCGGCGGGCCGGAAGGGTTCTTACTCCCGCGGCTACGGACGCAGCAGCGCGCGCAGCGCCTGAATGGTGTCGGCCTCCGCCGCGGTCTTGTCGTCGCGGTAGCGCTTGACGCGTGCGAACCGAAGGGCGATTCCCCCCGGGTAGCGCGGGGATTGCTGCACGCCGTCAATCGCGATCTCGACGACGGTGACAGGCTCCACCCAGACGGTGCCCGCCGTGCGCCGCACCTCGAGCTGCTGGAACCGCTCAGTCTGCCAGCCCAGCATCGCGTCCGTGAGGCCCTTGAAGGTTTTGCCCACCATGACGTAGCCGCCGGGTTCGCCGAACTCGCCGGCCGGGTCGAAGGCTCCGAGGTGCAGGTTCGACAGCAGCCCGGTGCGCCGTCCGGACCCCCACTCACAGGCGAGCACAACGAGGTCGTAGGTTAGCACCGGCTTCACCTTGATCCAGTTGGAACCACGCCGGCCGGCCGCGTAGGCCGATCCGACCGCCTTCACCACCACGCCTTCATGACCCGCGGCGAGCGCATCACGCGACACCCTTTCAGCAACCGCCGCATCCGCCGTGATTTCCCCCGGGATCCGGTGCTCGGGGGCGATGCGCTCAAGCACGCCAATACGGGTCGACAGCGGCTCGTCGAGCAGGTCGCGCCCGTCAACGTGCAGCACGTCGAAGAACCACGGACGCAGCACCGTGGCACGGGCGGCCTCCGCCCCGAACCGAGCCATGGTCTCCTGGAAAGGCCGCGGGCCCCCGTCTTCGTTGAGGGCCAGCGTCTCGCCGTCGAGGATCACATCGCGCACCGGCAGTCCCCGCACCACCTCCACCACCTCAGGCAGCCGGTGGGTCACCTCGGCCAGGGTACGTGTGTAGATGCGCACCTCATCGCCCATGCGATGCACCTGGATGCGGGCGCCGTCGAGCTTGTATTCCACGGACGCCTCCCCCGTAACCTCCAGCGCCGCACTGGCGCTCGCCGCGGTTGCGGCAAGCATGGGCTGCACCGGACGGCCGACGACGAGGCCGACGGCGTCCAGCTGGGCGGCAGTGCCCGTGATCGCCAACAGGGCGGTCGAGCCAAGATCGCCGGAGAGCATCGCCGCCCGCCGTACAGCGTCGACGGACCGGCCGGCGGCGCGGGCAACGGCGTCCGTCAGCACCCCCTCAAGCGCACCGGTACGCATTTCGCCGAGCAGCACGCCGGCGATGAATGCCTGCTCGCGGTCGGTGGCTGCCGCCGTGAGCAACCGGAGGGTCGCGGCGCGCTGCGCGGCCGATCCAGCGCCTGAAGTGGCGAGCAGCCGGTCCAGTGCAGCGTCGAGGTCGGCGACAGTCAGACTCGGCTCGGCGGCCGCCTCCCCCATGGCCGCTGACATGCCGCGCCAGCCGATCCCCACCCGGCCCTGCCGCGGCTTGGCCGTGAGCAAGCCGACGGCCGTCCCGATGTCCTTGGGCTCGAGCCGGCGCAGCAGGCCGGCCAGCGCGTCAACTTTCGCGAGCCGGGAGCGGGTGGACGCGACGGCATCCGCGGTTCGTACGAGCTCCTCGAGCAGCATGGCACCAGTCTGCCACTCGAGCCGACTATGCCTCTCCCGTCGACGCTGGACAGCGCCGGTACGCTGTTCCACAATGAACGCGTGGGCATCATCATCGCGAACCTGTTCATCACCCTCGACGGCGTCTACCAGGCGCCCGGCGGCCGCGAAGAGGACACCGCGGGCGGCTTCGCCTTCGGCGGCTGGCAGGCGCCGGTGTCCGATGACGAGGCCGGCGCGGCCATCGGTGACGAGATCGGCCGCATCGACGCCCTGCTTCTGGGCCGGAAGACCTACGACATCTTCGCGGCTTACTGGCCGCACCAGTCCGACGACGTCGGCGAAACGTTCAACCGGGTGCCCAAGTTCGTCGTCTCCAGCACTTTGACCGCTCCGGCCTGGGCCGGCACGACGGTGCTGCCGGACGCCACGGCTGCTGGTCGGCTCCGCGAGGAGTATGACCAGGTGCACGTGTTCGGCAGCGGCGTCCTGATCCGTTCACTCCTCGCGGCAAACGTCCTCGACCGCCTGCACTTCTGGCTCTATCCGATCACCCTCGGGCAGGGCAAGCGCCTGTTCGACGCCGGGACCATCCCCGCCTCCTTCCGCCTCACCGAGCCGGCGCGCAGCTTTCCGAAGGGGGCGGTGTCGCTGGTCTACGAGCGCGCGGGCGACGTCCAGACGCAGGACATGCCAGGCGCGTAGGCGGGAATCAAAAAACCGGCCCAGCGGATGCCGGGCCGGTTCTTTGTGCGTGGCTTCACGCGGAGACGGTGGGGACTAGTGGCCGTGGCCTGCGTGCTCGTCCTCGTCTGCCGGCTTTTCCACCACGAGGGTCTCGGTGGTGAGAACCAGCGCCGCGATGGAGGCAGCGTTGCGCAGGGCAGCGCGGGTGACCTTGACGGGGTCGATGACACCGGCAGCGATCAGGTCCTCATACTCACCCGACTTGGCGTTGAAACCGTTGTTGGTTTCCAGGTCGGCGACCTTTGCCGTGACAACATAGCCGTCAAAGCCGGCGTTCTGCGCGATCCAGCGCAGCGGCTGTACCAGTGCGCGGCGGACGATGCCCACAGCAGCAGCGGCATCGCCTTCGAGGGCCTGGACTGCCGGATCCTCGTCGAGGACCTTCAGCGCATGGATCAGGGCGGAGCCACCGCCTGCCACGATGCCTTCTTCGAGGGCGGCGCGGGTGGAGGACACTGCATCTTCGATGCGGTGCTTCTTTTCCTTCAGCTCGACCTCGGTGGCTGCGCCGACCTTGATCACGCCGATGCCGCCGGCCAGCTTGGCCAGGCGTTCCTGGAGCTTTTCCTTGTCCCAGTCGGAGTCGGTGCGGGTCAGCTCGGCGCGCAGCTGGGAGACCCGGGCTGCGACGTCCTCTGCGGAACCTGCGCCGTCAACGATGGTGGTGTTGTCCTTGGTGACCGTGATGCGGCGGGCGGAACCCAGCACCTCAAGGCCAACGGTGTCCAGGCTGAGGCCCAGTTCCTGGGACACAACCTGCGCACCGGTGAGGGTGGCGATGTCCTGCAGCATGGCCTTGCGGCGGTCGCCGAAGCCCGGAGCCTTCACGGCAACCACGTTCAGGGTGCCACGGATGCGGTTGACGATCAGCGTGGACAGAGCCTCGCCTTCAACGTCCTCGGCAATGATGAACAGTGGCTTGGAGCTCTCCAGCGCCTTCTCCAGCAGCGGCAGGAAGTCCTGGACCGAAGAGATCTTGCCCTGGTTGATCAGGATGAGGGCATCCTCGAGGACGGCTTCCTGGCGTTCTGCGTCAGTGACGAAGTACGGGGACAGGTAACCCTTGTCGAACTGCATGCCCTCGGTGAGGACCAGTTCGGTCTGCGTGGTGGAGGACTCCTCGATGGTGATCACACCATCCTTGCCGACCTTGCCGAATGCCTCGGCCAGGAGCTCGCCGATTTCGTCGCTCTGCGCCGAGATGGCAGCAACGCTGGCCACCTGGGTGCCTTCAACGGGACGTGCGTTCTCAAGCAGGCGAGCGGCCACAGCCTCGACCGCGACCTCGATGCCGCGCTTGATCTGGCCCGGAGCGGCGCCGGCAGCAACGTTGCGCAGGCCTTCCTTGACCAGGGCCTGGGCCAGTACGGTGGCCGTGGTGGTACCGTCGCCGGCAACATCGTTGGTCTTGGTGGCTACTTCCTTGGCCAGCTGGGCGCCAAGGTTCTCGTACGGGTCATCCAGCTCGATTTCACGGGCGATGGTGACGCCGTCGTTGGTGATGGTGGGCGCTCCCCACTTCTTGTCCAGTACGACGTTGCGGCCGCGCGGGCCGAGAGTCACCTTGACAGTATTGGCGAGCTTGTCGATGCCGGCTTCAAGAGACCGGCGGGCAGCGTCATTAAACGCAAGCTGCTTAGCCATGTTTTGTCCTTTCAGAGACAGAAACCCCGCGCTGCTGACGTCGTCAGACGAGTCAGCTGCGCGGGGTCCATGAGTTACTTAACGACGATCGCCAGAACGTCGCGGGCGGACAGCACGAGGTACTCGGTGCCGCTGTGCTTGACTTCGGTTCCGCCGTACTTCGAGTAGATAACGACGTCGCCTTCGGCAACGTCGAGGGGAACGCGGTTGCCGTTGTCGTCAAAGCGGCCGGGGCCTACTGCAACAACTTCGCCTTCCTGCGGCTTCTCCTGTGCGGAGTCCGGGATAACCAGGCCGGAAGCCGTGGTCTGCTCGGCTTCGAGCGGGCGGACAACAATACGATCCTCAAGAGGCTTAATAGAGACCGACACTCGGACCTCTCCTTTTCGTCAGCAAATTCATGGACTGGAAAGCTGTGGCACCTGGCTGGCAAACCGTCGTCGCGGTGCCGGCAGCAGCCTGGCTGGCAGCTCTTCATGTGTTAGCACCCTCCTAGGGAGAGTGCTAATGATGACTCTATGTAAGGGGTTAGCACTCGGTCAAGGCGAGTGCCAGCATTTCGTCGTCGGCGAACCCTTTTTTCTCCCTTTTCCCTTCGGGGTAAGGGTGTCAACGGCCGAGGTCGTCGAAGTCCACATCCTCGTCGCCATTGCCTTCATCAGGTTCGGTTCCCCGCCTGAGGTACAGCAGCACTGCTCCACCCGCGGCGGCAAGCAGCGAGATCACCAGGAGGACGACGGCACCGATCCGGGCCCCGGAGTAAAGGTTCCTGATGTCGCGCGCCTCGTCCGTGGCGTCCTGGATGTCCTTGCCGCCAACGGAGTAGACGGTGGCGTTGAAGGTGTCCAGGAAGAAGATAATCACCAACAGCGCAACGCAGACCACGGCCACGACGATTCCGGCGATCAGGGCTGGCCGGGCGAACTTCACCAGTGCAGCGTTTGTGGATCGGGGCTGTTCGGACGGCTGGGCGCCTGCGCTGTCTTCCATGCCTTCAACCCTATCGGGAACTGTCTGCGGGCTCCTCCACTAGGCTTGAAGCCATGGCTCAAGCACCGCAGGACCAGATTGCACCTCTGCTCACCAGCGATGGCTGGGAGCTGCTGGCTTCCCTGGGACCCTACCGTGAAGACAAGGCGTTCGAGCTTAATTCGTCCCTCCGGAAGGCCGGCCACTCCCCCGGGTTGGTGTCAGCGGTCCTCACCCAGTCGAGGCTGCGGACCAAGGCTGAGCTGAAGTTCGGCGAGTTCGCCCGCCAGATGCTCTTCACCCAGGCTGGCCTGGAGCAGGCAACCCGGCTCAATGTTGCCGCCAGGCACGCCGAGCGGTTCGCGCAGGCCGGCGTCCGCCACGTGGCCGACCTCGGCTGCGGGCTTGGCGCCGATTCGCTGGCACTGGCATCCATGGATATCACCGTCACCGCCGTGGAAATGGACGAAACCACGGCAGCATGCGCCACTGTGAACCTCATCCCTTTTCCGAATGCCACGGTGGTGCACTCCGATGCGACAGCTGTGCCGCTGGATGGCATCGACGGTGTCTGGCTGGATCCGGCACGCCGCGTCACATCCACGTCGGGAACCAAGCGGATCTGGGACCCGGAGGCGTTTTCCCCTCCGCTCTCTTTCGTGGAGTCCCTCGCAGCAACCGGCCGCGCGGTGGGTGTCAAGATGGGTCCGGGCATGCCGCATGACTCGATCCCCGCCGGTTGCGAGGCGCAGTGGGTTTCCGTGGGGGGCGATGTCACCGAGGTGACGCTGTGGTTCAATTCCGTCAGCCGGCCCGGTGTCCGCAGGGCCGCGCTTTTGCTCGGCGCCCATGGCGCCGCCGAAATCACCAGCGCCGAAGACTTCGACGGCGGTCCGGCGGCACCGGTGGGTCCGGCAGAGGGCTACCTGTACGAGCCCGACGGGGCCGTGATCCGCGCCGGCCTGGTGGCCGACGTCGCCCTTCAGCTGGGCGGCCACCTGGTGGATGAGCACATCGCCTACATCTGCGCCCCTGAACTGGTGGACACGCCGTTCGCGCGTGCCTACAAAGTGCTGGAAGTGATGCCTTACAACGTCAGGGCCCTGAAGGCGTGGGTGAAGGAGAACGGGATTGGCGTCCTGGACATCAAGAAGCGCGGCATGGCTGTCACCCCGGAAGAACTTCGCAAAGAGCTGCTTTCCGGAGGAAAAAATTCGGCGAAGAAAGCCGGAAACAAGACGGCCACCCTGGTCCTGACCCGCATCGGGGAGGACCGGGTGGCCATCGCGGTGCAGCCGGTCTGACGCCGGGATGCACCTGGCACGGGCAGCCGCCGGAAACTACTGCGCCCGCATGAACTCCTCGGCGACGCGCACCTGCTCCGCTGTCGGGCGGACCCCGGTGTACAGGACGAACTGTTCCAGGGCCTGGATGGTGGCCACCTCGGCGCCGGTGATGACAGGCTTACCGGCGGTGCGGGCCGCTTTGACCAGCGGCGTTTCGGCGGGCAGGGCCACGACGTCGAAAACCACTTTCGCGGCGTCGATCGCTTCCTGCGGGAAGGAAGGGGAATCAGCGTCCGATCCACCCGCCATACTCCCTTCCATACCGATGGGCGTCACGTTGATGATCAGGTCCGCCGTCCCGCCGTCGAGCGCCGGACGCCACCTGAAACCGTACTGCTCAGCGAGCGCGCGGCCGGTGTTTTCATTGCGGGCGACCACCGTGACATCCGTGAAACCCGCGTCCCGCAGCGCCGCAACCGTGGCCTTGGCCATGCCGCCGGCCCCCTGGACCAGCACCGAGTAATCCGTGGGCACGGCGTTGCTCCGGAGCAGCTGCTCAATGGCGGTGTAATCGGTGTTGAACGCCTTGAGGTGCCCGTCCGTGTTCACGATCGTGTTGACCGAGTCGATGGCCTTGGCCGAAGGATCCATCTCGTCCACGAGGGCGATCACGTCCTCCTTGTACGGCATGGACACGGCGCAGCCCCGGATACCCAGCCCCCGGACACCGGCGATGGCCTGCGCGAGGTCAGTCGGTGCGAAGGCCTTGTAGATCCAGTTCAGCCCGAGCTGGTCGTACAGGTGGTTGTGGAAGCGCGTCCCGTTGTTGCTGGGCCGGGCCGAGAGCGAGATGCAGAGGGTCATGTCTTTATTGAGAATAGGCACCCGTCCATTAAACGCGTCCCGGCGATTAAACGCGTCCCGGCGCCGTTTGGCGGGTTAGGCAGCCGTATCGGACTGGCGCAGGTTCAATCGCCGCGTCCCCATCCCCTACGGGCAGCCCGTCCCCGCCGGGAAATTTCCGACGGCGGCAGGCAGCTTCCCCGGTGCCGTCGCCTTCCCTGCCAGCACAGCCGCCAGTGCATCGAAGGCACCCTGGCTCCGGCCGTACAGCGCTATCCTGACGGGCGCGCTGGAATCCTGCAGGGGCCAGGGCGCATCGAGCGCCACGGCGATGTCACCGCCCGCAGGGGGTCCGCCGTAACCAATGAGGCTGACCAGCGGACCTTCCCCCACGCCCAGCCCGACGCGGGCTGCGGCCGCCTGGAAGCGGGCCCTGTCCTGCGGGGAGCCACCGTCCACGCGGACACTGCCCGGGACCAGGGGCCCGCCGCAGGGTCCGGAAACGACGGTCACTGCCGCTGCGGAAACGCTTGCGGAGAGCTGGCTGCCGCTTCCCGGTGCGGAGCCTGGTGGCGTTCCCGTCCTGGCCCGCCAGGTCATCATGGTGGCAACCCGTCGGGCGGCTTCGTCCAGCCGTGTGCCCGTCAGGCTGCCGGAGGCCACGGCACCGACAATGGCGGCGTGTGCTTTCCCGACGTCCGGCGGCATCAGCAGCAGGTCCGCTCCGGCGGCCAGCGCCGCGGGGGCCGCACCGCCGTCGGGGTATTGCTGCTGGATGGCGCCCATGTTGAGGGCATCCGTCACCGCTACACCGTTGAAGCCCAGCGCGCGCAGCGCTGCGTACGTCGGTTTGGACAGTGACGCCGGGACCCCGGGTTCCAGTGCGGGCACGGCAATATGCCCGGTCATGACCACGGGGGCACCGGCGGCGACGGCTGCCAGGAAGGGCTTCCAGTCACGGGCACTGAGTTCGGCGACTCCGGCCGGCTGCACCGGAAGGCTTTGGTGCGAATCGACCGTGACCGAGCCGTGCCCCGGGAAATGCTTGACGACGGGCAGGAGGCCTGCGTCCTGCATGCCCTGGGAAAACGCCACCCCAAGCCGCGCCGCCAGGTCCGGGTCGCCGGACATGGAGCGCGCACCGATGGTGGGGTCCGCCGGGCCGATGGTGACATCAGTGTCCGGCGCGAAATCCAGGGTGAAGCCCAGGGGCACCAGTTCGGAGGCGAGGGCGCGGCCGGCGTCCCTAGTGAGCGGCACGCTGCCTGCCGCACCGTAGCTCATCGGCGCCGGCCACTCGGTCAGGGGCGCCCCGAGCCTGGCAACGACGCCGCCCTCCTGGTCCACTCCGATGAGTCCGGGCCATGCCCTCCCGTCAGCGCGGGCAGCCTGGGCCAGCCGGGCGTTCACGGCGGCCATGGCCGCAGGGTCAACCTGTTGTTGCGCGTCCAGGGGAACGTTGTCCCCCATGATGATGGATCCTGCAAGGTGCAGGCGTTCAATGGTGGCTGCCTGGGCGCCGGCATCTGTTCCGCTGTAGAAGGGCATCAGGACCTGCCCGGCCTTCTCTTCCACGGTCATGGCGGCAACTGCTGCGGCGGCTGCATCCTGGTCCTGCTGTTCAGGCCCCCAGCCCAGTGGCCGCGTTCGGTCGTCGGGCGGGGGTGCCGGTGCGGAAGCGGCGGACGGGGGCGCCGTCGTCGGGCTCTCTGCTGACGGTGCCGGACTGGCGGCGGGCCCTGAGGAAGAAGGTGCGGGAGCGGGCACCCCGATGCAGGCGGAAAGTGATGCGACGGCTATGGCCGCCGCCGCGGCAACGGTGGTTTTACGAATACTGTTAGGGGTCCGGAGGAACAAGGCCATCACCACGATGCTACCCCTGCACTAGACTTGAGAAACCCGTTCGCTTGCCAGCCCCAGCCTTGACGCTGCCTGTCAGCAGCGGCGTGAGGCAGCCACAACAGGACAGTTAGGGAAACACGTGAAGATTGATTTCGCTTCATCGAGGCAATCAACTCTTGGCGTGGAATGGGAACTGGCGCTGGTGGACGGCCAGACCGGCGAACTGGCGTCCGTGGCCAACGAGGTGCTCCGGGGCGTCGCCTCCAAGCATCCCGAGCTCAACGAGGACGACGAGCACCCGCACATCAAGCAGGAACTGCTGCTCAACACCGTGGAGCTGGTCACCGGCATCTGCGAAACGGCCGGCGAAGCGAAGGAAGACCTGAGCCGCTCACTGGCCGCCGTCCGCGAGATTACCGACCCCATGGGCGTGGAAGTCTTCTGCGCGGGCAGCCATCCCTTCAGCCCGCCGCAGCTCCAGCCGGTGACCGACAAGGCCCGCTACGCCAAGCTGATCGACCGCACGCAGTGGTGGGGCCGGCAGATGGTCATCTACGGTGTTCACGTCCATGTCGGGCTGGACCGCCGCGAGAAGGCACTGCCGGTGCTGGACGGGCTGGTCAATTACTTTCCGCACTTCCAGGCGATCTCGGCCTCGAGCCCGTTCTGGGGCGGTGAGGACACGGGCTACGCCTCGCAGCGGGCCCTGATGTTCCAGCAGCTCCCCACCGCGGGCCTGCCGTTCCAGTTCCGGTCCTGGGACGAGTACGAATCCTACGTCCAGGACATGTTCACCACAGGCGTGATAGACACCCTCTCGGAAATACGCTGGGATATCCGGCCCGTTCCAAACCTGGGCACCATCGAGATGCGCATCTGTGACGGCCTGGCCACGCTGGAGGAAGTGGGCGCCATCGCCGCCCTCACCCAATGCCTGGTTGACGAATTTTCCACCATCCTGGACAGCGGCGGGACCATCCCCACCATGCCGCCCTGGCACGTCCAGGAGAACAAGTGGCGCGCCGCCCGCTACGGCATGGAAGCCATCATCATCCTCGACGCAGCGGGCAGGGAGCAGCTGGTGACCGACCATCTGCTGGAAACCCTCAACCGGCTTGAGCCCGTAGCAGCCAGGCTCGGCTGTCCGGACGAACTCGCCGATGTGGAGAAGATCATCCGCCGCGGTGCCGGTTACCAGCGCCAGCGCCGCGTGGCCGCGGAACACGGCGGCGACCTCCGGGCCGTTGTGCTGGACCTCGTGAAGCAGATGCGGGACGGCCCCACGGCCTGACACTTTGACCGTTGCCCTGTCACCTGTGGTCCCTAAACAGGCTGTTTAGGGACCACAGGTGACAGGTCAACCGGGGAAGTCAGGCGGGGAGCGACACCGACGTCACCGGCATGGAGGAATCCGGAGCGAAGCGTATGCCGCTGGGCCCGACCCCTGCCATGACCAGCTGCGCACCCAGGGCGGCCACCATGGCCCCGTTGTCCGTGCACAGGTCCAGCGGGGGCACATGGAGTCTGATTCCTGCCGACGCACACCGCTGGCCCGTAAGCTCACGCAGCCTGGAGTTGGCTGCCACGCCTCCGCCCAGCAACACATCCTTGATTCCATGCTCCCGGCAGGCCAGCACCGCTTTGGAGGTGATCACGTCCACCACGGCTTCCTGGAAAGCAGCGGCAATGTCGGCCACCGGGACGTCCTCCCCGCGGCCTTCGAACTGCTCCACGCAACGCGCAACCGCGGTCTTCAACCCGCTGAATGACCAGTCATACCGGTGCGGCCCCGGTTCCTCCGGCGTTCCCATGTATTTGGGCTGGGAGAGGCCGCGCGGGAAGCGGATGGCTTTCGGGTTGCCGGTGCGGGCCAGCCTGTCGATGGCGGGGCCGCCCGGATAGCCAAGGCCCAGGATGCGGGCCACCTTGTCATAGGCTTCGCCGGCGGCGTCGTCGATCGTGGAACCCAGCAGCTGCACATCGTCGGTAATGCTGTTGATCTTCAGGATCTCGGTGTGTCCGCCGGAGACGAGCAGGGCGCCAAGATTCCCGGGGAGCCGGGCGGAACCGCCGCCCGCAGGCCCGCCTGCCCCGTCCGCGACAGGCCCACCCGCGACAGGACCGCCGTTGAGGAGCCCGACGCCGACGTGCGCCACGAGGTGGTTGATCGCGTACAGCGGCTTGCCGGTGGCCACGGCGAGTGCCTTCGCCGCGCACACCCCCACCATCAGGGCGCCGGCCAGGCCCGGGCCGGAGGTGACGGCGATGGCGTCCACGTCCTTGAGTTCCACGCCCGCGTCGGACAGGGCCTGGCGCAGGGTGGGCACAAAGGCGTCCAGGTGGGCCCTTGAAGCAATCTCCGGGATCACGCCGCCGAACCGTACGTGCTCATCCATCGAGGAAGACACCGTATTGGTCAGGAGGGTGGTTCCCCGCACGATGCCGACGCCGGTCTCGTCGCAGGAGGATTCTATGCCCAGCACTACTGGCTGTGCGCGGTTCATGGCTGGACCGCTTCCGTTGTTGGGGCGCCGGAGGGGCCGCTGAGCTGGAGCCTCATGATGAGCGCGTCAACACCGTCCCGGTAGTACTTGCGGCGGAGATGGATCTGCTCGAAGCCGAACCTTCGGTACAGCTGCTGGGCGCGCGGGTTGTCCGCACGGACTTCCAACAGGACGTCTTCGGCGCCGCGGCGCCGGGCTTCCTCAATGAGCTGTGTGAGCAGCGCGGAGCCAATCCCCCGGCCTTCCAGTTCAGGAACGACGGCGATGGTCTGGACATCGGCAATGGGCTCGATGCACATCAGGCCGGCATAGCCCACGATCCCCGAGCCGGTCTCCGCCACCAGGTACCGGCGCGTCGTGGTCTGTGACAGTTCGTCCAGGAACATCTGCAGCGGCCACGCGTCCATCGGGAACAGTCGTTGTTCCAGGGCGTTGACGGCGGGCACATCCTCCAGGGTCATGTCGCGCAGGAAGATCCCGTCAGCGCTAGGCACCGCCGGCGTGCTCACAGTGCCCGCTTCCGGGGTCCCGGGACCTGGGCGTCGGATTCGCGGAGGTAAAGGGGTGTTGAGTCGAGCAGCTTCCCGCCCGCTGCGAGCCGGGCCAGGGCAAACTGTCCCAGGTAGAGGGCGTCCGGCTGCTCTGTGCTGAAACCGGGCTCTGCCTGGAGGACGTCGCCGTAAAGTCCTGCTCCTGCCCCATACGCCGGCAGGCCAGGCAGGTCCGCAGCGAATCCCACGTGCGGACCGTCCTCAAGCTGCGGCAGCTGCGCCTCGGCCAGGCTGTAGCGAGCCCAGTAGACCTCTTTCCGCCGGGCATCGGTGACCACCAGGAATTCTGCCGCAGCCGCTGTGGATTCGGCGACCTCCAGGGCGACGGCGTCCAGGCTCATCATGCCGTAGAGCGGCTTGTCCCATACGAAGGCGAGCGTCCGTGCCGTGGCGATGCCCGACCGGAGGCCGGTGAAGGGACCCGGGCCGACGCCGGTCACGATCGCGTCGATATCGCGGCCGGTGACACCGGTCGAGGCCAGGAGGTCCTCGATGCCCGGGGCCAGGACCTCGGCGTGGCTGCGCGTGTCCTCGGTGGAGAAACTGGCCACCACCCCTTCCGGGACGTCGTCCGACACCAGGGCGGCGCTGGCCACGGCCGAAGTGTCAATGGCAAGGATGAGCATCAGGCTGTCCCTTCGGGGATTTCGGCGAGCGCCGGTGCGGCAATCCAGCGCGGACCGAAGCCGCGGATCACGATGGTGCGCGGTTCGTCGTCGTCCCCGGTATCAAAGTCCAGGGTGCCGGAGCCGGTTCCGGGACCGCCCGGCGTTCCGGCGGCCGGCACGCCGGCCTGCCATCCGAGGGCGCGGTGCAGATCGATTTCCAGCCGGCTCCCGCCCAGGTGCTCCACGCGGCCGCGCCCCCACTCCACCACGGTCACGGATGAGTCCATGGTGTTCTCAAGGTCGATGTCATCAATCTCCGATGCCGATCCCAGCCGGTAGGCATCCACGTGGACCAGGTCCGGGCCGCCCGGGCGGGGACCGTCGGGCAGATTCGGGTGGATGCGGACCAGGACGAAGGTGGGCGAGATGATCCCGGCGCGCACGCCAAGCCCTTCCCCGAGCCCCTGGGTAAAGGTGGTCTTCCCGGCACCGAGTTCGCCCGACAGGACCACCAGGTCCCCGGCCTCCAGTGACGATCCCAGAACCGCGCCGAGTGCATGGGTCTGCTCCGCCGTCGAGGCGGTGAGCGTCAGCTCCCAGTTGGGCCGGTCCGCAGGGGCGGGCAGGCTCATGGCGTTTCCTGGCCGGCGGGCGGGCGTTCGTTAATGAAACACCGGGGAACACGCGGGCTGATCCTCGTCACGATCTCATAGTTGTTGGTGCCCGCCGCTTTCGCCCAGTCGTCGGCGGTCGGTCCGCCGTCGGCGCCCGTGCCGAACAGTTCCGCTTCCGCGCCGAGGAGGCCCGCCCCGGCCGGGCCGATGTCGCCAAGGTCGATGACCATCTGGTCCATAGCGATGCGACCGACGACGGGATACCTGCGGCCTGCCACGCGTACTGGCCCGCCGGTGGCGATCCGGGGAACGCCATCGGCATAGCCCAGCGGAATCAGGGCCAGGGTGCTGGCACCGGTGGTGTGATAGCGGAGCCCGTAGGAAACGCCCTGCCCGTCGGGCACATCCTTGCACTGGGACACCAGGGTCCGCAGCGTCATGGCAGGGCGCAGCCCCAGCTCGGCGGAGGTCTGGCCCTCGAAAGGCGAGAGACCGTAGATGCCCAGGCCCACCCGGACCAGGTCGAAATGAGTATCCGGCCGGGAGAGCGCGGCCGGGGTGTTGGCCAGGTGCCGGACTTCAGGGTCCACCCCGGCGTCCTCGGCCACCGCGAGCACTTCGCGGAAGACGGCCAGCTGCTGGTCCGTCTCCGGACGCTCCGGCTCATCAGCAACGGCCAGGTGGGAGAAGATGCCCACCACCCGCAGGAGTCCCTGGTCCTGGTACTCGAGGGCTTCGCCCACCACCTGGTCCCAGGCATCAAGGGTGGCGCCGTTCCGGCCAAGTCCAGTGTCCACCTTCAGATGGACCCGGGCGGGCCGCTCCTGTTCCCGCGCGGCGGCCACCACACGGTCCAGTTCCCACCCCGAGCACCCGATGTCGACCCCGGCAGCCACTGCCGCGCCGAAGTTGCTTTCGGTGGTGTGCAGCCAGGCCAGCATGGGGGCATCGATTCCTGCGGCCCGCAGTGCAAGGGCCTCGGAAATGTGGGCCACCCCCAGCCAGGAGGCACCGGCTTCGAGGGCAGCCCGGGCCACTGGTACTGCTCCATGTCCGTAGGCATCGGCTTTCACCACCGCCATGACCTTGGCGGGAGACGCCGCGGCGGCCAGGCGCCGCACGTTGTGCCGGATGGCGTCGAGGTCTATGACGGCGGACCGTTCGAACAGGGGGTGCCCTCCTGAGGCCGCGCTGAAGTCACCGGATGTTACGGGGTAAGTCACCTAAGTGATTCTAGTGCGGCCGGTCAGGGCCGGATAATCGCGGCAGTGAGGCGGCTGCAGGGCCGGCTTCCAAGGGACGTGCTGAGGCAGGTGCACAGTCGGTTTCAGGCGTCGGAGAGGTGCGCGATAGTAGCAGTGGCCCGGCGCTGCGCTGCCAGCGGGACGTCCTGGACGATCTCGGCGAGGAAGGCGAAGCGGCGGAGCCACTGGCTGCCCTGGCGTTCCCGCCTGGCGTTGGCCCGCTGCCACCAGTCCGCGATGTCGCCCCATCCCGGTGCGGCCAGCGAACCGCCCACCTCCTGTACGGCCAGTGAGGCGCAAAGGTTCGCGAAGCGCAGCCTGTTTCCCAGCGGCCAGCCGGCGAGGCTGCCAACGATGAAGGCCGCATCAAAGCAGTCGCCGGCGCCGGTCGGGTCGAAGGCCGTGACGGGCAGCGACGGCACCCACTCCTCCTCCCCGGTTTCCGAATCCACGGCCATGGCACCCTGGGCGCCGAGGGTCACCACGGCAACCGGCACCCGGTCCGCGAGGGCGTACAGGGCCGCCCAGGGGTCATCCTTCCCGGTGAAGGCCATGGCTTCGCGCTGGTTGGGCAGGAAGGCATGGAAATACTGCAGGTTGTCCAGCCTCACCGAGGCCCATTCTCCGCTGGGATCCCAGCCCACGTCACCGAAAAGCTTGACGCCGGCCGCGTGGGCAGCCTTGGCCCAGGGCTCAATTTCGGTGCCCAGCTCCGCGATGCCCGCGAGCGCAGGAGGCGGCAGGCCTATGAGCTCAGAGGACGTCACCGGTGCCGGATGCCCGTGGGTCACCAGGGAGCGGTCCTTCTGCACGCTGAGGGAGACCGTGACCGGTGAGTGCCAGCCGGCTATGCGGCGCGAGAGGCTCAGGTCCACGTGTTCCTGGCCGGCCAGGATCCGCCAGTTGTAGTCCCCGTAGCCGTCGTCCCCGAAAGCCGCCGCCAGTCCTGTCCGGAGGCCCAGCCGCGCCGCGGCGATGGCCTGGTTCGCCACCCCGCCCGGACAGCTGCCCATGCCTTCGCTCCAGATCTCGGTGCCCGGCTCGGGGGCATGGGGCAATCCGGTGAAAATGATGTCCTGGAAGACCGTCCCGGCAAGGATCAGGTCGAACTTCCCGTCCGAGGGGGTGCGGACGGCAGAGAGCGGATCGAAGCGGCGGGCGGGGTTCGCGTCCATGTCCGGCACACTACGCCCTGGCGCCGCCCGGCGGTAGGGGTCCGCCTGCCCCGGGCCTAGACTGCTGCATATGCGGCTCATGATTGCCGGCGGCGGCGGATTCCGGGTGCCGCTTGTGTACCGGGCACTGGCCTCCGGCGCTTTCGCCGGGCTGGTCAGTGAACTGGTGCTGTTCGACGTCGACCCGGCCCGCCTTCAGGCCATCACCGCCGTCCTGCGCTCCATGCCGGTTGCGCAGGACGCCGGACGCCGGACGCCTGCCGTCCTGGCCACCACGTCCCTGTCCGAAGCGCTGGCCGGGACCCAGCTGGTGTTCGCGGCGATCCGTCCGGGAGGCACCGCCGGCAGGATCGCCGACGAACGCGTGGCCCAGGACCTTGGCCTGCTGGGACAGGAGACCACCGGCGCCGGAGGTATCTCCTATGCCCTGCGCACCATCCCGGAGATGCTGGACCTCGCGCAGCAGATGCTGGAGCACTGTCCGGACGCGTGGCTCATCAATTTCACTAACCCTGCGGGAATCGTTACCGAGGCCCTGCTGCCCGTGCTCGGAAAGAAAGTCATCGGGATCTGCGACTCTGCCGGCGGGCTGGTGCACCGCGCGGCCCGCGCCGCCGGCATCCCGCTGCCTGACGGAAAGCTCGACGGCGTGGGCTACTACGGGCTCAACCACCTCGGCTGGCTCTACCGGCTGGAATCCGGCGGCCGGGACCTGCTGCCAGGGCTGCTGTCCGACCCGGAGGCCCTGCAGTCCTTCGAGGAAGGCCGGCTGTTCCCCCAGCCGTTCCTGGCCCGTCTGGGTGCCCTTCCCAATGAATACCTGTACTACTACTACCAGCGGGAGAGCGCGGCAGCAGCCATGCGTGCCATGGCGCAGACCCGCGGCGAATCCATCCACCGCCAGCAGGCAGAGCTATACCCGCGCCTGGCCGCGGCAGGCGCCGGGGCGTACGGCATGTGGGACGC
>DATCNU010000084.1:0-36372 GCA_036565085.1 Arthrobacter sp.
GTAGCGGTGGGGAGGCTCGATCTCCCGACCTCACGATTATGAGTCGTGCGCTCTAACCAACTGAGCTACACCGCCACGAATGAGAAAAACCTGCCCCAAGCCGGTCAAAAACCGCCTTGACACAGGCCCTCACTCAGAGCCCCCCACCGGAATCGATCCGGTGACCTCGTTCTTACCAAGAACGCGCTCTACCACTGAGCTAGGGGGGCAACGAGTAAATACTCTACCGGATGTTTTCACGACCAACAAATCGTCATCGGGGCCTGTCAGGGTGCACCGAAACAGTTGCGCCCGCACCGGTTTTGTGACTGTCTCCTGACCCTGAAGACTAGGGCAGCCGGAGCACCTGCCCGGGGTAGATATGGTCCGGATTCGGGACGGTGTCCGCGTTGACGGCAATCAGCTCAGCCACGTCCACGCCATACTGTCTCGCGATGCCGGCCATGGTATCTCCGGCCTCAACCATCACCTCGGAAACGGTTCCTGCCTCGTCCAGGGCGACAGGCTCAGTCAGCACCGGCTCCGCCAGAACAGGTTCAGCCAGCTCGGGCTCGGCCACCGGTTCGACAAGGGCTTCGGCGTCTGGCTGCACGTCCACAACTTGAGTGTCAGGCTGCCCGTCCACGACGGCGTCAGCGGCGGCCTCCTGGACAGTGACGGGCTCCTCCGGGGGGCCGCCGTCGCTGCTGGTGTTGCGGAGGTTCTTTTTCAGGTCGTCCAGGAGTCCCACAGGTGATGCCTCTCTCAGTGCCATACGGTCCGTCGTTCAGGCGGGCGCTCAGCTACGCCGCCGGTAGCCCTTCGATCGTATTGCCGCCCGCCGGCTTCTCCAAGGCCCCTTCCCCATGCGGCCCAAAACCACGACGGCGGCAGGCGTCCCAAAGGGCGAGAGGCATATCCCGGCGGCCCAATCCGCCGTCGTGCCTTAAATGCCGAGGGGCCGGCTCGAAAGCCGGCCCCTCGGGGTGTCAGACTAGCTGACGGTTACCACTTGCCCTTGCGGTTGAAGTCGCGCTGTCCGCCTTCGTTGCCCTGGCGGGGCTTGCGTGAGCCGTCACCGTGGCCGCCGAAGCGGGAATCGCTGGCCTGGCCGCGGCTGGCGCCGCTGTCGGTGCCAACGCTGCGTTCCGAACGCTCGCCGTACGAGCGGCCGCCGCGGTCAGCAGCGCCGCCCTCAGTCTTGCGGAATTCCTTCTTGAACCCGCCGTTGCCCTTGAAGTTGCCGCCACGGTCTCCGCCGGAGTTTCCCTGGTAGCCGCCGCGGTCGCCGCCACGGTTGCCCTGGTAGCCGCCACGCTCGCCGCCGCCGGAGGGCTTGCGGCCGTTGTCCAGCTCGAGGTGGATCAGCTCGCCGCCGATCCGGGTGCGGGACAGGGCCTTCAGCTGGTCGGGGCTGAGATCGGCCGGGAGCTCCACAAGGGAGTGGTCCGAACGGATGTCGATGCCGCCGATCTGGGCCGAGGAAATGCCGCCTTCGTTGGCAATGGCGCCGACGATGGAACCCGGCATGACGCGCTGGCGGCGTCCGACGGCGATCCGGTAGGTGGCGTTGCCCTCGGTGAGCGTGCGGGTCGGGCCACGGGAGCCGAAGCCGTCCTTGGCGCGCTCGCGCTTCTGGAACTCAGGAGCCGCAGGCAGTTCCTTGACCAGCAGCGGCTGCCCGCCCTGGGCCATGACGGCCAGGGCAGCAGCGATCTCCGACGCCGGAACGTTGTGCTCTTCCTCGTAGGAGGAGATGAGGTCGCGGAACGCCGCAACATCCTCGGACTCAAGGGTCTCGGTGATGCGCTCGGCGAACTTGCCCAGCCGCAGCGTGTTCACGGTCTCGGCCGTGGGCAGGTGCATCTGCTCCACCGGCTGGCGGGTGGCCTTCTCGATGGAACGCAGCAGGTACTTCTCCCGCGGAGTCATGAACAGCACGGCGTCGCCGGAACGTCCGGCACGGCCGGTGCGTCCGATGCGGTGCACATAGGACTCGGTGTCATGCGGAATGTCGTAGTTGATCACGTGGCTGATGCGTTCAACGTCAAGGCCGCGGGCCGCGACGTCGGTGGCCACCAGGATGTCGATACGGCCTTCCTTCAGCGCCTCGACGGTGCGTTCGCGCTGCTGCTGCGGGATGTCACCGTTGATGGCGGCGGCCTGGAAACCGCGTGACCTCAGCTTGTCAGCCAGGTCCTCGGTAGCCATCTTGGTCCGCACGAAGGCGATGACGCCGTCGAACTCTTCGACCTCGAGGATGCGGGTCAGCGCGTCGAGCTTGTGCGGGCCCATGACCTGCAGGTACCGCTGGCGGGTGTTGGCGCCGGTGGTGGTCTTGGACTTGACGGAGATCTCGGCCGGGTTGTTCAGGTACTGCTTGGACATGCGGCGGATCTGGCTCGGCATCGTGGCCGAGAACAGGGCCACCTGGCGGTCCGAAGGGGTCTGCTGGAAGATCTGCTCCACGTCTTCGGCGAAGCCCATGCGCAGCATCTCGTCAGCTTCGTCCAGCACCAGGTACTGGAGCTCGGACAGGTCCAGCGAACCCTTGGCGATGTGGTCGATCACGCGGCCGGGGGTGCCGACGACAACCTGGGCGCCGCGGCGCAGGCCGGCCAGCTGCGGGCCGTAGGCGGAGCCGCCGTAGACGGGCAGGACGGTGAAGTCGTCGATGTGCTTGGCGTAGGAGGTGAAAGCCTCGGCAACCTGGAGCGCCAGCTCGCGGGTCGGAGCCAGAACCAGTGCCTGCGTCTTGCGGGAGGGGCCGTTGAGGTCGTGGAGCTCGGCCAGGCGGGACAGTGCCGGTACTGCGAATGCTGCAGTCTTACCGGTGCCGGTCTGGGCGAGGCCCACGACGTCGCGGCCTTCAAGCAGCAGCGGGATGGTTGCTGCCTGGATGGGGGAAGGCTTCTCGTAGCCGACGTCCTGCAGGGCGGCGAGGACGCGGGGGTCGATGCCGAGATCCGCGAAGCGGATGCCGTCCGCTTCGGTGCCGGCTTCGCCACTGGTCGGGTCGGCCTTGGGCGCTTCACCCTGGGGAGCTTCAGCCTGGGGAGCTTCAGCCTGGCGTGCTTCGGCGGGGGCCTCTTCAGCCTGAGGAGCTTCGGTCTGGGGCGCATCAGCCTGCGGTGCTTCGATGAAGACGGCGGCGGGTGCGGTCTCGACGGCCGTCACGGTATCTTCCGTGGCTGCTGTTTCAGCGGTCGTGTCGTTCTGATTTTCGGGCATAGGGGAAATTTCCTCATCCATAGGGGCCAGGCGGCACAACCCGAGGTGAGCGGAGCCGCAGTACGTGTGCCGTGGGTGCCGGGCATACATTGACCGGCCGGTCAATGGAAGTCCGGCGCTTTCGCAATCCCGTGGCAGGACTTCCCGCTGCATCTCTTGGCTGCTATCCCAGCAGTCTGTACAGCGTTTTCTTTAGCCGGCTCTCCCTATGAAAATGCCCGCATCACAGTAGCGGGCCCCAACACTTGCCAGTCCTGCCTCAAAAATTGGGCAGGAATAAGGGATTTCCGGAGTGGGGGATGTTTCAAGTGTAAGGCACGGATCAGCCCAGGCGTAATCCGAGGTCCGACGGCGGCAGTGAGCTTGCGCACACGGCGCCGGCTTCCGGCAGCGTTCAGCGCGCGGTCACCGGCCCAGCCGGCGCAACAGCAGGCCGAACTTTTCGTCGAACTCTGGCTGCTGCAGGCGGATCTCGCCATCGGCGTCGGCATCCCGCAATGCTTCCATCGACTCGAGATCCGGATCGGTGAACCACTTGCCGACGGTGACCCCGTGGGTAGGCACGAAGATGCGGTGGATGTGGTCACCGGCCCGGATGCTGCCGGTACGGATCACCCTGAGGTAGGTGCCCACCCTCCCCTCCTCGGTGAAGCGTTTGACGAACCGGGGCTCCGCCATGCGGCGCTGGAAGGTGGCGCAGGGGGTGCGGGGGGAGGTGACCTCCAATTCGACGTCCAGTCCGATCTTCCAGCGCTCGCCGATCACTGCGCCGGTGGTCTCGATGCCGGCAACCCGCAGGTTTTCGCCAAAGATTCCCGGCGGGAGCTCCCGGTTCAGTTCGGCAGCCCAGTAGTCCGCATCGGCCTGGGAGTAGGCGTAGATCGCCTGGTCTTCACCACCGTGATCGATCCGGTTCGCCTGGATGTCGCCATGCAGGCCCAGATTATGGACCTTCACCGGGCCATCGACCGGCCGCTTGTCGATGGCCGTCACTCCGACGCTTCCTTCATCACTCAGGAGCTGGTGGACGCGGCAGACGGCCAGCACAGTTGCAGTTTCCATGGTTCCAGTCTAGGTTCCCCGGCCGCGGGCCTGCCTGTAATGCCAAGGGCAGTTCTCCCCGGTTCTTGCTGCGGGCGGCGGGGGCAGGGACTACGCTGATTTGAGGATTCAGATTCCGGCGCAAAGCTGCGCCTTCGTTGCTGCATGGACCACCGAGGGGGACGTCATGGACCCGTATAAGGACTTCGTGCCACAGCGGCCGGGCACCGCCACTCCCGGGATGCGCGGATGAGCAAGGCTGACGACCTGCCGCAGGCCTCGGATTCCTCCGATGTCCTGGCCCTTGACTGGCTGCTGACCACCGAGGAGCTGGCTGTCCGGCAGCGGATCCGTGATTTCACCGACCAGCGGATCAAGCCGGACATTGCCCGCTGGTACGACGACGCCGTTTTCCCCCTGGAGCTTGCCGCCGAACTCGGCGAACTCGGGGTCCTGGGGATGCATCTGAAGGGATACGGCTGCCCCGGCCGCTCCGCCGTCGAATACGGCCTGGCGGCGATGGAGCTGGAGGCCGGGGACTCCGGGATCCGCACCTTCGTTTCGGTGCAGGGTTCGCTGGCCATGACAGCCATCCACAAATGGGGTTCCGAGGAACAAAGGCAGGAATGGCTCCCCCGGATGGCGGCCGGCGAGCTGATCGGATGCTTCGCCCTGACCGAACCCACGGCGGGCTCCGATCCGTCCTCCATGACCACTGTTGCCCGCCAGGACGGGCCAGGAGATGACGCCGGCTGGGTCCTCGACGGGGTCAAACGCTGGATCGGGTTCGCTTCCGTGGCGGACGTAATAGTGGTGTGGGCCAAGACCGACGACGGGGTCCGCGGCTTCCTGGTGCCGGCAGGAACGCCGGGCGTCACCGCCACGCCCATCGTGCGGAAGCTGTCGATGCGTGCCTCCATCCAGTGCGATGTGATGTTCGACGGCGTCCGGCTGGGACCGGAGGCCCTGCTGCCTGGTGCCTTCGGCCTGCGTGGACCATTCACCTGCCTGAACGAGGCGCGGTACGGCATTGCCTGGGGTGCGATGGGGGCGGCGCGCGATTCCTACGAGGCCGCACTGAAATACTCCCAGGGCCGGCTCCAGTTCGGAAAGCCGCTGGCCGGATACCAACTGACGCAGGAGAAGCTGGTCAACATGGTGGTGGAGATCCAGAAAGGGACCCTGCTGGCCCTCCATCTGGGACGGCTCAAGGATGCCGGAACCCTGCGGCCCGAGCAGATCTCCTTGGGCAAGCTGAACAACGTGCGCGAGGCGATTGCCATCGCGCGGGAGGCTCGTTCCATCCTCGGCGGCAACGGCATCACCCTGGACTACTCGCCGCTGCGCCATGCCGCCAACCTGGAGTCGGTGCGCACCTATGAGGGCACCGATGAGGTCCACACCCTGGTACTGGGCCAGCACATCACAGGCACCGGCGCGTTCCGCTGATCCGTTCCGCTGGATCTCAGTCCCGCTGGATCTCAGTCCCGCGGGATCTCAGTCCCGCGGCCAGCCGGTGGGACGCGAGGTCCGGATTGCCGCGCGCAGAGTCTCCAGGGCCGGCTGGCCGGAGAGTCCGTCCGGCGTCGGGTAGACCCGGCATGCCAGAGCCGGTTCCGCGCTGGACGGGAAGAGGTCCGTTCCATTCAGGCTGAAGGTCGGTGAGCCGTGGAAGGACAGCGCCGCCGCTTCGTCCTCTGTCCTGATCTCGCGGACCATGAGGGAGTCTGTGATTCCTTCGAGGTCCAGGGCGGCGCGAAACAGCCGGAATGCCGCACCGGTATGGGGGCATTCGGGGATGGTCAGCAGTTCAGCGTCCATGGTTCCAGTGTCCCGCAATCGTGTCCGGCAATCGAGGACAGACGGAACCAGGGAACGCTGCACATCAGGTGGGCGGGCCCTGCGCGGCAGCGGGCTTGAGTAAGGGTATGAAGGCGATCAGTGCCAGAAGCTGGGTGAGGACGGTGAAGATGGTGAGCCCTGTGAGCGAGGCCGAGTAGAGGGCTCCGATGATGGTTGACCCGCCCAGCCAGGCCAGGCCGTAGATGGCAGTGAAGATGCCGTATCCGGTCCCGCGCCGGCCGGCGGGGACGAGGTCGGCGACGGCGGCGCGAAGCGTGGATTCATGAATTCCCAGGGCGGCTCCCCAGACCGCGGCTCCGGCCCAGACCAGGCCGGGTGTGTCGGTGAAGGACAGGAACGGGACAGCGGCCGTCAGCGGCAGGGCGATGAGCAGGCCCCGCAGCCCGATCCGGTCGTAGAGCGCCCCGGATCCCAGGGCGGCCAGGGCGGCGGCGCCCATGGAGAGGGCATAGGTGACCGGGATCAGCGCCGAGGGAAGAATCCTCTGGACTTCCAGGTGGTAAGAGATCACCCCGAACGTGGAAAACCCGGACATCGACACGGCGGTGAACGCGCTGTACCACCAGAACCGGGCCGGCAACGGGACACGCACTGCCTGTGCACCCCGCCCGGCAGCGTGGGCGGCAACGGCATCGGCGTCGAACCGCTCCGGTGCAGGGACGGCCCGGCGGAGCAGGAGCACGGCAACCAGGGCGAGTGCGCCGGGGATGGCGAGGACACCGAATCCGAGCTGGTATCCCGAGACGGCAATCATGAGCCCGACAAGCAGCGGACCCAGGAGCGCGCCGGACTGGTCGAGGGCCTCGTGGACGGCGAAAGCCTTCCCTCGTCCCATTTCCGCCCCGGCGTGGGAGAGCATGGTGTCCCTGGCCGGCGTGCGGACAGCCTTGCCGAACCGCTCCGTGATGACAAGCGCCGACGCCTGCCACAGGGAACCGGCAAGGGCCAGGAGCGGGACAGCGACAACAGTCAGGGCATAGCCGGCGATGGTCAGCGGCCAGTACTTGCGGGTCCGGTCTGCAAGGGGCCCCGTACCGAGGCGCAGGACCAGGGCGATGGCCTCACCGAATCCGGTGATGAAGCCAACCATGACCGCGGTGGCGCCGAGGGTGGCCAGGAACGGGCCGGTGATGGACCGGGCACCTTCGTATACGACGTCGGCGAGCATGCTCACTGCGCCAAACGCCAGGACGAACCCCATGGGTTCGAGCCGGTTCCGCCGGGTGTCTCCTGTCCGGTCCGTCCCTACATGCTGCCGATTCTTTTCCTGCACAGCCGCTCCGCTCTCAGAAAGCACTGGCCAGCGCGAGGCCGGCGGCTGCGGCGCCGACGGCGGCAGCGGCGGTTCCCACGCTGTTCAGCAGGGCCAGCCCGGTGCGGCGGGACTGGATGAGCCGGACGGTCTCGAAGCTGGCCGTGCTGAACGTGGTGTAGCCGCCCAGGAATCCGGTGCCGGCGATGGCCTGCAGTTCCACGGGTGCCGCGTGGATGATCACGGCCCCGGCGACCAGTCCCAGGAGGAAAGATCCGGAGATGTTGATGGCAATGGTTCCCACGGGCAGCGCACTGCGGAACCTGGAGCGGACCAGTCCGTCGGCCACGAAGCGGGTGCCGGCGCCGAGTCCGCCGGCGAGTCCGAGCAAAAGAACCGTCAGGACGTTCATTGGCTGCTCTCCCCCGGGCCGGGGCGGAGGGCCGCGTCGCGCCGTCGTCCAGCCACCCTGCCGTGGTGCCCGGCCGCGACACTTATGCCGGTCACGGTGGCCGCAGCGCCGCCGATCAGCGTTGCCGCGACGTAAGTCAGGGCGTCAATGGTCCGTCCTGCCCCGAGCAGGGTGTTTGTTTCCAGGGCGAGCGTGCTGTAGGTGGTGAAGGCGCCCATGAACCCGGTGCCGGCGAGCAACCGGATTGTCCTCAGCCTGCCGGCGTCGGGACCGCGGCGGACCAGTGCCTCCAGCAGGACGCCGAGCAGCAAGGCCCCGGCCAGGTTGATGACCAGCGTCGGCAGCGGCCATCCGCCCGGGGACGGCAGGACACCGCCAAGGCCGTAGCGGGCCCATGCTCCGAACACGCCTCCGGTGATGACGACCAGCACAAACCCGGGGTGCAGGTGCACGGGGCGGTGGACGCGGACCTCGCCCAGGGTGCCGGCATCTGCTGCGTCAGCGCCGGTCCCCGCCGGGCCATTGTCGATGGGTGGCTGCTGCGTGCCCGCGGTACGGCTTTTCCCGGTTCGGGGGGCCGCGGTAGAGCCCGGGGTGGGCGGTTCCATCAGTGGCCCTCCTGCCGATGATGCCTGTTTTGCGGGGCGAGCGGGACCACCAGGACAGGGCGGTGCTGCCGGTGTGTGAGATGGACCGCCACCGAGCCAACGAGCAGCTCCTCGAACCGTGCTCCGAAGCCGCGTTCACGCGTGCCGACGACGATGATGGACGCGTCGGCCGATTCAGCCAGCCGCCCCAGAGCCCGGGCAGGGTCCCCGGCGAGGGTCACGAAGGACCATGACACCCCGCTTTCGTCCAGGGCCTCCTGCAGCCGTTCCCTCATTCCTGCACTGATTCCCTCAATGTCGTCGTCGATCCCGTCCGGATCAATCGGCAGGGCTTCGACCCGGCCGTCGGGTTCCTCGGCGAGGTAGGTGGTGACATCCACATAGGCGCAGATCAGTTTCACGTTCAGGCTGTTTGCCAGTTCAGCGGCCCGGTGCGCCACGGCCAGCGGCTGGCCGGGCACGACGCCCATCAAAACCGGCCCGGTAATCCGGCGCGGGACATAGGGTGTCCGCGCGGCCTCGGGCCTGGTCCCGTTCTCCGCCTCGTTCATGGGCACTCCTGTCAAGTGGCGTCGGTTCCCGTCAGATTCGTCACGTCAGAATAGTCACCGCTTGCACCAAGGCTAAACCGTGCCGGATGGATTGGTCACCGCTGTCAGGCGGCAGGTTCAGCGACGGAGGGAAGGACAGCGCGTTCGAGCATGTCTGGTTCAACGGTGTCCGCATCGTCCCTCGACAGGGCGCCCCGGCGCAGGGCGGCCAGCCAGCACAGCAGGATGGCGGCCCCGCAGAAGGCTCCGCCGCTGGAGGCCATGATCCACAGCCCGGGCGTCTGGATGTCCAGGTCCTCGGCGCCGAATGCCAACCCGATGGTCTTCGGTGAGAAGCAGAACGCCAGGACGGACAGCAGCAGCACCGAGGTCATGACGGCCCGCAGCCGCCGGAACCGCTCCGGCGTTTCACGCAGTGTCCAGGCGAAAGCCGGCAGGACGGCAGCCACCCACACCCAGTGATGTGACCAGGAAACAGGGCTGATGAGAAGCATGGCGAGCGCAGTAGCGGACGCTGCCACGACACGTGCGCCCTGATCGCTGGCCAGTTTGATGACGGCGGCTGCGAAGGCGACCACGAGGAGGCTCAGCACCAGCCACGGCACCGTCACCGCGGACTCGGGTACGCCAAAGTGCAGGAGCGCGCCCTTGATGGAGAGATTGTCCACATAGCCCGCGCCGCCGATCCGCGAGGTGTCCTGCAGGATGTCGAACCAGAACTGGACGGACTCGGCGGGACGCAGCAGCCATCCCGCCAGCACTGTTGCCGTAAAGCCGGCGCCCATGTTCATCAGGCCGCGCCAGTCCTTCCGCATCAGGTAATACAGGCCAAATACCAGAGGAGTGAGTTTGATGCCGGCGGCAACGCCAACCAGGAAGCCGCTGCCCGGCATCCGACTGTTCCAGCGGTGGTTCCGTGACAGCAGGTCCGCCGTCATGAGTCCCATGAGCAGGATGTTGACCTGGCCGAATGCCAACGACTCGCGCCAGGGTCCGAGCGTCAGGATGGCCAAAAGCCCCGCGGCCGCAATCCAGCGGCTCCGGGGTGTTTCGAATGCTGTCCGCCAGTCGGCTTTGGAGTTCCAATACCTCACACCGAGGGCCGACAGCCATGCAGCCACGGCAACACCCGCCGCGTTGAACAGCTGCAGGGCCAAAGTTTCGGGGAGCCGGGCCAGGAGGCTGAACACCAGTGCCGCGAAAGGCGGATAGGTGAACGGCAGGCCAGGGCCCCCGGCCCATTGCACAGTGGGGCCGTACAGGGCCGACGGCTGCCATCCGGCGTCGTTCAGGATTTTTCCGCCGTGCCAGTAGACGCTGAAGTCGATGCCCTGTTTGTTCCAATCGGCGAGCAGGAACCATACGGGTACGGCAACAACGCCAGCAGGCAGCCACAGGACAACCAGCCTCCACAACCGAAGGCTCCGCTTTCGTTTCGCCGGGGCAATGACGGGCGCAGCGCCGGGTGGGCCGTCAGCATGCCGCCCGTCTACAGCCGTTAAGTCCACGTTGCTTTCTGGCATCGGTTGTCCCCCAAGTTCGCTGGCTATGGGCAGCCGGGTCCCATGGTGATGTTGCAGGCGTACGGCGCGTCAGTGGAACGGCGCATTGCCGTAGGTACATATTACTGAAGCAGGCGGCGAATTGCGGTTATTGGCTAGGCTGCCGCGACAGGAACCGGCTCCCGCGAAATCGCGTCCCGGCGGATGGTGGCGCTGATGACGGCCGCGATGGTGCACATGGCCGCCGCCGCAAACCAGGCGTAGCTGTACTGTCCGGTGGCGTCACGAATGGCGCCAGCGGCGATCGCAGCCGCCGCAGCGCCCAGTTGGTGGGCCGCGAAGACCCAGCCGAACACCACACTCCCGTCTGCTCCGAAGGTCTTGCGGCAGATGGCCGCCGTGGGTGGAACCGTGGCCACCCAGTCCAGGCCGTAGATGACGATAAAGACGATCATGCTGGGCTGGACCGTGGCGCTCAGGAGCAACGGCAGCACCAGGAGGCCAATCCCGCGGAACTGGTAATAGGCGGCCAGCAGGATTCGAGGGTTGAAGCGGTCAGTCAGCCAGCCGGAGGCAATGGTTCCCAGTATGTCGAAGATCCCGACGACGGCGAGAAGCCCGGCTGCCGTCGTTTCCGGCATGCCGTGGTCGTGTGCTGAGGGGATGAAGTGGGTGCCGATGAGCCCGTTCGTGGTGGCTCCGCAGATCGCGAAGCCTGCCACGAGGGCCCAGAAAGTGCGCACCTTGCTGGCGCGTTTGAGCACCTGAAGCGCCCGCACTGCGGCATTGCCGGCAGGGGCGGCTGCCACCGCTTCCGCCGAAACCGGCGCAGCGGCCGGAGCTGCCTGGGGTGCGGTTTCGCCGTAAGGCAGTGCCCCGACGTCGGACGGTGAGTTTTTCAGGAACTTCAGCACGAGCGGCACCACGGCCAGCGCACCGGCGGCGATCAGCAGTGATGCCTGCCGCCAGCCGGGATCCTGGGCCAGCATGGCAATGAGCGGCAGGAAGACCAACTGGCCGGCTGCGCTCCCGGCCGTGAGGATACCGATCACCAGGCCGCGGCTCTTGGCGAACCAGGTGTTTGCGATGGTGGCCGCGAAGACGAGTGCCATGGAGCCGGTCCCCAGCCCGATGAGCAGACCCCAGGTCAGCAGGATCTGCCACGACTGGCTGACCAGCACCGTGAGGGCGCTGCCGGCACCGATCAGCACCAGGGCGGTAGCCGTCACCGCCCGGATGCCGAACCGTTCCATCAGGGCAGCGGCAAAGGGCGCTGTGAGGCCGAAAAGGACAAGGTTGATACTGACGGCCGCCGAAAGGACTGTGGTGGACCAGCCGAACTCCTGCTGCAGCGGAATCATCAGTACGCCGGGCGCGGCCCTGAACCCTGCCGCGCCCACCAGGGCCAGGAAGGCCACCGCCGCCACGATCCAGGCGGGATGAAGCCGGCGCCGCTTGGGGGCGGGACCGGGCTGCCTGGTCCCCAGTTCTGCCGATTCAGAGTCCGGCGCTGCGGATGGGGATTCCTGTTCTGCTGATTTGGTGGCGCTTGGTTCGGTTGCGCTTGATCCGGCGCTCATGCGGCCGTTCCATTCACCGTGGGGGCGGCCGTGGCAAGTTCAACGGGAGCGTCGGACCGGGCCAGGCTGTGCCAGCTGGTATTGGCGGCGGTCAGCGGTTCCCCGCACTCGGTGCAGGTGTCCGCCGAGCTGGTCCTGCGGCCGCAGCCGGAGTGGATGACGTACATGTGGGCCCGTTCCGAAGGTGCGGGCAGATGCTTTTCGGCCCAGATCACCACGGCGTTGAGTACCGGCAAGGCGTCCTCGCCCTTGGCTGTGAGGACGTATTCCTGGCGGGTGCGGCCGCCGTCGTCGTACGCCTTTTTGCGCAGCAGCCCCGACTCCACCAGGCCGGCCAGGCGCCTGGTGAGCACCGAGTCCGCCACCGCGAGGCGGGACTTGATGGCGTCGAAGCGCCGGTTGCCGAAAAAGACCTCCCGGAGGACCAGCATGCTCCAGGGATCGCCGAGGATGTCGAGGCCGCGCGCCATGCTGCAGGTGCGTTCGGACCAGTTGGATCGAAGTGCCATACAGGAACCCTAGCTGACTCTCTTGAAGAAAGCCAGACCGGCGGGCTCAGCTCACGGGCGCGGCTGCCGCAGCGCCCAGCGCGACGGGCGGTAGGCAATGGCCCAGTATGCCAGCAGGGCCACGCCGCACAGGACGCCCAGGCTGGTGACCGCCAGCTGCCACTGGGTCTGCGGATCCTTGCCCCATTCCTGCGCGCCAGCCATCATGGCCAAGTATTTGGGCGTGAGGTAGAAGGCAACAGCCGAGAAGGCAACGACCACCCAGCCGGCCGCGCGCGTCTTCCCCTTGCGGGAGGGCACCCGGTGCATCGCGAAGGCCATGGATGGCAGCGCCACCGCCATCCACACCCAATGGTGGGACCAGGAAACAGGGCTGACCAGCAGCATCAGGACGGCGTTGGCGGAGACGGCCACAAAGTTCTCGTCAGCGGCCACGGCCCACTTGATGACCAACGCCGCCACAGCTGCCAAGGCCAGCGAAAGCACCAGCCAGAGCGCCGTGGTCACTGCCGAATCCGGCAGGCCGATGTGCAGCAGCAGGCCCTTGATGGAGAGGTTGTCCAGGTACGCGGGGCCGCCGATCCGGCTGGTGTCGGGCAGGATCTTGGTCCAGAACGTCAGCGAGGCGCTGGGGAGGACGGCCCAGGCCACGGCAATGGAGCCGAAGAACCCTCCGGCCATCCAGCCCAGCGCCTTGAAGTCGCGCCTGACCAGGAAGTAAAGGCCGAACGCCAGCGGCGTGAGCTTGATCCCTGCTGCGATGCCGATCAGCAGTCCGGCAGGCCAGCGGATCTCCCCTGCCCGGTCTTTTCCGTACAGCGCGAAGTCCGCCAGGATCAGGCCCATCAGGATGATGTTGATCTGCCCGAAGTCGAACGTGTCACGCCACGGACCGAGCAGCAGGATTGCGGCGGTCGCCGCGAGCGCCACGGCCCGGAAACGCCAGTCGGCAAAGGACTCCCGCCAGCCCCGGAGCCGGAAGTAGTGGCGGGCGAGCCAGGCGGCCACCACGGCAGCCCCGGCGAGCGCCGTCGTAATGAAGATCAGGCCGCTGGCCCCGACGGGCAGCAGCGCCAGGGCGGCGAACAGGAGTGCCGCGAACGGCGGGTAGGTGAACGGCAGGCCGTCACGGAGCGCGTACAGCTCATTGACCCCCGTCTCTCCGGCCCGGAGCACCCGACTGCCCCCGTAGTAGTAGACCTCGAAGTCGTTCATCAGGGGAATGTAGGCGGAGTACAGCACCACCAGGGCGACGACGACGGCGGCGGCACCTGCCGCCGTCGCGATCCAGCCGCGCGTGGTGCCGGATGCCACTGCCGGGGAGGATGCCGTCACTGGATGAAGGTGAAGGCGTGCTCGAGGTCCGCGACGAGGTCCTCCACGTCCTCGATCCCGCAGGACAGGCGGATCAGGTTCACGGGTACCGCCAGTTCAGTGCCCTTCACCGAGGCATGGGTCATTTCCGAGGGGTAGTTCATGAGCGATTCAATACCGCCCAGGGACTCGGCCAAAGTGAACACGGACGTCGCCTCGGCAACCTTGCGGGCCGCCGCCTCGCCGCCCTTGAACTGGACGGAAACCATGCCGCCGAACTTCTTCATCTGCTTCTTGGCCAGCTCGTGGCCGGGGTGGCTCGGCAGGCCGGGGTAGAGCACGGCCTCCACTTCGGGGCGCTCCAGCAGCCACTCGGCCACTGCCTGCGCGTTCTCGCTGTGCCGGTCCATCCGGACCCCCAGGGTCTTCAGGCCGCGGGTGGTGAGGAAGGCGTCCATGGGACCGGAGACCGCTCCGACGGCGAACTGCACGAAGCCTATCTTCCCGGCCAGTTCCGCATCCTTGACCACGACGGCGCCGCCCACCACATCGGAGTGGCCCCCAATGTACTTGGTGGTGGAGTGCACCACCACGTCGGCACCCAGGGAGAGCGGGGTCTGCAGGTAAGGGGACGCAAAGGTGTTGTCCACCACCAGGAGGGCGCCGGCGTCGTGCGCCACCTTGGCGAGGGCCTGGATGTCGGTGATCTTCATCATCGGGTTGGAGGGCGTCTCGACCCAGACAAACCGGGTCTTGTTGGCCGCCACGACGGCGGTGACGGCATCGAGGTCGGACATGTCCACAGGGGTGTTGCCGATGCCCCACTCGCCGAGTATGCCGTTGATGAGGCGGTAGGTGCCGCCGTAGGCGTCGTTGCCGAGCACGATGTGGTCTCCGGGACGTGCGAGGGCGCGGATCAGGGAGTCTTCCGCCGCCAGGCCCGAGCTGAAGGAGAAGGCATGGGTTCCGCCTTCCAGGGCAGCGAGCTGTACCTGCAGGGCGTCGCGCGTCGGGTTTCCCCCGCGGCCGTACTCGTAGCCGTCGCGCAGGCCGCCGATGCCGTCCTGCGCGTAGGTGGAGCTGAAGTGCAGCGGCGGGACAACCGCTCCTGTGCGCGGCTCGAAAGCCTGGCCGGCATGGACGGCGCGGGTGTTGAATCCTTGGTTTTCTTCAGACATGGTGCTCCTGTTCAGTGGTGAAGCAGTTGTTGATGCAACACAGTGGAAGTTCAGTTGCTGAGGTAGGCGAGGAGGTCGTGCCGGGTCAGGATGCCCACAGGGGCGCCGACGAAGGTCACCATCACGGTGTCCACGTCGGAGAGCAGCTCGCGGGCTGCCGAAATGGTTTCCAACGAGCCGATGACCGGGAGTTTCGGCCCCATGTGCTCGGAGATCTTGTCGGTCAGCTTGGCCTCGCCGCGGAACAGTTTGGAGGTCAGGGTCCGCTCATCCACGGCACCAAGGACCTCGCCCATCACCACGGGAGGTTCCTGCGAGAGGACCGGGATGTGGTTTACCCCGAATTCGTTCATGATGTTGATGACATCCCGCACGGTCTCGTTCGGATGGATGTGCACGAGGGCGGGAAGCTCTCCGGTCTTGGACTTGATCACCTCGCCCACGGACGATTCCTCGCCGCCGGAGAGGAAGCCGTAGGAGCGCATCCACTGGTCATTGAAGATCTTGGCCAGGTAGCCGCGGCCCGAATCCGGCAGGATCACCACCACCACGGCGCTTTCCGGCAGGTCCCGGGCGATGCGCGTGGCAGCCACCACGGCCATGCCGGAGGAGCCGCCCACCAGCAGGCCCTCCTCCCGGGCCAGCCGCCGCGTCATGGCGAAGGAATCGGCGTCGCTGACGGCGATGACCTCGTCCGGAACGGATTTGTCGTAGTTCGCCGGCCACATGTCTTCGCCCACGCCCTCCACGAAGTACGGGCGCCCCGTCCCGCCTGAATACACCGACCCCTCCGGGTCCGCTCCGACAATCCGGACCGGGCCGCCGTCGGACTCCGGCCGCTCAGCAGAGATTTCCTTGAGGTACCGGCCGGTTCCCGTGATGGTTCCGCCGGTGCCCGCGCCGATCACGCAGTGCGTCACCTTGCCGTCGGTATCGCGCCAGATCTCCGGCCCGGTGGACTCATAGTGGCTTCCCGGGGCCGCAGGGTTGGAAAACTGGTCCGGTTTGTAGGCGCCGGGAGTTTCGGACACGATCCGGTCCGAAACGCTGTAATAGCTCTGGGGACTGTCCGGGGCGACGGAGGAGGGCGTCACGACGACCTCCGCACCGTATGCCTGAAGGACCGCACGCTTGTCCTCACTTACCTTGTCCGGGACCACAAAGATGCACTTGTAGCCCTTTTGCTGGGCAACCAGGGCCAGCCCCACGCCGGTGTTTCCCGACGTGGGCTCAACGATGGTCCCGCCCGGCAGCAGCTTGCCGTCCCGTTCGGCTTCCTCGATCATTTTGGCCGCGATACGGTCCTTGATGGATCCGCCGGGGTTCAGGTACTCCAGCTTGACCAGGACAGTGGCCTTGATGCCGTCCGTCACGTGGTTGAGCTTGATGAGCGGGGTGTTGCCGATGAGGTCCAGGATGGACTGGGCGTACTTCATAAGTACAAAGTTACCGTCTCCACTTCAGACTGCTCACCCGACAGCACTGTCGCGTCCTGGCCACTCCGGCGGATGGCACGGCAAGATGTAATGGCACCCTCATCTGCTTTCGTCGAAAGGAACCTCTGCCATGGACTGGACACTCGAAGTGGTTGTGCTCCCTGTCAGTGACATCGACCGGGCCGTGGAGTTTTACCGGGACAAGGTGGGCTTCCACCTGGATCACGACACCACCAACGAGCACATGCATGTGGTCCAGCTGACCCCGCCAGGCTCAGGCTGTTCTGTCGTGATGGGTGATCTCCCGTCCCAGCGGGAAATGGCACCCGGATCCATGCGCGGGCTGCAGCTGGTGGTTTCGGACGCCCGGGCCGCACGCGAGGAACTGTTAAGCCGCGGCGTGGATGCCAGCGAGATAACCGTCTTTGACGAGCGTGACGGCGGGACCTTCTTTGGATTCAGCGATCCCGACGGCAACACCTGGGCCGTGCAGGAACTGCAGGTCCGGGCCGAGAAGCCGCTGATACCGGTGGAGGCACGCGGACGGTTTGGCGGAGAGTAGTGGGACGATGTCTTCATGACCATCGCTGATGCCCCCGCCCGGCTCGCCGCCGCCGCGGACGCGTCGCTGCGGTGGCATGCCGGCGGGCCCTACAGCCTGCTCCAGACGCTGGGCGCCCTCTTGCGGGGCAGCGGGGATCCCTCGTTTTCCGTGCAGCCGGATGCGGTGTGGACGGCATATACGACGGCGGACGGACCCGTCACGCTGCGCCTGGCCGGCACGGCCGACGGCGCCATGGGGAGCACCGCAGACAGCGGCGAGCCTTATGTTGATGCGCAGGCATGGGGCCCCGGTTCGGCAGCCGCGCTGGCCGGCGTGCCGCGCCTCCTGGGAGCCGGCGATGACTGGTCCGGCTTTGATGAACCAGGCTTCCACGCCACGCTCCCCCGCCTGGTCCGTGAAGCCCGGCGCCGGAACCCCGCCATCCGCCTGCCCTCCACCGGGCGCCTGATCGACGCGCTCGTCCCCACCATCCTGGAGCAGAAAGTCACGGTCATCGAGGCCCGGCGCGGCTACCGGTACCTGATGTACCGCTTCGGTTCACCTGCCCCGGCCGCCGGACTGTCAGCACCCGCCGGACTTCTCGTCCAGCCCACCCCCGGGCAGTGGCTGCGCATCCCCTCATGGGAATGGCACAAGGCCGGAGTGGGCCCGCAGCGTTCGGCAACCGTCATGCGGGCCCTGCGTTCCGCCGTCGCGCTTGAACGGCTGGCGGATCAGCCCGCGGCGGAAGCTGCGGCCAAAATGCAGGTCATTCCCGGGATCGGGGTGTGGACGGCCGCTGAAGTGGTGCAGCGGACGCATGGCTGCCCGGACTCGGTCGCCGTCGGCGACTATCATCTTGCCGCCTATGTGGGCGCGGCCCTGACCGGCCGCCGGACGGATGACGCCGGAATGCTGGCCCTCCTGGAACCGTGGAAGGGCCACCGGCAGCGTGTGGTCCGCATGCTCGGACTCAGCGGTTTCCGCAAACCCACTTTCGGCCCGCGGATGACCATCCAGGACCACCGCCTGCACTGAGGCCGGACCAGGGGCGTCAGAGCCCCAGCCGGGCGACCGCTTCCTCGCGCATCTCCACCTTGCGGATCTTGCCCGACACCGTCATGGGGAAGTCGTCGCGGACATCCACGTACCGCGGGATCTTGTAGTGGGCCAGGCGTCCCCGGCAGAAATCAGCGACGGCGGCAGCATCCAGCGGCTCGGCTCCCGGTTTCAGGATGATGCAGGCCATCAGTTCCTCCCCGTATTTAGGGTCCGGAACACCGATCACCTGGACGTCCTGGATAGCCGGATGCGTGTACAGGAACTCCTCGATTTCGCGGGGGTAGATGTTTTCGCCGCCGCGGATGACCATGTCCTTGATCCGGCCCTGGATCACCACATACCCGTTGTCGTCCATCCGGGCGAGGTCGCCGGTGTGCATCCAGCCGTCCGCATCGATCGCCTCGGCCGTCTTGTCCGGCTGGTTCCAGTACCCCTTCATGACGGCATAGCCGCGGGTACACAGCTCACCGATCTCGCCGCGCTCCAGGACCTCGCCCGAGCCGGGGTCCACGATCTGGCTTTCCAGCCGGGGCATGGTGCGTCCCACTGTTTCGGTCCGCTGCTGCAGCGTGTCCCCTGCGCGAGTCATGGTGGACACCGGGGATGTTTCGGTCATGCCGTAGCAGATGGCCACGTCCTTCATGTTCATCTCCGAAATGACCCGGTTCATCACCTCGATGGGGCACGGTGATCCCGCCATCACCCCGGTCCGCAGGGTCGACAGGTCATAGGAGCCGAAGTCGGGCAGTGCCAGCTCGGCGATGAACATGGTGGGCACCCCGTACAGGGATGTCCCGCCGAAATCCTGGACCGCTTCAAGCGCCGCCCCGGGGGTGAAGCCCCGGCCCGGAATGATGGTGGCCGCGCCGTGGCTGAGCGCGTTGAGGTTGCCGATGACCATGCCGAAGCAGTGATAGAACGGCACCGGAATCACCAGCCGGTCATGTTCCGTGTACCCCAGAAGCTCACCGATGGAGAAGCCATTGTTCAGGATGTTGTGGTGCGTCAGCGTTGCGCCCTTCGGGAAGCCGGTGGTCCCCGAGGTGTACTGCAGATTAATCGGGTCATACGGGTCCAGTTCCGCCATGCGGGCCTTCAGCCCGGAATGTCCGACGTCGTCCGCCCGCTTGAGCAGCTCCGCGTACGTCAGTTCCGCGTCGCTTTGCGGGACTCCGGCGTCGAGCCCGTCGGCGCCGGAATCCGGCAGGAAAACCAGCTCCCGCAATTCAGGGCAGCCAGCGAGCGCCTGTCTGGCCATTCCGACGTAGTCGCTGCCCCGGTCCGACGGTGCCGTCACCAGCATCCGCATGCCGTTCTGCTTCACCACGAACTCCAGCTCGTGGCTGCGGTACGCCGGGTTCACGTTGACCAGGATGGCGCCGGCCTTGGCGGTGGCGTACTGCAGGAGGGTCCATTCGGCACAATTGGGACTCCAGATGCCGACGCGGTCGCCCTTGGCCACGCCCAAGGCGAGGAGCGCCCGCGCCAGGCGGTCGACGTCGTCGTTCATCTTGGTATAGCTCCAGCGGCGGGCGTCGGCCCCAGGGACCGGAGCGGCCTCGATCAGCGCATCATGGAAGGGGAACCGGGCCACCACCTGCTCAAGATTCTGGCCGATGGTTTCTTCGAGCAGCGGGACGTCAGTGTCCCCGGCTGTGTAAGCGCGCATGATGGCACGCTACCAACTGGCCCCCGGCAATGAAAGCGACGGGAAGCGCAACAGTAGGGTGGCCGGCGTAAAGGACGGCCGGGTGTGCGCGGCCGGCCGGTATTGTGAAGTCCATGAGTGCACCCATCGACCTGCAGGCAACGTTCATCCCCAACGACGGCGAGTTCTTCCGAGTGAAGCTTGCCCTGGAAATCGCCATTGACGAGGTGGTGAACGAACCCGGCTGCATCCGGTACGAGCTGGCCGAGGCCACCGAGGACAAGCTCGTCCTCACCGAGCAGTGGGCGTCCGAGGAATATCTGGCGAAACATTCCAAGGGGACCGCTGTCCAGGACCTGAACGAATCCTTGAGCGCCCTGCTGGCTGAGCCGGTCCAGCTGGTCCGCCTCTAGCCTGCTGAAACAGACAAAGCTGCCCGAACAGACAAAGCTGCTCGAACAGACAAAAACGCGGGGCACTTCCGCCCGGAACTTGGTCCCGGGTGGAAGTGACCCCGCGTTGTGGTTTAAGTCGAGCGCGGCCTAAGCGGAGCCCTAGAAATCGGGGATCTGCGAACCGTCCTGAGGCCCGGAACCTGTGCCTGGGTTCGCGCTTGCTGCGGCTGCCTCAGCCTGCGAGCGCGCCACATGGGCGTGCACTTCCTCCATGTCCAGTGCCTTCACCGCGTCGATGACCTGTTCCAGCTGCTGCGCGTTCAGCGCGCCAGGCTGGGAGAAGACCAGCACCTTTTCGCGGAAGGCCATGAGCGTGGGGATGGAGGTGATGCCGGCCTCGGCGGCGAGTTGCTGCTCGGCCTCGGTGTCCACCTTCGTGAACAGGACGTCGGGGTGCTTCTCGGAGACGGTGCTGTACGTTGGCGCGAACTGGCGGCAGGGCCCGCACCACGCAGCCCAGAAGTCCACCAGGACAATGTCGTTGCCCTCGATGGTTGACGCGAACTGATCACTTGTGATGTCGACGGTTGCCATGGTTCAACGGTACGCGAGGCCGGCCGGGATGTCGCGGCCGGGAGTGGGCTGTTCGCTTCACGCGTGATCGGGAATATCCGCGGCCGGCCGTGTACACCGGCGAAGGCGGAGCCTACCCTTGGGTCACTAGACACCGAATGGAACTCGAGGATGTCGAATGGCCCACGCAATCTCCACACGGTCCCTCACCAAGAAGTTCGGCCGCCGGGAGGTGCTGCACGGCGTTGATTTCGCCGTGGAGACCGGCTCGGTTTTCGGTGTGATCGGCCCCAACGGTGCCGGCAAGACCACCACCATGCGCTGCCTTCTGGACATCATCCGCCCAACGTCCGGGGAGGTTCGGGTCCTGGGCATGGACCCCCGGCAGGGCGGGCCGGATCTCCGCCGCCGGATCGGCTATCTTCCGGGCGAGCTGTTCCTGGAGCAGCGGGTGACCGGCCGGAAGCTGCTGGCCCATTACCAGGCCATCAGCGGCCCGGTTGCGCCGGGCAGGATCGATGGACTGGCCGAGCGGCTGGGGCTGGACCTGGCCCGGCATACCCGCAAGCTGTCCAAGGGAAACAGGCAGAAACTCGGCCTGGTCCAGGCATTCATGCATGATCCCGAGCTCCTGGTCCTCGACGAACCCACTAGCGGCCTGGACCCCCTGGTCCAGCAGGAGTTCCACGCCATGATGAGGGAAGCGCAGCACAAGGGACAAACCATCTTCCTCAGTTCGCACGTCCTCAGCGAGGTCCAGCAGACCGCGGACACGGTGGCCATCCTGCGGGACGGCCGGATCATCGCTGTCGAGTCCGTCAGCGGGCTGAGGGAAGGCGCGGTGCGGCGCCTGCGCCTTACGGCTAACGGGATCACAGCGCACGACGCCGGCACGCTCCTGGCGGGCGTCCCCGGCGTCGGTCATGTTGAGGTGCTTGATTCGGGGGACGGCCGGGTCACCGTCGCCGCAACGCTGGAAGGCGCCATCCAGCCGCTGGTACGGATGCTCGGCTCCCTCCGCCTCACGGAGCTGGTTCTGGAAGAGCCTGATCTGGAGGAATCGGTCCTGAAGATGTACTCGGGCTCCCAGGAGGCGGCCAAGTGAAGACCATGCTGCCCCTGTTCCGGCGGGCGTTCTTTGACACCTGGCGTTCCACCCTGGGCTGGGCGGCCGGGCTGGCCGCCGCGATCTTCCTCTACCTTCCGCTGTATCCCTCCCTCGGGGGGAGTGCACAGATGCAGCAAATGATCAACGCGCTGCCGGCGGAAATGACCAGGGCCCTGAACTACGACCAGATCGCCAGCGGCCCCGGCTACACGCAGGCAGCCCTGTTCGGGCTGATCGGGTTCCTGCTGATGACCATCGCGTCCGTATCCTGGGGCGCCGCCGCAGTGGGCGGTGACGAGGAATCCGGCCAGCTCGAACTCACGCTCGCCCACGGCGTAACACGCAGCCAGGTGGTGCTCGAACGGGCCCTCGCCCTGTTGCTGAGGGTGGTCCTGCTCTCAGCCCTGGTCTTTGTGCTGGTCCGTCTGCTTAACGATTCGGCCCGGCTGGACATCCGGCCGGAGAACCTGTTCGGCGCTTCGGTCCTCTTCGCCGCACTGGCCCTCCTCAGCGGAACGACCGCCCTGTGCGTCGGCGCCATCACCGGCCGCCGGACCTACGGCCTGGCGGCCGGCGCCGCGGTGGGCGTCCTGGGCTACGTCTTCAACGCCGTCGGCAGGCAAAGCAAGGATGTCGAGTGGCTGCTGAACTTCAGCCCCTACCACTGGGCCTACGGAAATTCGCCCGTGGCCAACGGGGCCGACTGGGCGGCGGCCGGGTGGCTGTGGGGCATATCGGCCGCTCTTGTACTACTGGCCGTGGCGGTGCTGAACCGGCGCGACGTCGGAGCGTAGCGGAGTTTCACCCTCATCCTGGTTCCCGTCATCATGCTTCCCCGCAGCCTGGTTCCCCGCAGGCCGGGCACCGGTCCCCCAGAGATGGGGTGCGGGCGTGCGGGTTCCGGGCAACGAGTTTGCCTGGCGCCACTCGTGGATCCAGTCGGGAAGTTCCAGGCCCGCCGGCGGCTCACCGAATTCGCCCAGGATCTCCTCCAGGCTGACGGGTTTGCCCTTGCCGACCAGGCGGGTGGCTATGTACGCGCGGGCGTAGATCTCGCCGTCGGCCACCAGGCGCTGCTCAAAATAGATGGCCTTGGCGTCCAGCCCGATGATCGTGGATTCGATGGTGTAGTGCTGCCACAGTTGCAGGGACCTGCGGAAGGCGATGGTCTCCCCGGCCGCAACCGGGGTCCAACCCCGCTGGCGGATCCTCTTCCACACGCCGCTGCGGATCATCAGGTCAAACCGGCCCAGGTCCATCAGCGAGAAATACATGCCGTTGTTGAGGTGCATGGCGATGTCAATGTCAGTGGGCAGGACCCGCAGCGGCAGGGACGAAGCGTCCCAGATCGACAGCGCAGGCCGGCGGGCCGAGGTGAACAGCATAACGAGGGTGCGAAGAAGCAGGTGCATCCATCAATGTTACCCATCGGTAACCTGACGGCAAGCGAATCTCGATGGCTGGGTTGACTGCCCAGGATCGCCACGCCGGGCGACGGCCGAAGCTGCGAGGCAAGTAGCCGCCGCAAATAGCTCGAGTAGAAGCCGCCGCCGGCCCGAGTAGCCCGCGGAAATATTCGGGTAATCCCTACTCGTGCCGCGCCTGTTCGCAATTCCTAGACTCGAAATTCCTAGGGCCGAATGTTGTTGGCGCATCCTCCGATCTGGGGCGGGTGATGCCGCTTCAGAGTGGAGCTTCCGTACTGTACGGGCCTCCCATCGTGCGCAATCCTGTGCGGTTCCGGTCAGTGGCCGGAACCGCACAGCGCACCACCTCGATCCGTCCTGAATGCACTCCTGCGTTCGCCGGGACCGAACCTCGATGGGCCAGCCATGTACCAGTTGAAAACAGAAACGTCGGAACCACTACGCCGGAACTTCGAGAATGACATCCCGAGGGCCGGCCTTACCCCCGGCCGCCAGACGGTCGGCAACAGGCTGTGGGCCGGCATGGCGGCCGCCGCAGTGGTGGCTGCAGTCGGGGTCGGGGCCATGGCAGGGCCCGTGCGCGCACCAGCAGCTGAAACCACGACGCCGGCCGCTCCCGTGGTGGGCATCGCCCGGCCTTTGGCTGCCGTGCCCCTCGATGAGCCTGACGCCGGCGCCGGCACGAGTACCGCAGGCACCGTCAAAGAAGGCGCAGTCTCGGCGGACGGAGCGGCAGCAGCGGGCGCAGCTTCCCAGGCCGCAGCACCCGAACCCGCGCCGGCGGCCGGTGACTCCAACCTCTACACGGTGGTCTCCGGCGATACAGTGGGCTCGATTGCGGTCCGCTTCGGCGTGGACATGAAGGCCATGCTGGCAGCCAACGGCCTTGCCGAGTACAGCATCATCGTTCCCGGGCAGACGTTGAAGCTGACCGGTCCCGCCGTCGAAATACCTGCTTCCGCACCGGCGCCCGCAGCGGCAGCCCCGGCGCCGGCACCTGCGGCCGTTCAGGCAGCTCCCGCCATCCGGACCATTTATGTGGCAGGTTCGGGCGGCCAGTCCATGGTCGACGCCTGCATCGGCCCCATCCACTACACCCCGAACGACGGATACTCGCTGTTCATCACGGAACACGATTTCTGCGGTGGCTGGGACCGCTTCTCCGGCATCGCGGTAGGCGAGGCGATCAGCATCCCCGGCTATGGAACGTTCACGGCCACTGCCCGGGGCCAGGTCCCCAATCCCGGAACCACCAACGACGTGATCGCGGTCTTCGGTGGCTTCCCCAGGGCCATCCTGCAGACCTGCATCCCGGGCACCAGCCAGATGCTGCTGATCGCGCTGAACTGATTCTCCTAGGCTTGTCCGCGGTTCAGGAGCTTCAAGGCCAGGAGCCGCGGACAAGGCCATGACCGATGGGTGGCTCGGCCCTCCAACCCGGACCTCCAACCCTCCGATACGCCGGGCGCCGGAACCCAAGGGCACACCAGCAGGGCACGAAAAAGCCTCCGGAACCATCGGGTTCCGGAGGCCTTCGTTTTGGTGGCAGATGAGGGATTCGAACCCCCGTAGGCGTTGCCAGCTGATTTACAGTCAGCCCCCTTTGGCCGCTCGGGTAATCTGCCGAACTTCAAAAGAAGATCACCCCCGGCTGCAGTGTTCAGAACGTCCGTTTCCGGGCCGTTCCGCTTCCAGTAACCGCGGGCAAGACAACTTTACAGAACTTCCGCCGAAGAATCGAATCGAGGATTTGAGAGCCACAAAAGCCCGGAAGTACGGGCAGACGGGTACTGAAAATCAGGCGCCGCCAAGGATCCTGCCAGCCAGCCGGGCCTCGAATTTGACGGCCTGCTCTTCCGTGATCTGGTTCAGCTGCACGGCCCGCAGCAGGTCCTCGCTCACGCCGTCCATGCGGGCGGAGGCAGCGGCCACGGGGCTGAGGATGATCGATGCTGCCACCGCTGCCGCAGCGACGGTCGTGGCAGCGGTGGCAACGGCGCCTGCCGCTGCAGAGGTGGTTCGGGTGGCGTAACGGACGGCTTTGCGGTGCATGGTCTTTCCCTTCAGACGTCTTCCAACCCGTCCAACTCTCCACGACCGGGCTTCGTTCCCGCCGTGCTTCGGCTAGGAGGGACCTGTGAACGCCGAAACAGCTTCACAACGGGGGCATCCGTACTAGGCTGGAACGCAGACATCAGGCCCCGGCGGGGGCACCCACCAGCACAAGGAGAGTCATGGCAGGCGAGTCAACGTTCGACGTCGTAAGCAAAGTGGACAAGCAGGAAGTTGCGAACGCCCTGCACCAGGCGCAGAAGGAACTGGCCCAGCGCTACGACTTCAAGGGCGTCGGCGCAGAGGTGGATTTCAGCGGCGAAAAAATCCTCATGAAGGCCAATTCGGAGGAGCGCGTCCTGGCCGTACTGGACGTCCTGCAGTCCAAACTGATCCGCCGCGGCATCTCGCTCAAGTCCCTGGACACGGGGGAACCTTACGCCTCAGGCAAGGAATTCCGGCTTGAAGCCACCATCAAGGAGGGCATCGCCCAGGATCTGGCCAAGAAGATCAACAAGCTCATCCGCGACGAAGGCCCCAAGTCGGTCAAGTCCCAGATCCAGGGTGACGAACTCCGCGTCACGTCCAAGTCCCGCGACGACCTGCAGGCCACCATGGCGCTGCTGAAGGACTTCGATGAGGCTGACCTTCAGTTCGTGAACTTCCGCAGCTAAGGCGGTTCGGAAAGTACGACGGCGGCGCGTTAGTTCAGCGGCCGGCCGGCCATCCGCTCAAGCCGGGTAATCCGTTCCTTCATCGGCGGGTGGGTGGCGAACAGCCTGGTCATCGTGCCGCCGCGGAACGGGTTGGCGATCATCAGGTGCGAGGTGTTCACCAGCCTTTGGTCCTGCGGGAGCGGCACCATCCTGACCCCCTGCTCGATCTTGCGCAGGGCAGAGGCGAGCGCCAACGGATCGCCGGTGAGCTGCGAACCGTCCTCGTCGGCGTCGTACTCCCTGGTACGGGAGATGGCCAGCTGGATCAGGGAGGCCGCGAACGGCGCCAGCAGCGCCATCGCCAGCGTGGCGAACGGGTTGGCGTTCCGCCGGTCGCCGCCGCCAAAGAACAACAGCATCTGACCCACCGAGGTGATCACGCCGGCTACTGCAGCAGCCACCGAGGACGTGAGGATGTCCAGGTTGTACACGTGCATGAGTTCATGCCCGAGGACGCCGCGCAGTTCCCGTTCGTCCAGCAACTGCAGCATCCCTTGGGTGCAGCAGACAGCTGCGTTCCTGGGGTTCCGGCCGGTGGCAAAGGCATTCGGGTTCATGGTGGGTGAGAGGTAGATGCGCGGCATCGGCTGGTTGGCGCGGACGGACAACTCGCGGACGATCTGGTAGAGGACCGGCGCTTCAGCCTCGCTGACGGGGTAGGCCGCCATGGACCGGATGGCGATCTTGTCGCTGTTCCAGTAGCCATAGAACGTCGTGGCCACGCCAATGACGGCCATGATCCAGATGGGTGCCGAACTCCGCGTGTTGATGCCGATAAGGCCTCCCAGTGCGAGCAACACAGCCCAGAGCACACCAAAGAGCGCCGCGGTTTTCAGGCCGTTGTAATGCTTGTGCACGTTCACTCCACCATCCTGCGTCCAGGAAACGATCCTCACTTAGAATCTTAGTCCGCCCGTAAGTAAGCCGCACCTTATTGTGAGATGTTCATAATAAGTGCTTCAATGTACTCATGACGGAACACTTCGGCGGCCAGGAAGCATGGGCTGCCGCCCTGCGCGCCCATGGCCGCCGGGTGACCAAACAGCGGATGGCTGTTCTGGCCGCCGTCGAACATCACCCTCACTCCCCCGCGGAAAGCATCCTGGCTGCGGCGCGCGCCGAACTCCCCGAACTCACCGCACAGTCCGTGTATGTGGTCCTCGGTGACCTGACCGATCTGCAGATGCTGCGCAGGTTTGAGCCGCCGCACTCCCCCGCCCTGTACGAGACCCGGGTCGGGGACAACCACCACCACGCCATCTGCATCAGTTGCGGCCGTGTTGAGGATGTGGAATGCGCCGTCGGGCACGCGCCCTGCCTCACGCCGCACTGGGATGAAAACTCCAAGCCGATGACCATCCAGATCGCGGATGTCATGTACCAGGGCATCTGCCAGGACTGCCAGCAGTCCCAGAAACTTCCTTCCGAACACCATTCACAAGTAATCGAGAAATAGGAGAACAATGACTGCGATTTCAACCACCCAGTCGGGTGCCCCCGTCACGTCCGACGCGCACTCCCAGGCTGTCGGCGCCGACGGCGCCATCATCCTGACCGACCACTACCTCGTGGAAAAGCTTGCCCAGTTCAACCGCGAGCGGGTGCCGGAGCGCGTCGTGCACGCCAAGGGCGGCGGCGCTTTCGGTACGTTCAGGACCACCGAGGACGTCTCGGCCTACACCAAAGCCGCTTTCCTGCAGCCGGGTGCTGAAACCGAAATGCTCATCCGCTTCTCCTCCGTCGCCGGTGAGAGCGGTTCGCCTGACACCTGGCGCGATCCCCGCGGTTTCGCCGTCAAGTTCTACACCTCCGAGGGCAACTACGACCTCGTAGGCAACAACACCCCCGTCTTCTTCATCCGCGACGGCATCAAGTTCCCGGACTTCATCCACTCGCAGAAGCGCCTGCCGGGCACGCACCTCCGTGACGCCGACATGCAATGGGATTTCTGGACGCTCTCCCCCGAGTCGGCCCACCAGGTCACGTGGCTCATGGGCGACCGCGGCCTGCCGGCATCCTGGCGCGAAATGCAGGGCTACGGCTCGCACACCTACCAGTGGATCAACGCCGACGGCGAGCGCTTCTGGGTCAAGTACCATTTCAAGTCCAACCAGGGCGTCAAGTCCATCTCCGGCGACCAGGCTGAAGAGCTGGCCGGCTCGGACGCGGACTTCTACATCCGCGACCTGCAGGAAAACATTGCCGCCGGCAACTTCCCCTCCTGGGACCTGCACGTCCAGGTCATGCCGTACGAGGATGCCAAGACCTACCGCTTCAACCCGTTCGACCTGACCAAGGTGTGGCCGCACAGCGACTACCCGCTGATCAAGGTCGGCACCATGGAGCTGAACCGGAACCCGGAGAACTACTTCGCGCAGATCGAACAGGCCACCTTCGCGCCGTCGAACTTCGTACCGGGCATCGCCGCTTCTCCGGACAAGATGCTCCAGGCCCGCATCTTCTCCTACGCCGACGCCCACCGCTACCGTGTGGGCACCAACCACGCACAGATCCCGGTGAACCAGCCGAAGAGCCAGGTGAACAACTACAGCCAGGACGGCCAGGGGCGCTTCACCTTCAACGCTCCTTCGGTTCCGGTCTACGCACCGAACTCAATCGGCGGCCCGGCTGCTGTTGAGCCGCAGAACCCGGCCGGCGGCTGGGAGAACGACGGCGAGCTGACGCTCTCCGCACACTCCCTGCACGCCGAGGACGGCGACTTCGTCCAGGCCGGCACCCTGTACCGCGAGGTGTTCGACGACGGCGCCAAGGGCCGCCTGCTGGACACCATCACCGGCGCCGTGGGCGGCGTGAAGAGCCCTGGCATCAGGGAACGCGCCATCCAGTACTGGACCAACGTCGATGCCGAGCTCGGCGCCAAGCTCCGCGCCAACCTGGGTGCCGCTTCCGCCGCCGACTCCGAGGCCGAGGCCGCCAACAAGATCGGCTAGTCCACAGGTCAGGCTGAACACTTCCGCCCCGTCACGGTCTCCGTGGCGGGGCGGATTGTTTTCCACATATCAGCCCCGGACTGTGGCCCCGGACCGATGCCGTCCCTAGGATCACAGCATGACTTCTTTCCAGGGCATCCCCGCGGGAGCCTTCGCGTTCTATGCGGAGCTTGAGGACAACAACAACCGGGAGTGGTGGCTGGAACACAAGGACAGCTACAACACCCTGGTCCGGGATCCGCTCACGGCACTGTTCGCGGAACTGGAACCCAGATTCGGGCCGGGGAAGATCTTCCGGCCCAACAGGGACATTCGCTTTTCCCAGGGCAAGTCCCCGTACAAGACCGCCCAGGGCGCGTTCGCTTCCACCCGGGAAGGCATGGGCTACTACCTTCAGCTAAATGCCGATGGCCTGCACGTCGGGGGCGGCTACCATTCCCACACTCCCGCGCAGCTGGCCAGGTTCCGCAACGCCGTCGACGCCTCAGGGACTGGTGAGTCCCTTCGCCACATCGTCGAGGCAGTGGCGGCCGCGGGCTTCGATATTGGCGGCGAGAAACTCAAAACCGTGCCGCGCGGCTACGACCGCGACCATCCGCGGGCGGAGCTGCTCAAGCATAAGTCCCTGTCCGCCGGCATGGAGCTGGGCGAGCCGGAGTGGCTGGAAACTCCGCGCGCCGTCCAGGAAATCGCGGCCCTTTGGGAGAAGCTGCGCCCCCTGGTGGACTGGGTCAGCCGCCACGCCGCACCCTGAAACGCACCCCTGAAACGCACCCCTGAAGCAGTCCCGTGCCGGACCAGCACAGTTGCTAGGACCTGTTGCGTTCAACCGATTGGCCGATGATGCGGGCCCCCTCCGGGAAGGCACCTGGATTTGGCCCCGAGTAGTTGAGGCGGATGAAGGGGCCGGCCGGTTCTGCGGGAAACCAGTCGGAGCCGGCAGCTATAAGCACCCCGGCCCTCTCACAGTCGCGGGTCAGCCGCTCAAGGTCGGTCCCATCCGGCAGGCGCAGCCACAGGTTCAGCCCTCCCTTGGGGACGTGCTCAAGATGTGCCTGCGGGATATGCTTGCGCACGCTGGTGACCAGCAGGTCACGGCGCGACTGCAGCTGGTGGCGGAGACTGCGCAGATGCGTGTGCCAGCCCGGTTGGGTTACTACATCGAGGGCTGCTGCCTGGAGCAGGCCGCTGACGTACATCGACTCGGCTGCCCGGTCAGCGAGGATGCGTTCCCTCGCCGGGCCGCGGGCGATGACGGCCGCGATGCGGATGGCAGTCGACACACTCTTGGTCAAGGACCGGAGATAGATAACATGCCCTGAATCGTCGCTGGCTGCAACGGGAACCGGAGTGGTGGTGATGCCGAAGTCATGGGCCCAGTCATCCTCCACAAGGAACGCTCCGTTCTTCCGCACGACATCCAGGACCTGTTCGCCCCGTCCAGGTGCCCACTGGGCCCCGGTGGGATTCGCGTAGTTGGGCTGGGCATAGAAAAGGCGCGCGCCGGTCTCCGCAAAAGCCCGCGCCACGTCCTCGGGGTCGGGACCCTCGGGTCCGCTGGGCACAGGGATGACGCGGACGCCAGCCCTGGCGGCCGCCAGGATGGCACCCCAGTAGGTCGGCGACTCCACGAGCAGCGGCTGCCCGCTGCCAACCAGCGCGCTGAAAATGGAGCTGAGTCCGCTCTGGCTGCCCGGCAGCACGATGACATCGCTGGGGTTTGGCGTGGCGAGACCCGCCGGCGTAGAGGCGCCGAGTTCCTGCGCGAACCAGGACTGCAGCTCAGGGAGCCCGGCCGCCGGCGGCCGGGAAAGGGCTGCGTCGCTGCGGGCGGCGCGTGTGAGTGCCGCACGCACCAGCCGCTCGGGCAGGAGTTCCCGGTCGGGGTAGCCGGAGTGGAAGGCGATGGCATCATTGGACGCGCCGCGCATAGTGCCGGAGAACGAAGGAAGCGGCGCCAGCGGCGACCGGAGGGCCGCCGTCTGCCACCCGTAGTCGGACGGGCGTGCGGTCCGGACGGCCCGCACAAAGGTCCCGACGCCGGGCCTGCTCTCTATCAGGCCCTGCCCTGCGAGGGTCTGCAACGCCTTTTGCACGGTTACCGGGCTGGCCTGGTACTCCGCGACCAGCGAGCGCGTGGACGGCAATTTTGCGCCCGGCGCTGCGCCGGCGATCCATTCCCTGAGTCGCATGGCAATTCGGGAACTGCTATCGTTGTTCATGAGAGACAATAGTAGCGCTACTGTCCTGGTTCGCCCAGTGATATCGTCCAAGCCGGCCAGGGGCCTGTGGTGGGGTGTGCTCGGAGTAGCGGCCTTCTCGTTCACCGTTCCTTTCACCCGGGTTGCCGTTGGCGGGCTGGCCCCGCTCTTCATCGGGTCCGGGCGGGCGGTGCTGGCCGCAGCCCTGGCAGGCGCCGCGCTCGCACTGACACGGCAGAGGCTTCCGCACGGCGTGCAGTGGTGCCGGCTCGCCGTCGTTGCTGCCGGCGTCGTCATCGGTTTTCCGTTGCTCACGACCTTCGCGCTCAGCAGCGTTCCGGCCAGCCACGGCGCCGTCGTCATCGGCCTACTCCCCGCCGCCACAGCGGCGGCTGCAGTTATCCGCGGACGTGAGCGCCCGCCGGCCGTCTTCTGGGCCGTTGCCACCGCTGGCGCCCTGGCTGCCGTCGCGTTCGCCTTCGCCCAGTCCGGCGGCTTCGGGCAGCTGCACTGGGCCGATTTTCTGCTGCTCGGGGCCGTTTTGGCCGCAGCCATCGGATACGCCGAAGGCGGTCTCCTGGCCCGCGAGCTCGGCCCCTGGCAAACCATATCCTGGGCGCTCGTCCTCGTATCACCGCTGATGGTACTGCTCACGGCACTCTCCGTCAGTGAGCAGGCTCCGTCAGGCACGCCTTGGCAATGGGCAGCTTTTGCCTACCTTGGCGCCGTCAGCATGTTCCTCGGATTCTTCGCCTGGTACCGCGGGCTGGCTGCCGGCCCCATATCCGCCGTCAGCCAGATCCAGCTCATCCAGCCCGTCCTCAGCATCAGTTGGGCGGGACTCCTGCTGGGCGAGACCCTGACCTGGGTCACCATCCTCGGCGGTCTCGCGGTTATCCTTTGCGCCGGCGCCTCGCTCCGGGTCCGGCCCGGAACACCGTCGTCGAGGCCGAACACCTGACCTTTGCCCGCCTCGAAGATCCTTCGTACCCGAAAGGAAAGTCCCCCATGTACATTCCCGGGCATTTCGCCGCAAGCCCCGAGGCCGTCCAAACGCTCCTCACGCGACCAGCCGCAGCCAATCTCGTCACGATGACCTCGCAGGGCATGTTGGCGACGCTTCTGCCTTTTGTCTATGATCCGTCAGTCGGAGAACACGGTGCGCTGCAGGCACACCTGGCGCGGAACAACACCCAGTGGTCCAAACCTGCATTGGGGGAATCACTGGTCATCATCCAGGGTGCGGACGCCTACATCTCGCCCTCCTGGTACGCGTCCAAGGCAGAGCACGGACGCGTGGTTCCCACCTGGAACTACTCCACAGCCCACGTATACGGCAGGCTGGTGATCCACGATGATCCGGTCTGGCTGGGCCACCTTGTCAGGCGTCTCACCGATCTCCACGAAGCAGGATTCGAGCGGCCCTGGTCCATGGAGGATGCCCCGGAGAGGTTTATCTCCGGCCAGATGCGCGCCATCGTCGGGGTCGAACTGCTCATCACCAGGATCGAAGCCAAGACCAAACTCAGCCAGAACCGGCCCGGCCCGGACATCGACGGCGTGGCGGCCGGACTCCACGCCCAGGGGCAAACAGAGTGTGCCGCCGACGTGGCACGGACGAAACCCGGTGCTCCCGGGGACCGGGAGCACCGGGCTTCCTAGCCTTCGCGGATGGCCGGGGCCGTGGTCTTTGCCGGGTCCGTCTCGGCAAGGGAGCCGATGGCGTCGTCGATTTGCTTCAGGATGGCGGATTCGAGCCGAACGCCAGAGGCCAGCACGTTTGATTCCACCTGCTCGGGGCGGGATGCGCCGATGATGGCGGAGGCGACGTTCGGATTCTGCAGGACCCAGGCGATGCTCAGCTGCGCCATGGTCAGCCCGGCCTCGTCAGCGATCGGCTTGAGCTTCTGCACGCCGGTGAGGACCTCATCCGTCATCCAGCGGCGGACCATGTCGGCTCCGCCCTTCCCGTCCGTGGCACGGCTGCCCTGCGGTGCCGGCTGGCCAGGCAGGTACTTTCCGCTGAGGACGCCCTGTGCCATGGGGGACCAGACGATTTGGGACAGGCCCAGCTCCTCGGACGCCGGTACGACCTCTTCCTCGATGACCCTCCACAGCATGTTGTATTGCGGCTGGTTGGAGATCAGCTGGAAGCCCAACTCCTTGGCGAGGGCATGGCCCGCCCGGATCTGTTCGGCGTTCCATTCGCTCACCCCGATGTAGAGCGCCTTGCCCTGCCGGACGATGTCGGCAAACGCCTGCATGGTCTCCTCGAGAGGAGTGGAGATGTCGTAGCGGTGCGCCTGGTAAAGATCCACATAATCCGTCTGCAGCCGCTTCAGGGAACCGTTGATCGATTCCATGACGTGCTTGCGGGACAGCCCGACGTCGTTCTTCCCGCCCGGGCCCGTGGGCCAGAAGACCTTGGTGAATATTTCGAGGGATTCCCTTCGTTCGCCTTTGAGCGCCTCACCCAGGACGCTTTCCGCGGCGGTGTTCGCGTAGACGTCGGCGGTGTCGAAGGTGCTGATGCCTACGTCCAGGGCCGCCCGCACACACTGCGTGGCGACGTCGTTCTCCACCTGCGAGCCGTGGGTGAGCCAGTTGCCGAAGGTGATCTCCGAGATTTTGAAGCCGCTGTTGCCCAGATACCGGAATTCCATAGTGTTGAAGTTCTTTCTTGTAGGAACCAATCGTTTCCCCTGGCGTGGGCCGGACAGCGCACGCGGGGCTCATTCCAACCTAGTTGCTGCCCGGGACGGGATGAAGCACTTTGCCTGTCCCTGCCGGTCCTAGGACTCCGCGACCCACCCTGGACAAGGCAAAAGCCGCCTGCCAGTCCCCAGGATCGGCAGGCGGCTTCAGCCAGCAGAAAACTTCAGTGAGCAGTCAGGGTCTGCTAGACGCGGCTGTACTCGTCCTCGTCGTCCGAGGCCGTCCTGCCGGCAACGTCCGCAGCGGTGTCCGCTTCCACGCGGCCGTTAACCGCTTCCTTCGCCTCGGTGAAGCGCTCATTAAGGCGTGAGTGTCGCTGGCCGTAGGAGAAGTAGATGATGACGCCAATGACCAGCCAGAAGGCGAAGAAGATCCAGGTTTCCACAGCCAGGTTGGTCATCAGGTAGAGGCAGAGCACGGCGGAAACCACGGGCAGGACCTTGCCGAACGGGACGCGGAAAGCGGGCCTGAGGTCAGGGCGCTTCTTGCGCAGCACCAGGATGCCCAGGCTCACCATGACAAACGCCGACAGGGTGCCGATGTTGATCATCTCTTCGAGGAGGTCAACGTTGGTCAGGCCGGCCACGAGTGCCACGGCTGCGCCGCAGATCACCTGGAGGCGTGCCGGCGTCGAACGCTTTTCATTCGTCTTGGACAGTGCGCGCGGCAGCAGGCCGTCACGGCTCATGGCCAGCACCACCCGGGACAGGCCCATAAGGAGCACCATGATCACGGTGGTCAGGCCCACCAGCGATCCGAAGGCAATGACCTTGGCCGCGGAGGTATCGCCGACTGCCTCGAAGGCTGTGGTCAGGGTGGGATTCTTTGCCTCGGCCAACTGCGTGTACGACACCATACCGGTCAGAGCCAGGGACACCAGGATGTAGAGAACCGTCACCACGGCCAGGCCTCCGAAGATGCCGCGCGGGAGGGTCTTCTGCGGGTTCTTGACTTCCTCGGCGGAGGTGGCCACCACGTCGAAGCCGATGAAGGCGAAGAACACGAGGGCCGCGCCGGCGAAGATCCCCAGGGTTCCATACTGCGCAGGCGCGGCGCCGGTCAGGAAACCGAAGAACGACTGCTTGAGCACGTCCACGGTGCCCCCGGCGCCGGTTTGCTGGGAGGCGGGGACGAACGGAGCGTAGTTTTCGAGCTTCACGTAACTGAAGCCCACCACGATCACGAACAGGACGACGGCGATCTTGATGAGGGTGAAGATGTTGCCGACGCGTGCGGAGAGTTTGGTGCCCAGCATCAGGAGCACTGTGAAGATGGCCACGATCAGGAAGGCGCCCCAGTAAAGGTCCACCCCGCCGACGGACAGCGCCGGCGCGACGTCCGCGCCCATCAGTGCAAAGACCTTGCTGAGATAGATTCCCCAGTACTTGGCGATCACGGCAGCGGCGGTGAACAGCTCCAGGATCAGGTTCCAGCCGATGATCCAGGCCAGCAGTTCGCCCATCGTGGCGTATGTGAACACGTAGGCCGAACCTGCCACCGGGATGGCGGTGGCAAACTCGGCGTAACACATGATGGCCAGGGCGCAGGTGACTGCGGCGATGGCGAAGGAAAGGGTAACCGCGGGCCCGGCGAAGTTGGCGGCGGCCTTGGCGCCGACGGAGAAAATGCCGGCGCCGACAGCGACAGCAACACCCATGATCATCAGGTCCCAGGTACTCAGTGAGCGTTTGAGCTTGCGTCCGGGTTCATCGGCGTCGGCCATTGACTGCTCGATTGATTTGGTCCGGAGGAGGTTCATAGGGGTTCCACAATCCTGGTTTGTGTTGGAAACAGACCTATCAACGATAATGTCCACCCAGTGGACGCACATATTTGTCCCGCATGGTGAGACGGGCAAGTTCGCGCCGGGCCGGGCCTGTCAGGGCTGACCGGCCCGGCCTGTGAGGACTGCCGGGCCGGGGCCGGTCAGACGGGCCAGTCCATCAGCGTGGACCGGATCAGGAAGCGCTTGCCCTCCGGCGCCTCGACGGAAAACCCGCTCCCCCTGCCCGGGACCACATCCACTGTCAGGTGTGTGTGGCTCCAGTAGCCGAACTGTTCCCTGGACATCCAGAACTCCAGGGGCATCGCCGCCCCGCCGGGACCATCACAGCCGGGTGCATCCGAAGTCACGCCTCCGCCGGTGCCCACACCGGAGAGGTCGAACAGTCCCAGCAGGATGTCCGAATCCCCGGTGATGAACTCTCCGGCGGGATAGCACATGGGCGAGGAGCCGTCGCAGCAGCCGCCGGACTGATGGAACATCAGGGGCCCGTGCTGGATCCACAGTTTCCTCAGCAGTTCCACGGCGCTGGCGGTGAGCGCCACCCGTGGGAAGTCCTCCCCGGGCAGCGTCACTGCGGCATCAAGCCTCGCCTTGGTCATCAGTATTGGATGACGACGCGGCCGTCGATCTTGGCGTGCTTCATCTCGTCAAGGACGGCGTTGACCTCGGAGAGTTTCCGGGTGGAGACGGTGGGGTGGATCTTGCCTTCGGCGTAGAACTCCAGGGCCTCCTCCAGGT
>DATCNU010000085.1:0-6902 GCA_036565085.1 Arthrobacter sp.
CCTGTAGGCGGCCTGCCGCTCGGCCGGCGTGGCGGCTTCATTCTCGGCGAGCCGCAGCAGCTTCCGGGCGGTGGCGAGCCGCTGGCGCTCGGGTCCGGAGAAGTTGCTGTCCTTGATACGGCGCGCTTCCCGCTCGGCGACGGCGAACGCCACTTCGAAGCTGTTCACCGCCGCCCGGTACGCCTCAAGCCTTGACGGGGCGGTCAGTTCGCCGGCAGAGGCGGGCCGCAGTCCGTCGGCCTCCCGTTTCGCCCGCAGGAAAGCGACCGTGAGGGGTTCGCGGACGTCTGTCATGAGCGGAAAATCAATGAGCTTGCCGACGTCGAGTTCATAGTCCAGCCAGCGCCGGTTGACGGCGTCGTGGGCGGTCATCAGCCTCTCCACCTCCGCACGGGCCACCTGTTCGGCCTGCAGGGACTGGTTCCGGAGCCGGTAGAGCTCCAGCCTGCGCTGGTGGCGGCGTTCCGTGGACCTTTGCCAGGACCGCGACCAGCCCCCCATCACACCGCTGAGGGGAAATACCAACCACCAGTAATGGGTTAGAAAATCGTAGAGGGGCTGCACGCTTCCATCGTCGCACCGCGTGCAGCCCACCTCAAGGACCGCCGTCCGGTTCGGGCTCAGGCGGAAAGCACAGTAGCCCGCGCATCGCTGAGGTCTGCCGGTGTTCCGGGCTGGTCCCGGCCGTAGAGCCAGTCGTTGTATTGGAAGTCGCCGTCCTTCCGGCTCTTGAAGAGCAGGTTCCGCAGCGTCCGGGACAGTCCTGAGACGTGCCAGGACTGGCCCCAGACCCGGGCGGTGCGCTGGACACGTGCTGTGCGGTCGGCGCGCCGGTTGTTGAACTCGCTGATTGCCTGGTCCCAGGCGCCGGTGTCCACGCCGTCGGCGCTGAAGACCGTTTCCTGGCTGACATCCTGGAGGACGGCTGCGTCTTCGAGTGCCTGGCAGGCGCCCTGCGCGAGGTACTGCAGCATGGGGTGTGCTGCGTCACCCATCAGGACCAGCCGGCCGGCCACCCAGTTCCGGATCGGATCACGGTCGTACATGGGCCAGCGGATGCCCGTGGCCAGGTTCTTGAGCGCTTCCCGGACAGCCGGGACACAGCCCTGATAAGCGGACTCGAGTTCGTCAACCCCGCCGTATTGCTCTTCTCCGCGTTCGAAGGATGGTGACTTGAAGACTGCCACGGTGTTCAGCAGCTCACCTTTGCGCAGCGGGTACTGCACCAGGTGGCAGTCCGGACCGAGGTAGACGATGACGTCCTCAAGATCGGCCTTGGGAGTGTCCGCGGTGATGGGTACCGTGCCGCGGTAGGCGACATACGACGACGACACCGGGCCGTCGTGGGCAACGGCAGACCGGAGGATCGACTTGAGCCCGTCAGCGCCGATCACGACGTCGGCTTCGTACGTGTCACCGCTTGCGGTGTGCGCAACACCGCGGCCGTTCACCGTTTCCACGCTTTCCACCGTGACGTCGTTGACGAGCCGGACACCGGCGTCCTGGCAGGCTTCGAGGAGGACCCGGTGCAGGTCACTGCGGTGGATCACGACATAGGGGGCGCCATAGCGCTCCTCGAATTCGGCGCCCAGTGTCTGCCGGGTCAGTTCCTCGCCGGTCAGGGCGTCGCGAAACACGAGGTGTTTGGGCTGGACGCCGATTTCGAGCGCCTTCCCGAGCAGACCCCAGCGCTTGAGCACCCGGGAGGCATTGGGGGCCATCTGAAGACCGGCGCCGACCTCGCCGAACTCCGGTGCACGCTCAACCAGCGTCACCTCGGCTCCGTTCTCGCGGAGCGCCAGGGCGCCGGCCAGGCCGGCCATTCCTCCTCCAATAACGAGGACATCGGTGGACGGTTTCTGGTCAGACATTCGGGGCTCCTGCTGTATCCGGGGTTTTGGACGCGATTTTGATGCTGATTGCTCCGAGCAGGACGGCTGCGACAGCGGCCGCCCCGGCGAAGGCGAGGAAGTTGGAGTTGACGCCCAGGCCTGCTGCCAGCAGCAGCCCGCCGATTTGAGGCGCGGCGACGGCTCCGATGCGGCCCACGCCAAGCGCCCAGCCGAGGGCAGTGCCGCGGAGGTGTGCGGGATAGTGGCTGGCGACAGCGGCGATGATGAGGCACTGCGTGCCGTGCGTTCCGACCCCGGCCAGGACCAGCATGATGTACACCACCGCGACCGGCGGCCCTGTCACCAGGACCACCAGGGCGACGGCGGCGACGGCGGCAGCCGCTATGGCCGCCGGCACCGGTCCGAAGCGGGTTCCCGCCCAGGCCGTGATGACGGAGCCGGCCACCGCACCCAGATTCAGGGCAAGGGCGAAGGTCAGGGCTGATCCGAGGTTGTAGCCGGCCAGCTGCATCAGGTTGGGCAGCCACGTGCCCAGCCCGTACCACGCGAAGAGGGTCACCAGGGTGGCGACGGCATACAGGAGGCTCATGCCCAGGAACGGGGCACGCAACAGGGAACGGAAGCCTGCTCCCGGAACCGGTTCGGCGTCGGAAGGTGTCCGGTTGTGTGCCGGCGCCAGCGTCTCGGGCAGGAACCGCAGGCCCAGTGGAATGACAATCAGCAGGGCCACTACGGCAATGAGGAACATCACCGGCCAGCCGAAGGCCGGGATCAACGGGATGCCTGCCAGCGCTGCGAGGGAACCGCCGATCGGGACACCCGACATCATGAGCGTGGCGATGATGGACCGTGATTTGGAGGGGACGAGTTCGGCCACGAGCGCGTTGGCTGAGGGAACCAGGCCGCCGAGTCCGATGCCGGCCAGCAGCCGCAAACCGCCGAAAACGGGGGCATTGGGTGCAAAGGCACACAGGATCGTGAAGAGTGAGAACACGGTGGCGCAGCCCACGATGGTCCGGCGCCGTCCCCAGGTGTCGGACATCCTTCCGGCGAAGATGGCGCCGATCATCATGCCAAGGAAGGCCATGGACCCGACGGTGCCCGCCGTGGCTTTGGTCAGTCCCCAGCCCGTGTCATTGATGAGTGAAGACTGCACCGTGCCATAGACAATGAGGTCGTAGCCGTCAAAGACCACCAGAAGCCAGCAGACAAGGACCGCGATCGAAGACTGCCGGGTGAACCGGGACGCAGCCCCGGCCGTAATGGTTGCGCCGTGGAGAGGCCGCTCCGGCGCTGGAGCGGAAGGTAGGTGATTCATCCCCTCACTGTCGTGGACCTCACACCCAACGGACCATACAATTCTGTTATGCAGAACTTGCCCGCCCGCAGGAAACCCACGTACTCCATTGAGGCGGTGGACAACGCACTGCAGCTGCTGCAGCTGCTGCGCGATGGCGGAAGCCTGCGGCTCAAGGATGCGGCGGAAGAGCTTGGCGTGGCGCCCTCCACCGCCCACCGGCTGCTGGCGATGCTGGTGTACCGGGGCTTTGCCGTCCAGGACGAGTCCCGGCGGTATGCCCCCGGGCCGGCGATGGGCGCAGGACCTGCGGGTGTTGGCTGGACCCGGCTGCTGAGGGAAGTGGCCAGGCCGCACATGGAGCTCCTGTGCTCCCGCGTCAACGAGACGGTCAACCTGATGATCCGGGTGGGAACCAAGGTCCGGTTCCTGGAGACTGTGGAAAGCACCAGCGTGCTCCGGGTTGGTGACCGGCAGGGAGCTGTCCTCCCTGCCAACAAGGCATCGGGCGGCAAGGCGATGCTGGCCGAACTCGAGCCGGCCATGATTGAACAGCTCTTCCGCAGCCACAATGCCGAGATCGGCGGGGACAGCATCTCCGACGCCGAGTACGCGGCCTTCCTGCGCGAACTGGATGCCGTGCGCAGCAACGGGTTCGCCGCCAACTTCGAGGGCACCGAGGAGGGCATCAGCGCCCTGGGCATGGCATTGCACAATGGGCGCGGCGAGGTGGTGGGGGCGCTGAGTGTTGCGACCCCCACAGGCAGGTTCCGCAGGCTGTTCGACGCCGGGCTGGTGGGTGTCATGCTCGAGGCCCGGCGCCAGCTGGAGATCGATATCGCAGCAAACCCGGCCCCGAGCGACTAGGCAGCAGCACTCCCCTAAGGCAGGACAGCCCGGCAGCGTCGATCGAATTCTGGCAGCCAGAATATGTTTGAGATTTGCTTGCGGTGATCCATAGAGTCTGTGGCACGCCGTAAACCTATTCCCACTCACCGAGGAGGCCCCCTGTGTCCATCAGCGCCGAGAACACGACGCATGTATCTGTTGCAGCGGGACAGTCTGTTCCGGAGCCGACGGCGGAGGATGCCGTCCAGCTGGAGCAGTTGTACCGGGATTTTGACCGTGGGAACCTGGTTCCGTTGTGGACGGAGATCGCGGATCTGATGCCCATGGTCCCCTCGCCGAAGGCCATCCCGCATGTGTGGCGGTGGAATGATTTGTATCCGTTGGCGGCCCGCGCTGGTGACCTGGTGCCGGTCGGTCGTGGCGGGGAACGCCGGGCGATTGCTTTGGCGAATCCGGGCCTGGCCGGTGCGCCGTATGCGACCCCCACGTTGTGGGCAGCCATCCAGTACCTGGGCGGCCGTGAGACAGCGCCGGAGCACCGGCACTCCCAGAACGCGTTCCGCTTCGTCGTCGAGGGCGAGGGCGTGTGGACGGTGGTGAACGGGGACCCGGTGCGGATGTCGCGGGGGGATTTCCTGCTGACTCCGGGCTGGAACTTCCACGGCCACCATAACGACACCGATGAGCCGATGGCGTGGATCGACGGGCTGGACATCCCGTTCGTGCACTATGCCGACGCCGGGTTCTTCGAGTTCGGCACCGAGCGCGTCACCGACGAGGCCACCCCGGACATTTCCCGGTCCGAGCGGCTTTGGGCCCATCCGGGCCTGCGTCCGCTCTCGGGCCTGGATGACACCACGAGTTCCCCGATCGCGGCCTACCGTTGGGAATACACGGACGGGGCCCTGACCGAGCAGCTGCTCCTGGAGGACGAGGGCCAGCCCGCCACGGTGTCCCAGGGCCACGCCGCCGTCCGGTATACGAACCCGACCACCGGCGGGGATGTGATGCCGACCATTAGGGCCGAGTTCCACCGCCTCCGCGCCGGTGCCTCCACCGAAGCGGTCCGTGAGGTCGGCTCGAGTGTGTGGCAGGTCTTTGAAGGCACCGGCACCGTCATTCTCAACGGCGAGGAGAAGGCCCTGGCCAAGGGAGACCTGTTCGTCGTCCCGTCCTGGCAGCAATGGTCTCTCCAGGCCGAGACCGGATTCGACCTCTTCCGGTTCAGTGATGCCCCCATCTTTGAGCGCTTGAACTTCAACCGCACCTACATCGAAGGACGCACCAAGTAATGAGACTCCTCACCCTCCGCACGGGAAACGGCACCACGACGGCGGTCCGGCAGGACGGTGGCACCCTCACCGAAATTCCCGGGTTCGCCGACGTCGGGGCCCTGCTGGCGGACCCGGCCTGGGACGCCACGGCGAGGGCAGCCACCGGCCCCACGCACCCGCTGGCCGGCGCGGACCTCGCCGCCGTCGTGCCCTACCCGGGCAAGATCATCTGTGTAGGCCACAACTACCGCAACCACATCAAGGAGATGGGCCGCGAGGTACCCGAGCACCCCACTCTGTTCGCCAAGTACGCCGAATCCCTGATCGGGCCCAACGATGACCTGGCCCTGCCGCAGGAATCCGACGCGGTGGACTGGGAAGCCGAACTCGCCGTGATCATCGGCAAGGCCGGCCGCCGCATCCCGGAGGCAGAGGCTGCCGACCACATCGCCGGGTACTCCGTGCTGAATGACATCAGCATGCGTGACTACCAGTTCCGCACCATCCAGTGGCTGCAGGGCAAGACCTGGGAGAAGTCCACCCCGTTCGGCCCCGCCCTGGTCACCAAGGACGAGTTCACCGCCGGGCCGCTGATGACCTCGGCCGTGGACGGCGGGATCCAGCAGAGCACCCCCACGTCCGACCTGGTGTTCACCCCGGAATTCCTGGTCTCCTACATCTCCACCATCATCACCCTGAACCCGGGAGATGTGATCGCGACCGGCACCCCGGGCGGGGTGGGCCACGCCCAGGACCCCAAACGCTACCTGCAGGAAGGCCAGCTCCTGATCACCACCATCGAAGGCCTGGGACAGCTGAAGAACCGCGTCACCAAGGAAGCCTGATGGTTGCCCGGCACGACCAGACCACCGATCCGGGCCTGCTGCAGGCTCTGCTGCAGGCCCGCCGGGGCACCGCGTTCTTCGCCCGTAAACTCAACGAACTCACCGACGCGGACCTCGACGCCGGATCGCTGCTGCCGGGTTGGACCCGCCGCCACATCATCGCCCACGTCGGGTACAACGCCCGCGCCCTCGCCCGGCTCATCGAATGGGCCGCCACCGGAATCGAAACACCCATGTACCCCTCCCCGACGGCGCGGGACCACGAAATCGACTTCGGCGCCACCCTGCCCCCCATCGCGCTGCGGCACCTGTTCGACCACTCCGCCGTGCACCTGAACGTCGAATGGCGCGACCTGCCCGCAGAGGCCTGGCGCCATAAAGTCAAAACGGCGCAAGGCCGCACCGTCCCCGCCACCGAAACCGTCTGGATGCGCACCCGCGAAGTCTGGATCCACGCCGTGGACCTGGACAACGGCGCCACGTTCACCGACATCCCCGAACCCGTGCTCGAACGGCTCCTCACCGACATCACCGGCGCCTGGAAAACCCGCGGCACCGATGCCGGACTGCTCGTCAAAGTTTCGGGCGTGGATACGGCGTTCGGCGACGCCAGTGCAGCCGACCCGACGATCATCACCGGACCCCTGCCCGCCATCACCCAGTGGGCCACAGGCCGCGGCACCACGGGAGTGACAGCAACAGCCACCACTGCCGTCGACGCCGCCCGGCACGGTTCGGGGCTGGCGGAGGTTCCGCCAGCCCCGAAATGGATCTAGGACAGATG
>DATCNU010000086.1:0-1721 GCA_036565085.1 Arthrobacter sp.
GTTCGTGGGCCTGATCCCCTTCGCGCACCGGGACCGCGAGGCGTTCCAGGAGTTCGACATCAAGGCCTGGTTCGATACCGGTGCGAAGCGCGTGATGGTCCTTGACCATGCTGAGCGGGCGTCCGAGATCGTGGCCGAGGCGATGTTTGCTGCCATGAGCGGACGGCCCGGCCCCGTGGTGGTGGGCCTGCCGGAGGACATCATCCGGCAGCAGATAGACCCGGCGCTGCATCCCGCCATTCCGGTGGCGGCCGGCGGTATGAGCAGCGCCGACGCAGCCGCCCTGAAGGCTGCGCTGGCAGAGTCCAGCAAGCCGCTCTTTGTTACCGGCGGCAACGACTGGACGCAGGCAGCAGCGGACCAGCTGACGGAATGGCTGGAAAGGCACCAGATCCCGGCAGCAGCTGAATGGCGGACGCAGGGAACGGTCTCCTTCGATTCCCCCTCCTACGTGGGCCCGATTGGCTATGGCCGTCCGCGCCCCACCTACGACCTGCTGGAGGAGACCGACCTGCTGGTGTTTGTGGGGACAGTGCCGGGCGACGTGATTACGGATGGGTTCGTCTGCCGGCAGAACTGGAACAAAAAGAACTTCCTGGTCACCGTGGACCCCTCACTCCGTGGGCGGTCGGGTCCCGTCTCGCGGCAGATTCTGGCCAAGCCCGAGGCCTTTGTCCAAGATCTTGTGGGTATTGACCTGCCGGTGAAGGAAGAGTGGAAGGCATGGACGGAACGGATGCGGGGCGAGCAGGAGCGGTTCGCCGCGCTACCCCCGGCGGCGCCGGCAGCGGGGCAGGCCAGGATGGATACCTTGATGGCGAACCTGGTGCCAAGACTGCCGGAGGACGCAATGGTGACGTTCGGCGCGGGCGAACACACCAACTGGGCCCACAGATATTTCCCCACCCGCCGCTACGCCTCCATGATCAGCGCCCGTAACGGCTCCATGGGCTACTCCGTCCCCTCGGCCATCGCGGCTTCGCTGGCGGAACCCCGGCGCCGCGTGGTTACCATCGCCGGGGACGGGGAGTTCCTTATGAACGGCCAGGAGTTGGCCACCGCGGCACAGTACGGGGCCACGCCGCTGGTGATCGTTATGGACAACCAGGAATACGGCACCATCCGCACCCACCAGGAGCGGCACTATCCCTCGCGGGTGTCCGGGACCCAGCTGAAGAATCCGGACTTCGGTCTGATGGCCCGGGCCTTCGGCGGTTTTGGGATCACCGTCACCGAGGACAATGACGTTCCGGCCGCACTGGACGCCGCCCTGGCGGCCATCGATGAGGACGGCGTCTTCGCCCTCATCCATCTCATTGTGGAACAGCGCGTTAAGGCCTACTGAGCGCAGGTGCTGACGGGACACGGGAGGGCGGCCTGTATGCGGGGCATCCGGGTCCTGTATCTAATGCTTCTAGATGTCCCTGCGGTGGCCCATGGCCAGAACCAGGACGATCAGCCGAGAGCACTGACGTGTCAGGCCCGGGCTGCGCCCGGGCCTGACACGTCAGCTTCAATCCTCCCCCGTTCGGGGCTCATTCAGCCGTCGGTTGGATTCCCCTCCCTCGTCCGGGCCTGGCACGCACCTTTCAGTAGAGGTCGAAGCGGTCGAGTTCCATGACCTTTGCCCAGGCCGTCACGAAGTCGTTGACGAACTTCTCCCTGGCGTCATCGCTCGCGTAGACCTCGGCCAGCGCACGGAGCTGGGAGTTGGAGCCGAA
>DATCNU010000087.1:0-24089 GCA_036565085.1 Arthrobacter sp.
CGCCGAACAAAACCATCAGCATGGTGGACGAGCCGGCCTGCGTGGTCCACATGACCGATAAGGCAGCGTAGAGCCCGGCCGCAACCGTGACCCAGTCTTGCCATCGGGTCCATTTCTTCATCGAACAACCTCCGGAACTAGACTTTCCCCGGGCACGCCCCGGGCTTTTGTTTCAGGTTGGCGGTCACCTCCCCCTAATTTCCCGCCATCCACTTCAACAATATTCGGGTCCTGTACCTTCCCGCCATGGACCTTCGGCCCGGTTTTTTGCTTTGGCCTGGGCCCTGTCTAGGCGCCCTGGGCGATGTCGCGGCGGGTAAACCACACCAGTCCGACGGCCCACAGGATGATAGCGATCGCCGACAGGACCAGGACCGGGAGCATCGTGAAGGCGTCCGCCGGCAGGCGGGGAGTTGCCGTAAGCGGTGTGTTTCCTGTCACCTCGGAGGGGAGGCTGAACAACGGCCCGAAAACGCTGATAATGACCATGGCGCTGAAATAGAACCAGGACAGGGAAGCGGCCAGCCTCGGAACCAGACCCATCAGCAAAACGGTGACGCCCGCCGTGACAAGAACCCCGGGCCAATAGGCGACGGCGGCACCCAGAAGCACCCAGACCTGCGAGGCATCAGACTGTGAGGCTCCGTACGCTGTCCCCATGACCAGGCCGCCGATAACCAGCAGGAATGCCGAGCCGATGACCGGCAGCAGCAGCCGGCCGCCGGCCCACCGAAGCCTGGATATGCTCCCGGCGAGCTGAGGCTCGGCGCGGCCGGATGCCTCTTCGGCCCGCACCTGCAGCGCACTCTCGACCACAAAGGCGCTCGCGACGATCGCGTTCAACATCACGAGCAACCCCACGACGCCGTCCGTGAACGAGGAGCCATGGCCCCTGAACATTGCGGCGTACGCAGCATTGGATCCCAGCAGGTTGGCCATCGCGGCGGCAACCGAGCCGTACAACAGGGCCATGACCACGACGGCGGCGAACCAGCCGACAATTGATCCGCGCTGCAGCCGGAACGCCAGACCCATCGGCGTCGTCACGAAGGGGCCGGCCTCGGCCGGTCCGGGCCGGTCCGGCAGCACGCCGGAGCCGAGGTCACGCCGGGCTTCGGCCCTCAGGGCAATGGCACAGAGCAGGACGGCGCCCACCACCAGTGGCACCAGCGGCCACCACCGGTTTTCCCCGAACGGCCGCATCTGTTGCGCCCACCCGATGGGAGACACCGCCGAGATCCAGCCGGGGGTGGTTCCGGTGCCCTCCAGGTCGCCGACCGCGCGAATGACAAATGCCGCACCGATGACCATCGAGGCGAGACCGTTGGCGCCTCGGCTGGTGGAGGTGAGCTGGCCAAGGACAGCGGATACCCCCAGGAAGAAGAGGCCAAGCCCGGTCAGCGACGCGCCCAGTACCAGGCCGCCGTCGACCGGCAGGCCAAGGGCAATGGCGGCACCGGTGATCGAGGCACCGACCAGAACGTTGAAAGCACAGACGACCAGATAGTTCGCCAGGGTGTACGCGTGCCGGCCCAGGACGTTGGACCGGAGCAATTCGGTGCGTCCCTCTTCCTCATCGGCCCGGCCATTCCGCGTCACGAGGAAGGCGGAGGCGAACGCGAGGGTGACGGCGAGTGTCATCCAGATCTTGAGGACCAGGATGCCGCCCAGGGTGTCAGCGGCATAGGGCGTTCCCGTGAGCGCCGCCACCGCCGGCGTATTTGCAATGGACGCATAGGCCTCGCGGTCGGCCTGGGTGGGAAAGGCGGCGCGCTGCGACTCGAAGACCAGGGGGATCATGCTGGCCAGCAGCACGGTCCACACCAGGAGGCGAAGCCAGTTGCGGCGGAGGATGAACATCACCATGGTGCCCAGCCCTTGCGTGGTCGATTGGGACGGCAGCACGTGTGCGGAGGTACCCGTCTTCCTGGCGGACGCGGATGGTGAGGGTGATGCCGAGGCCGCAGTCATCAGACCGTCACCCTTTCGGCTGCGATTTCCGGCGTGTAGTGCCTGAGGAAAATCTCTTCGAGCGACGGCGGTGTGGAGACGAGGGCGCGGGGCCGCCACCGGGCCAGCGCCGCCATGACGCCGCCCAGATCGGCGTCGGCTACGGTGAAGGTGGAACGCTCCCCGTCCCTGACCAGGTCGTTTATGCCGGGGACGACGGACAGGTCCGCCGTCGCGTCGTCGAGGGTCACCGAAACGGTGGTGCGCCGCAGGTGGCGAAGCTCGGAAAGGGTCCCCGACTCCACGGTTTTGCCCTTCCGGATTATCGTCACCGTGTCGCAGAGGTTTTCCACCTCGGCAAAGATGTGGCTGGACAAGAGCACGGACCGGCCCTCCGCCTGGACCTCCCGGATGCAGGCCCTGAAAGCGGCCTCCATGATCGGGTCAAGTCCCGACGTCGGCTCGTCCAGAATCAGAAGTTCGGCATCGGATGCCAACGCGGAGACCAGCGCGACCTTCTGCCGGTTCCCTTTGGAATAGGCGCGCGCCTTCTTCGACGGATCAAGGTCGAAACGTTGCAGCAGCTCGTCCCGGCGTACCTTGCTGGCGCCGCCCCTGAGCTTGCTCATGATGTCGATGGCCTGTCCTCCGGTGAGGTTGGGCCAAAGATTCACCTCGCCCGGGACGTAGGCGATGCGCCGGTGCAGGGCGACGGCGTCGTTCCACGGATCACCGCCGAGGACTCGAACGGTCTTCGCTTCGGCCCGCAGCATTCCCAGCAGGATCCGGATGGTGGTGGACTTGCCCGATCCGTTGGGTCCAAGGAAACCGGCGATCTGTCCTGTACCGACCGTCAGATCCAGGCCGTCAAGCGCAACCTGGCGCCCGAAGGATTTTCGAAGGCCAACAACTTCAATTGCGGGGCTCGAGATGGACATGGGAACTCCTTCTTGCTGAGAACCGATCAGGATTGAGTGGAAGCGGGCCGCGCCACCCTTCCGGTGGCGAGCAGGTATTCATCGAAGACAGTGGTGTCGGCGAACAGCCCCTGGCTGTAAAGCTCAAGCCGTGGCAGGGTCACGGCGGCCATGATCTCGGCCATGATGGTGGAGAAATTCTCCATGGTGATGTGTGGATACCCGGACAGGGCCACGATCATGCCGCCCACGCCTTCCATCACGAGATACCGGACGCGGGCCTCCGGATCCTGGCTCGGCTTCAGGAGGCCCGCATCCACGCCCTTCTGCGTGTACTCCTGGGCGTCGGCGATCATGTGCTCCAGAAACGCGCGCCCACCGCTTCCGCCGTCGCGCACGCTGCGGAGGATGTACAGCAAGAGGCCGCCATATTCTTCCGCCCGGGCGAGCAGGTCCATCAGCTGCCCGGTGGGCATCCCGACGGCGGCGCTTTTGAGGTCACGGAGGGTGCCCAGAACCGCTCCGTCGCACTCCTCGCGGAGCAGCTCCTTTGAGCCGAAATGATGCCTGACCAGGCCCGCGCTCACGGCAGCCCGCGAGGCGATGGTGCGGACGGAGACGTCGAACCCGTCGATGGCGAAACACTCGATGGCGGCGTTCCGCAGCCGGGTGCGGGCAGTGAGTTCCGGGTTCTGGCTGTTCAGTGAGGGAATCCAGACTGTACGCATGTATAGCAGACTACTCGCGTGTATAGCCCGCGACAAGAGGCAACAGGGAGGCCCGAACCATGGCCGGGCCACCCAGCCAATAGCATGGGGTCCATGATGGAGGAATCCCGTGATCCAGGAAGCGTGCACTGGATGGAACTGTTCTTCGACCTCGTCTTTGTCGTTTTCGTGGGGCAGCTCGCACGGGGGATCCACGGTGACCCGGGCCTGCCCGAGTTTGGCACCTACGTCCTGCTTTTCTTCCCTGCGTGGTGGGCGTGGGTGAACATCGCTTCGGTGGTAAACCTGCTGCCCGGTCTTTCAGCCAGGGCGCTGGGAATCGCGATGCTGGCGGCCATGGCAGCCGCGAGCGTGATGGCGGCCGCAGCTCCCGGCGCTTTCGGCGATCGGAGCTGGGCCTTTTCGCTGGGCAATGCTGCGATGCGGGCGGTCCTGCTGATCCTCTGGCTGTATCGACATCGCCGGACCTCGGCCGACAGGCCGTGGCGCATTTGGATCTATAACGGCGGAACGGCCATCCTCTGGCTCGTTGCAGCCCTTTTGCCGCTCCACCTTGCCGTCATCCTGTGGGCGGTCTCCATCGCCCTCGAGGTCGGCATGGCGGCGATGGGCGGACGCCTCTGGCCCGACCGCGGGGTCAGCGGGATCAACATCGAGCATGCGTCCGAACGGCTTGGCCTCTTCGTCATCATCGTTCTTGGCGAATCGATTTTCACGATCCTCAATGAGGTGTCGGATGACTGGGGACCGGGCGCCGGCCTGGTCGGTGCGCTTGGATTCCTGGTCGTCGCGCTGCTTGGCTGGGCGTTCTTCCAGTACGGCACCGGCACCATGACGGAGGGGCTTGAGCGGCTCCGATCCAGGTCGGACTTCAGCGGGATACTTCAGACCACACTGTTCCTGCCGTTTCTCCTGGTCCTGGGAGTGACGGCTATCGCCGGCGCAATCGCCACGGCCATTCCGGCACCGTACGAACATCTGCCGCTCGGTTCCGGAGTATCACTCGGCGGGGGCGTCGCCCTGTTCTACGCGACCAATGCGATGGTCTCGCTTCGGTACGGGCAGCCGTTTCGCGCGGTGCTTCCCTGGGCCCTGCCGGCGGTGGTGATCGCCGTCTTCCTCGTCCCGGTGAGCGCCCTGGTTCCCGCCGTCGTCGTCCTGGCCTTGGCCGTGGGTGTCCTGCTCCTCGTCACTGGCTACGTGGAGATTCAGCGGCGACGCCGCCTGGAACGGATGACAGGGGAGTGACAGCCACAGCAGCGCCCGCGCACTCGCGCGGGCGTCGGGTTAGGGTGCCTGGGTTCTGTGCCGGTTTGATCGGTAGCGGATGACTCCGGCAGAAACACCCATGAGGGCTAGGAGGGAACCAAGCATGATGCCTAAACCTGAGAAGTATTCAACTATCGTCATTTCGCTGCACCTTCCATCTCGCCGATGCACCCAAGCTAGCCATCCCTGATCAGCGTCAGCCGAGGATGCGAGAAGTATTTGCTCAAGATTGGAGACCGGCTGCCCATACGCACTCCGGCTGCCAGCATTCTGCGGGGGATGTTTCGTCTCACCCTGCGATGAATAGAATGGCCGCATGGGCGCCGTTGAAGATTCCTTGGCCGATGTACCCGAGCCGGAGCGCGGGTGCCTGCAGCGGGTGATCGACACAGCCCGGACCCTGGTCCCTGAGGCCGTGGAGGGCATGAGCTACGGGATGCCTGCCCTGAAATTCGAGGGGAAGCCCCTCATCGGCGTCGTGGCAGCGGCCAAGCACCTGTCCATCTTTCCGTTTTCCCCGGCGGTAGTGGACGCCGTCGCCGGCAGGCTTGAGGGCTACTCACTGTCTAAAGGGACCATCCGCTTCACGCCGGACCACCCGGTTCCGGACGACGTGCTGGAGGAGATTGTCCGGCTGCGACGCGCGGAGATCCTGAAGTAGGCACGGTGGGACTGTCCTGCTCCGGCACCTCCCCAGGGACCTTGTCCGCCGGCCTTTTCTTGCCCCTTCCCTGTTGCCTTCTTGACCTCGGAAACGGGCAGGCGTACGTTACGGTTAGTCGTCGATCCCAAGGCGTGCCCATCAGTTTCGCCTTGGGTTCGCGGCTGGCGAATGTTCGAGAATCACGCCGATAGCTGCGTGCCGAAGACGCACGCAGCATAGGTGCATCCGGTCTCCGCCGCTGCAGCAGGCCTGCCGGCCTGCTGCCGGAATCTACCCGGCCCCAGCGGCTGCATTATGAATGTCCGCACGGCCGGAAGGGGGCTGTGCCAATCCCTGATCGTGAAGGCGCGGTCAGGGCAAATGGGAGTCACCATGGACAACAACGCATTTCAGGCCCTGCAGGAAAAAGTACGTGGCCAGGTCATCACCTCCGACCACCCCCTCTACGACGCATCACGGACCGTCTACAACGGCATGATCGATAAACGTCCCGCGGCCGTATTGCGTGTTTCGCAAGTTGCGGACGTCATCGCAGGAGTCAACTTTGCCCGCGACGAGGGCCTGGACCTGGCGCTCAGGGGTGGTGGGCACAGTGCGCCCGGATTCGGGACCTGCGACGGAGGCCTCGTGCTCGACTTCGCCGACCGCAGGGGCGTCCGCGTGGATCCCGCTGCCGCAACGGCCCGGGCTGAGGCAGGCACCACCTGGGCCGACTTCAACCACGCCACGCACGCTTTCGGGCTGGCAACAACCGGCGGCATCATCGGATCCACCGGTGTTGCCGGACTGACGCTCGGCGGCGGCATCGGCTACCTCGCCCGCAAGCATGGCCTGTCCTGCGACAACCTCAGATCCGCGGACGTGGTTACCGCAGAGGGAAAGTTCCTCACAGCCAGCGCCACCGAGAATGACGATCTCTTCTGGGCCCTTCGCGGGGGCACGGGAAACTTCGGAGTCGTCACGTCCCTGGAATTCGACCTGCATCCGGTTGATGTGGTGTACGGCGGCGTGGTCATCTATCTGCTCGAGCACGCTGAGGCTGTTGCGCAGTTGTATCGGGATTACATTGCGACGGCCCCGGAAGACATGGGCATCTTCCTCGGGTTCCACCAGGGCCCGCCGGTCCCCTTCCTGCCGGAGGAGCACCACGGCAAGCCGGTGGTGGTTGTGGTGGGAGGCTGGACGGGTCCCCACGAAGAAGGCGAGCGGCAGTGGCAGCAATTCCTGGATGTCGCCCCCGTTGCTGGCTCGTTTGTCGGGCCGCTCCCTTACCCGATGCTCAACACCCTGTTCGACCCGCTTCTCCCGAAAGGCCTCCAGGCATATTGGAAGGCGGAGTTCCTCCCGGCGCTGAGCGACGACGTGATTGGCGTTGCCCAGAAATTCGGAGCCGGCGTGCCCAGCCCCCAAACCGCCAATCATTTCTATCCCATTAATGGCGCAGCCCAGCGCGTGGGAGCCGATGAGACAGCTTTTCCATACCGCGATGCCAACTTCTCGGTGGCCATCGCCGGAATGTGGGAGTCCCCTGAGGACAACGTCGCCAACACGAAGTGGGTCAAGGACTACTACCAGGCCCTTCATCCCTATGGCGCCGGTGCGGGCTATATCAATTTCCTTGACGCTGACGACCAGTCCCGCATCGAGGACAACTATGGGGGCAACTACGCCCGCCTCGCCAAGATCAAGGCAAAGTACGATCCCGGCAACCTGTTTCATATCAACCAGAACATCAAACCGGTCGCCTGAAATGGGGAAGAGCCTCCATTAGTTCCATAGCGGTTATCGGACCGGCGTGGATGCTTGAAGGGTTTCAAAAGCGACAATAGAAATCCCTATTTCCGTGGGTGCCACTTCGGTTCCATAATGGCCACATAAGCTTCGGGGACCCTCGCGCCGATGACGGCTGGCGGGGCGTTGCAGAGTCCCAGGTGGCCGCCCGGGTATTCGGCGGAACGGGCGGCCACGCGGTCCCGGACAAGGAAATTCCGGGACCTCACCCGGGGGAGAGCATCGCCATCACTGCGACAAAATCGATGCACAGAAGGAAATCACCATGCTCAACGATTCAAAAATCATGGCTGTCCTCCCTGCGAAGGACATCAACAGGGCGAAGGATTTCTACCGGGACAAGCTGGGCCTGGAAACTTCCGAATCATTGGAGGACAACAGCCTGATGTACCGTGGCGCCGACGGAACAGGCTTCCTGATTTACCAGACAGAGAACGCGGGGACAGCCAAGAACACCCAAATGGGCTGGGAGACGGACAACCTCGAACGCGAGATGGAGGATTTGCGCGGGCGCGGCGTCGTCTTCGAAGATTACGATTTTCCCGGCCTGAAAACGGAGAATGGCGTTGCCACCAATGACTGGGGGAAGGCCGCCTGGTTCCTGGACAGCGAGGGAAACATTCTCAGCATCAACCAGCGCGCGTAACGGCCGGGGCCGCACATACCCGCCAGAGGTATGTGCGGCCCGCGATCGTTGTCAAGGGCCGGGCACCAAAACGGGGTATGACCGGGCGTTGTTCGGGCAGGCGTGGGCCGACGTCGACCGTAACGGCTGCGACACCAGGAACGACATTCTCAAGCGCGACCTGACCGCCATCACCTTCACCAGCAGTGTTCCCTGCAAGGTGCAGACCGGAACGCTGGCGGATCCCTACACCGGTTCCGTCATCAGCTTCGTGCGGGGGCGACGGCGACGCCGCCACCTGGCTGCCACCGAACAAGGGTTTCCGCTGCGAATACGTCGCCCGGCAGATCTCGGTGAAGGCAACGGACAGCCTTTGGGTTACCTAGGCGGAGCACGACGCAATGCCCAATACCCTGGCTAATTGCTCCGGCCAGCCCGCACCAACAAACGAGCAGGCGCCGGTTGCAGTTGCGGCTCCTGCCGCACCTGCGCCTCTGTATGCGGGCCAGGCCGGATACCGATCCGCACTGGACCGAGACTCTGACGGGATCGCCTGCGAGTAGCCGCCGCCGCTAACAGTAGACGCCGTGGATGCCTTCTCCTCCGGAAGGCATCCACGGCATCCTTCTGTGCCCTGAGCAGTTCATCCGCGAACGCCCTGATCGGGGCTACCGATTGCCGTCCAGGGCTCGTAGTGTGGAAGCCATGGCTGACACTTTTGCATCCCTTGTTGAAACCTTTAAGAACGTCGGCGTCTCCAAGGCTTACGGTGCGCCAATCCAGCTGGGCGGCGAGGAAGTCGTCCCCGTAGCCCTGGTGTGCTTCGGGTTCGGGGGCGGCGGCGAGGCCGGACAGGAGGGCGCTTCCGGCGGAGGGGGAGGCGGCATGGTCCTGCCTCTGGGGGTGTACCGGAACGTTGGCGGACGTATAACCTTCCGGCCGAATACCATGGTGGCCCTTGTCTGCCTGGTCCCGGTCATTTCCGCGCTGGGTGCTGCTGTGCGCAAGGCCATCCGCGCGGCGAGGTCATAGGGCAGTACATAGGGCAGTAAAAAGACACGTTGCGGGTTATCCATCGAACACGGCTCAGTGACTGTGTGTTCGTGGTAGCGCCCGCCTGATGACGTGAACACCTTCAGCGGAAACGGCGGATCAACCCGAATCGACGAAGGAGCCCCGCAACCTTCCGGCCGGGGGCTCCGTCAGAAAACGTCCGTCGCTATGGCGCCACGCTGATGCGTGCAACTTCCTGCAGGAGGGGGTTGGTGATGACGACGGTGGAAGTACCGGGCTTGATGTCGAAGGCTACTTTGCCTCTCGCCTTGTCGCCGGCAGGAATCTCGCCTGCACCCATCGGGTTATCCATGAACAGCTCAACGTTGGCGGAACGGCCGTCAGCATCCTTTGCCTTGAAATACAGTGGGTTGCTGCTGGTCTTGCCCTTCTCAGTCTCCCAAAGCACGTCGAGCGTCAGGTAGCCGCCGTTCTTGGCCGGGATGGCGTACGGGCCGGTGGTGATCGCGGGGCCGTAGGTGGCGGAAATAATGGTGATCTTAGCAACGTTTCCATTGCCCATGTCTGCCGTAAACGCTTCTCCCACCCGCTTTTCCGAGGACGCGGCGGGCGCCGCGGCCGGGGCGGCCGGGGCTTCTGCGGCAGGTGCGGCAGCCGGGCCTGTTGCTGATGCGGGAGCCGAACCCCGGGTGGAACTGAAGACGATGCTGAGAAGAATGACCACGCCGGTCACAATCAGTGCGACCTTCTTGTGCTTGTCATAACCGTCCAGCGGGAGGCCCTGCTTGTCGCGCTGCTTGTTCGTCAGAACGAGGATCAAGTCAATGAGTGCCCAGATACCGAGGCCGCCAAAGGTAAATAGCTTCAGCAGGCCGGTACCTACCTTGCCAAGGTAGAAACGGTCGACGCCGAGTCCGCCGAGGAGGAGGGAGAGGAGCCAGGTCACAAGGAAGGACTTGGTGCTGACTCCGTAACCGCCATAGGCAGGGCCACCCGGATAGGGTGCCGGCGCGCCGGGGTACTGTGCAGGGGCACCTGGGTACGGCTGTGTGGCTGCGGGTGCCTGCCCATACGATGCCTGCCCGTAAAGTGCCTGGCCAGAGGGCGCCTGCCCATAAGGCGCCTGGGGCTGCGGCGGTGCGCCGTGGGGATCGGTTGAGCTCATGGGGTTTCCTTTCGAGGGCGCCCTTGTGCCGGACGTCCGGAGTGCGTAGTGGGTGCGAGGATGCGCCGTCTCGGACAGGTTCCTCGGTGATGTGTTGTGGGCCGGTGCGGATTGATGGCTCGTTGCGCCATGGCATGCTCATGCGTCGTTTGCTTCCCCCCAGAAGTGCGTCTATGGTCGACCGCCCGTATTAAGGATGCCTCGGCGCGGGTGCCGTTTTAGGCAGTATTGCCGCAGGACTGGAGCAGGCTTTGCACAGTAACACCGCATCAAACGCAGGGACTTGGTCGTCCTGCCTACAGCGGACCCTGTTCCGTGTCCGGAGATTCCGGCTGCCGCGGCTCCCTGTGTTTATGGTGCAGCTCGTAGCTGTCAAATACCGCGGACGACGTCGTCCCAGGATGGCCAAAGCTCCCGCGGAGGACCTCCGCGAGGTGGTCCAGCGCCGCATGCAGCATCCGTCCGGCAAACTGGAGGTCGGCGTTGGCGCTGCCTTGGGCGTCTGAGGCAAGCCGGTGGGCGTAGGCGACGGTGGCCGGCAGGGAGCCCCTCAGCTCCACTTCGTGGAAGTAGTAGGTCTCATGCAGCGACAGCAAATCTATGCTGACCGATGCCACATTCTTGGCCAGTGATTCGAGCAGACCGGCGGCATGCTGCGGATCCAGGGACGTCACGCCCCCGGGACCTGCAGCTTCCCTGAACAGGTTTAGCTCGTGGGCAAGGGCGCGCCGCCGGCTGAGGGCCGGGTACATTTGCAGGATCCAGGAGACCGTGGCGGTCAACAGACCGAAACCGGTGACAGCCTGGAAGGCCACGACCAGGCGGAGCAGCGGATGCGCCGCCACAATGTCGCCGTATCCCACGGTGGAAAGAGTGACCAGCGAGATGTAGAGCGCTTCGGCGAAGTCGGCGTGCTCCGGTACGCCGTCGCCGTAGACGAAGCCATCCGTCAGATGGGGCAGGTAGAGCAGGGCCCACCCGATGGCTGCCAGCCCGGCCCAGGCGCCGATGACGGCAGCCATTGCCAAGGGTGCGGCGGCGGTGGAGGCCCGGCCCCTTAGCCTTCTCGTGAACAACCAGAGTCCCCGCATGATCGTCCGGCTGACAGGACCCGAACCATGCGGATAAAGGAGTGTGCGGAAGACGTCGGCGAGCATCAGCAGAATCAGTCCGGCCCCCAGAACCGTCCAAAGCATGTCCGTGAAGTCCATGACTAATCTTAGATGCGCAGATCCTTCATGCTTAAGGAGGTGGAGCCAAACATCCTCGGCAGAGCGGGTAATCGTGGGTACGGTGGCCTCATGCAGAAAATATCGATCGATGCACTGGCCCGTCAGCAAATCGCGGCCGCTGTGGCGGCTCCCAGCGGCCGGGCCGCCGACACTGCCTTCGGTGGACACGAGAAGGCCCTCCGCCAAACCGTCATGGCCTTCCGTGCCGGCACCCAGCTCAGCGAGCACCAGAACCCCGGCGAAGCCACGGTCTATGTCCTGAAGGGGCGGGTCCGTCTGAAGGCAGGCCAGGAATCCTGGCAAGGCAACGCGGGGGACCTCCTGATTGTGCCGAACGGGCTGCACAGCCTTGAAGCGGAAGAGGACTCGGCGGTGCTCTTCACCGTGGTCAAGACCGACCGTATGGGCCATACACCGGAGTAAGGGAGTACGACGGCGGCGCCTGGCTCCGCGGCGCAGCACGCCGGGTTTCGCGGTATCGAACGAGGGGTGTGACCAAGAATGTCATGCCCAGTGTCAGGCTGGGTACCGTCAGAAACCCCGACGAAGGAGAGCCACATGGCAACGCCGAATCTGTTCCTCATTTATGTCAAAGACGTCCAGCGCTCCACCGCCTTCTACAGCGACCTGTTCCAGATGGGGCCTGTCATGGTCACGCCTCGCTACGTCCCTTTCGAGGTTGCTCCGGGCGTGCTCTTTGCGCTGTGGTCGGGAGCCGGGGAGGATGTCACGCAGAAGACGCCACGCTCCAGCGAGGTGGGGCTCATGTTGCCGGGTTCGGGGGATGCCGTGGACCGCTGCTACGCCGAATGGACGGCCAAGGGAGTCACCGTCGTCGACGAGCCGCGCGACGAAGTCTTCGGACGCACTTTTGTGATCGCAGATCCTGACGGAAACCTCATCCGCGTCTCTCCCTTGGACTGACCACGTACTGAAAGAGCGCTTGCGTTCGCGACCTTTGTACCGTACGGTAAAGCATGTACCAATCGGTACATACTTAGACTCTTGAAGGACGATGCAATGGACGCCAGGCCGCCGGTTCCCCCGTTTACACTTGAATCCGCCATCGAAAAGGTGCGCTTGGCGGAAAATGGCTGGAACACCCGCGACCCTCGAAAAGTGGCCATGGCCTATACCGAGGACAGTTGGTGGCGGAATCGATCCACGTTCGTCCAGGGGCGCGAGCAGATCATCCAGCTGCTGACCGACAAGTGGACCCGTGAACAGGAATATCGCCTGATCAAGGAACTCTGGGCCTACGAGGGCGACAGGATTGCGGTCCGTTTCGTGTATGAATGGCATGATCAGGATGGGCAATGGTTCCGTTCCCACGGTAATGAGAACTGGCAGTTCGACGAAGGCGGGCTGATGCGGTGGCGGCATGCGAGCATTAACGACGTCATCATCAGTGAGTCTGAGCGGAAGTTCCACTGGGACCGGGGAGGTCCCCGTCCGGAGGGCCATCCTGGCCTGAGTGAACTCGGCCTTTGAATAGAGGCCTTTGAGTAGAAAGGGGCTCCTCGTGCCCAGAATGGTCGCCACGCGGGCCGACGTCGTACCGCTTCTGGCAGACGTCTTCCGCTCCTACGGTTTCGCTGGAGCGAGCCTTTCGGAAATCTCCCTGGCGACAGGGCTGGGCAAGGGGAGCCTTTACAACTTCTTCCCCGGTGGTAAGGAGGAGATGGCAGAAGCGGTTCTCCTGGATGTCGGAGGATGGTTTCAGGCAATAATATTTGCTCCTTTGAAGTCGGCCGCGCCGCTGGACGAGCGCCTGTCCCTGATGTTCAAGAACGTCATTGGCTACTTTGAGTCAGGACATCGAATCTGCCTCGTTGGTGCTTTCTCTTTGGGGTCTGAGAGGGACAAATTCGAAAAGCAGATCAGGGGCTACTTTGTTGACTGGACCGAGGCGCTGCGTCAGGCCATGGAAGAGGGTGGGCATACAAAGCAGCCTCAAGAACTGGCCGAAGAAGTCGTCTCCGGCATTCAGGGAGCCTTGGTCCTCGGCAGGGCTCTGAACGATCCAAGCCGATTTACGTCGATCCTTCAGCGCCTGGAGGATCGACTATTGACGGAGTGCGGCCTGCGGTAGCGCAAACGGCTAGCCATAGGGGAAATTTACCCGCGTCTCAATGTTGAGCGGGAACTTGGGAATGCGGTTGTACGGCAAGCATTGGCTTGCCCGGAAAAGGCCCCTGCATCTTTCTGGCCTGCTGCCCTGTTCGCAGCGCACAAGCCATGCCCTCAACGGGAACGAGTGAACTCATATCAGCTGTACATGAGGGAACCGGGCGTAGTGAGGACCTCGCCGGTTTCCAGCCAGGTCTTGAGGCCGGAGAGGATCATGGGCCAGCCGCCGTAGAGCTGTTCGTTGGCGCCTTCGCGGAGCTGGTCGTGGGTGACGGTGAGGTGGCAGGAATCGCCCACCGGTTCGATCTCCCAGGTGATGCGGGAGGTGCCTTCGGCCTTGACGTCGTCGCCCCAGAGTGCGCGCATGGTCTGCACGAGCCTGCGGGGCGGATCCAGCTCGACGTTCTCGCCTTCGCCCAGGAGGCCCCCGGCTTTAGGGTTGCCCATTTCGAAGCGGCCACCCGGGGTCCAGTCGGAGTTGATGGTGTTCCCGAACTGGTATTTGCCGCGGATGTCGCTGTCCGTGATGGCTTCCCAGAGCCGCTCCGGAGTGGTCTTGATGTAGATTTCGAAGATTTTTTCCATGGGACTTTCCAATCTGGTTTTGAGGTCGCTGAGGGCAGCGGCCCATGGTTCTGCGTATTTGCTGACCCAGCGGTCGTGGACCAGCCGGATGGGCACCGGATTCAGGAAATGGAGTTTCTCCCGCCCCCGACGGCGGGTCACCACCAGGCCGGCCTCCTCCAGGATTCTGAGGTGCTTCATCACGCCGTAGCGCGTCATGTCGAAACGCGCCTCAAGCGCATGGAGCGTCTGCCCGTCCTCCCGGAAGAGCTCATCAAGCAGGTCGCGGCGGGTGGGGTCGGCCAGGGCCTTGAATACGGCGTCCACGTTTCAAGGATAGGTGACTGAATGGTCACATGTCTAGCCTGTGGCAGCGCGGGAACCTAGGCCCCGCCACTTTCAAGTGGAACTCCAACAAGGCCAGGTCAGGATGTACATGGAGGACGCTCATGCTGGCGCCGTCGTCTGAGAACCATGTCATTTCTCCCGTCGAAGGCCCGGACTGAACGCCTGGACTTGGTTGATTACGCACAATTTTCCTCCCGATCCCCTGCGGCGGCGCGCTGTCCTATGGATCCAGGATCACGGCCGGCCGGATGCCCTGAGAATCCGGGTTCATCCGGGCCTAAGCCGCGTTTTGGACGCCGCCGCCGATGAACCGAGGCGTACAGTGACGCTGGTAGGCGCATCCCCTATCTCCTAGTTGAAGGCCAGAGGCCCGGAAATTATCCGCGGCATACGGAATGCCGTCCGGCCAGCCCATCTTCAACCGCACTAAGGATCCAATGCGCAATCGATACGTATTCCCTGCCCTGACCGCCGCCGCAGCCCTCATGCTGACCGGTTGCGTGGACAACAGTGCCCCGGCTGCCGCTGACAAACCATCGGCCTCCATGGACGCAGCGGTGCCAAAGAACGAGAAGATTGCGGCCCTGCTTCCGGCGAAAATCAAGTCCGCGGGCGTCCTGAATGTGGGAATGGCCAACAATTACCCGCCCAACGAGTTCAAGGATTCCGACGGCGCCCCGGCCGGCTGGTCCGTGGACCTCACCAAGGCGCTGGGCGAGTCTCTCGGCCTGAAGGTCAACTTCGACATCGGCACGTTCGACAACATTCTCCCGTCCGTCAAGGCGGGCAAGGACGACATGGGGATGTCATCGTTCACCGACACGCTGGAACGCGAAAAGCAGGTGGACTTCGTCAATTACTACTCGGCGGGCATCCAGTGGGCTTCGCCGAAGGGCAAGACCGTGGACCCGAACGGCGCCTGCGGGCTCAAAGTCGCCGTCCAGGCCACCACCTATGAGGACACCCATGAGGTGCCGGCCAAGTCCAAGGCCTGCACCGACGCCGGCAAACCCGCGATCAACGTCTTCAAATACGACGCCCAGGACCAGGCCACCAACGCCCTGGTCGTCGGCCAGGTGGACGCGATGAGTGCCGACTCGCCCGTCACCCTCTACGCGATCTCCCAGACGAAGGAGAAGCTGCAGACCGCCGGGGACGCTTTCGAAGTGGCGCCGTACGGCATTCCGGTCAATAAGGACAGCGAGTTCACCCCGGTCCTGCAGAAGGCACTGCAGGCCCTCATCGACGACGGCACCTACACCAGGATCCTGTCCAAATGGGGAGTCGAAAGCGGCGGCGTGAAGACGACGGCGCTCAACGTGGCGTCGTCGAACGGGTAACCACCGTGACCGTTTCCAATCCTGCCGAGGCGACCCGGCCGAACCCCGCCCCAGGCGAAACTGAAACGCAGGGAGAAGCCATAGTGGCGGTACCCCTGCGCCACCCCTGGCGGATCTCGATCGCCGTCGTACTGGTGTTCCTGCTGGCGCTGTTCATAGTCGACGCCTCGCAGCGGCCAGACTACGGCTGGGCGGACGTGGGCAAGTACCTCTTCGACCGCCGGATCAGCCAGGCGGCTTGGGTGACGCTGACCCTCACCGTCTATTCGATGGTCGCCGCCATCATCCTGGGGCTCCTCCTTGCCATCATGCGGCTCTCACCTAATCCCGTGGTCAAGAGCATCGCCTGGCTGTACCTGTGGATCTTCCGGGGGACCCCTGTTTACGTCCAGCTGGTGTTCTGGGGCATCGTGGCGCTGATCTACCCCGTGTTCACTATCGGGATACCGTTCACGGAGCCGTGGATCACCATCCCGAACGGCGTGTTCACCAACCTGTTCATCACCGCCGTGATCGGGCTGGCCCTGAATGAGGCCGCCTACATGTCCGAGATCGTCCGGGCCGGGCTGTTGTCCGTGGACGACGGCCAGGAGGAGGCCTCGACGGCGCTCGCGATGTCGTGGGGGCAGACCATGCGCTACGTGGTGGTGCCGCAGGCGATGAAGATCATCATCCCGCCCACCGGCAATGAGGTGATCTCCATGCTGAAGACCACGTCGCTGGTGGCGGCCATTCCCCTCAGCATCGACCTGTACGGGGTGTCCCGCGGGATCTCGGCGGTGACCTTTACGCCGGTGCCGCTGCTGATCGTGGCATCCATCTGGTATCTGCTGTTCACCTCCGTCCTCATGGTGGGCCAGCACTTCATCGAAAAGCGTTTCTCCCGCGGCACCGGGCGCAGCTCCGGACGGCAGGCGGGCCCGACGTCGGGCCTGGAACCTTCAGCGGCGGCCGTCACCGCGGCGCCGCTGGGCAACGATATGGGAGGCAAGGGATGAGCAGTACGGCAATGGTCCAGGCGGACCGGGTATCCAAGAGCTTCGGCTCCAACAACGTTCTTCGCAGCATCAGCCTGGAGGTGCAGCCAGGCGAGGTGCTGTGCGTCGTGGGCCCCAGTGGCTCCGGCAAGTCCACGTTCCTGCGCTGCATCAACCACCTGGAAAAGATCGACGCCGGCCGCCTCTTCGTGGAGGGGCAACTGGTGGGTTACCGGCAGAAGGGCGGCAAGCTCCATGAGCTCCGGCCCAGGGAAGCGGCGCTCCAGCGCCGGGACATCGGGATGGTGTTCCAGCGCTTCAACCTGTTTCCGCACATGACCGCGCTGGAAAACATCATCCAGGCGCCGATGCGGGTGAAGCGGATCCCGAAGGCCAGGGCCACCCTGCGTGCCCGGGAACTCATGGAGCGGGTCGGGCTGGGGGACAAGGCGGACCACTACCCCGCGCACCTGTCCGGCGGCCAGCAGCAGCGGGTGGCCATCGCCCGCGCCCTGGCCATGGACCCCAAGCTGATGCTCTTCGATGAGCCCACCAGTGCCCTGGACCCGGAGCTGGTGGGTGAGGTGCTGGACGTCATGAAGGAACTGGCAACCAGCGGAATGACCATGATCGTGGTGACCCACGAGATGGGCTTCGCCCGGGAAGTGGCGGACTCCGTCGCCTTCATGGACGGCGGCGTGGTGGTCGAGTCAGGCCCGCCCCGCGAACTGCTGGGCAACCCCCGGCAGGAACGGACCAGGGCGTTCCTCTCGAAGGTGCTGTGAGGGCTGGGCTCTCGACGTCAGCGGGATACCGTCACGACTGGTGACGCAGCTTTCCGGCCGCTGCTGAGCGCGGTCCTGATGTTGACCTTGGAGTTGTAGGAGATGGACCCGTACTGGAACAGCCGGACCCCCAGCAGGAACATGAGCACCGCCCCGGCGTAGAGGATGGCGATCACGGTGGCCGCTTCGACGAGACTGAGCGAGCCGAGCCCGTTCCGAAGCATGGCGGTGACAGGGGCGGATAACGGGAAGTAGGTGAAGACCTGCACGATGAGCGCCTGCGGGTTGGAGAAGATCAGCGAGAGGGCGTAGAAGGGCACGAAAATCAGGGCGATCACGACGGCCATGAAGTTCCCGGCCTCTTTGGCGGTCGGCATGACTGCACCGATCGCCACGAGCGTGGTGGTGAACAGGGCGAACCCGCCCACCAGGATGAGGAAGCCGATGATCATTTGGCCCGGGTTGAAAATCAGGGATGAGAGATCAAGGTCCGGGATGCTGATCCGCCTGCGGAAGAACAGGTAGCCGATGATGATCGGGGAAGCGAAGACCACTATTTGCACCAGCCCGACGGCGAACAGCGCCAGGACTTTGCCGCTGATGAGCGTGGTCGGTTTCAGGGTGGTCAGGATCATCTCGGTGACCCGGTTTTCCTTCTCCTCCAGGGTGGAGCTGAGCATCTGCCCGGCGAGCAGGATGATCAGCCCGTAGAAGATGACGATGTAGAACAAGGACGGGATGGCGGCATTGAACCCGCCCGATTCCACCCCGCCCCGGAATGTCTTGACGTCGACGGTCGGGTGGGAGCCGGCCAGGGCCGCCAGCTGGGGTGACCCGATGCGGGCGTTGACCGCTTGGGTCAGCATGGCCTGGGCAACGGCGGAGTACTTGTTGTTTTCGAACAGGCCCTGGTCAACGCCGTAGACCTGCACCGCCGATGTGGCAGGGTCCGCCGGGAAGTCGAAGTACGCATCGACGGTCCCCGCCTTCACAGCGGCCTGGCCTTCCTCGGGAGAGGAGGCCTTGGTGGCCCTGAACGCGGCGGCCTCGGCGGCGGTGATGAGCCCGGAGGCATCTGTGTAGGAGATAGAGAACGTGGCGCTCTTCTGGGCGTCGGAGGCGCTCTTGGTAGTGCTGTTGCTGAGAAAGATCAGCCCGAACACGACGGCCATTATCAGGGGCACGGCGAGGGTTCCGATCCAGAACCGCTTCTTGGAGATGGTTCGGTAAAACTCGAAGCTGACGATGGTGCGGAGATTGTGCTGCGCCATGGGTTTATCCCGTTGCCCTTTGGTAGGTGGCCGCATCGGCCCGGTTCTGGTCGCCGTAGACCCGGACGAAGATCTCATCGAGGGAAATCTTGGTGGTGGTGAAGGACCGGACCGTGACGCCGGCGGCGATGAGCTCTTTGAGGATGTCGGCTTCGTCCGCGTCATCGGCGATGGACAGCTCGGAGTAGTTCGTTTCGTCCAGGGTGACGGTGTACCGCGGTGAGGCGGGGATCGGACCGCTGTGTTTGAGCCGGATCACCCGGCCGCCGTACTGGTTCTGGACTTCGTCAATGGTGCCGTAGGCTTCGGCGGTTCCGTCCTTGAGCAGGATGACCCGGTCGCAGAGGCGTTCGACTTCCTCCATCTGGTGGGTGACCATGACGACGGTGGCTCCCTTGGCCTTCTGCCCGTCGATAATCTCCATGAGCAGGCGCCGGTTGACCGGGTCAAAGCCCTTGGTCGGTTCGTCCAGGATGAGCAGCTCGGGTTCGTTCATGATGGTGACCCCGAGCTGGACTTTCTGCTGCTCGCCGCCGGAGAGCTTATCCAGCTGCGTGCCGGCCTTGTACGCGAGGGCAACCCGGTCCAGGTACTCCAGGGACCAGCGCCTGGCGGGGCCCCGGTCCAAGCCCTTGAGCCGGCCGAAGTAGGTCATGACATCGATGACCTTTTCCCGTTTGTACAGCCCCCGCTCCTCCGGCAGGTAGCCCAGGCGGCCGCCGTGCTCAGGCCGGAACGGCTTGCCGTCAATATGGAGGATCCCGCCTGTGGGCTGGTAGATCCCCAGCAGCGCCCGGATGGTGGTCGTCTTCCCGGATCCGTTGCTGCCCAGGAAACCGAACGTCTCACCCTGGTGGACATCGAAGGACAGATCCTGGATGACGGTAGTGTCTCCGAAATCCATCCTGAAACCGTCGATGTGGACGAGTGCTTCGCTCATGGCAGTTTCCCCGAAATCCGGCACCAGATCAGACAGTAAGTCTATCGATCACCTGGAGGGATGGCGCTCGCGAATCCCGTTCCTGATCCCTGGCATGCCTCCACCGTGAAACGCGGCCGTCAGCGCGTCAGTTCGCTGAGGCGGGTCTGCAGGAAACGCCGTTCCGTGTCGTTTTCTGTCAGGATCAGGGCCTCTTCGAAGGCGGTCCGGGCGTCTTCGAGGCGGCCCAACCGGGCCAGGAAGTCGGCCCGGGCGGCAGCAAGATAGGGGTAGCGGGCCAGCTGGGGTTCGGCTCCAAGCGCGTCCAACTCGGCCAGACCTTCCGCATATCCGACCGCAAAGCCGACGGCGATGGCCCGGTTGAGCTTGACGACGGGAGACGGCCACTTCTCCAGCAGCAGGTCATAGAGACCCAGGATCTCCTGCCAGCCAGTGTCGGACCACGACGAGCTCTCATCATGGACAGCCGCGATGGCCGCCATGAGGGCGAAGCGGCCCGGCGGCCGGAGGTGCAAAGCCTCGCGCAGGAGGGCCACACCCTCAGTGATGGCCGACCGGTCCCATTTCGATCGGTCCTGGTTTTCCATCAGCACCAGCTCGCGGTGCTCGTCCAGCCTGGCCCCACTGCGCGCGTCGGTGAGCAGGACGAGGGCCAGAAGCCCGGCGACGTCGCCGTCGCCGGGCAGCAGGACCCGAAGCATCCTAGCGAGCTCGTGTCCGCGCTCCGCGAGATCCCGGCGCATCAGGTTCTCTCCCGACGGGGCGGTATGGCCGGCGGTATACACGAGGTAAACAACGGACAGGACGCCGTCGAGACGCTCCCGAAGTTCCGACGCCGCCGGAACGCGGTACGGGATGTGGGCGGCCGCGATCTTCTTTTTCGCCCTGGTAATCCGCGCCGCTATTGTTGCCTCCGGCACCAGAAACGCCCGCGCAACATCGGCCGTGGACAGCCCGCAGAGGAGTCGCAGCGTCAGGGCGATCTGGGCGCCGGGGGCGAGGGCGGGGTGGCAGCAGGTGAAGATCAACCTCAGCCGGTCATCGGCAATGATTTCCGTATCGTCGCCCGGGCCGTCGAGTAAATAGTCCTCCGGGTCCAGGAGCTTGGGGAGCGCCCGCTGCTCCGTCGCGGCGCGCCGGCGCAGGTCCAGGGCCCGCCGCCGGGCGGTCACGGTAAGCCAGGCCCCGGGGTTCTTCGGGATGCCACGCGGACCCCACGTGGACAATGCGCTCGCGTACGCGTCCTGGACGGCTTCCTCGGCGGTATCGATGTCCCCGGTGACACGCACGGTGGCCGCCAGCACGAAGGCCCACTCCCGGCAGTGCGCATCGGCAACCGCGGCAGCGACCTCGGAGCTGGCGGCCTGCCGCATCAGCTCATCACTCGCACAGGCCAGACTTCAACCCCGACGCCGGCGGGAACTTCCTTGCCGATCTCAAGCGCCTCGTCCAGGTCGGCTGCCTCGATCAGGTAGTAGCCGCCCAGCGTCTCCTTCGACTCGGCGAAAGGACCGTCCGTCACCGAGAATCCGCCGTTTCCGTCGCGCCGGATGGACGTCGCCGTCGAGGACGGCTGAAGCGCGGCCCCGCCGAGCAGGGACCCGGCGCGGCGCTGCATGAACTCCTGGTAGGCGGCGCTCATCGACTCGCCTTCGGCTTGCCTCGCAACCGCCTCGTCCTGGTAGATCAGGACCAAATACTTTGACATCGTCATCCCCTCATCTTTCTCTGGTTTGGGTTTCAGGGGCCATCCTTTCCGTCCCCTACTTATCCGACGCTGAAGTGCAGCCCAGATCGACAATTGTCCCCAGATTTGTGCTGCCAGATCCTGGTCTTCCCATTAACGACGGCGCGGTCGTTGAAACTCCCAAAATACGTGGGTGCTGCAACGACCGCTTCGCGAACTGGATGCTGGGTTACTCGGAATCGGTTTTCTGTTCCCGGTCCAGAAGGTTCTTCTTGATCTCGTCGAACTTCTCCTTGATGACCCGTTCCGCCTCGGAGAGGGTTTTCCCGGCGCTGCTCAATGGATCCAGCTGAAGGTAGACGTCCTGGCCGACAGACAGGTCGTACTCGTCCTTAAGATGGGTGCCGCCGCCGACGCCCCGGAGGGACAGGTACACCTGGGCGTCAGTCCGTGCAATGCCGGCGAGCGTTCCGAAGACAACCGTGAAGTCATTCGGCTGGAAGCTCACCGTCTGACCGATATGGCTGCGGTCCAGGTCACCGGCTGGTACTGGCTTCTCGGACTGGCTTCCGCTGTAGTTCATGAACTTCTCCTAAAAGGTCGAGGGACACGTACTCCAGCAGTCTACAAGCGGAGCCGGCAGGGGTCTGGGGGTGTTCCCCGTAAGGGAATTCTCGCGCGTCAGCTTGATGGGAACCGGCGGTCCATGCTTCTCGAATCCTGCGCGCGCGCAGGGTGACGTTCGGCGATTACGGAAATAAGAGTCTACATCGACTTTACTAAATCGTTAGAAAACCATTGACGGCGGGTTCCGCGGCGAGGAAGATATTGAAGCGTAGGCAGCGGTGGCCGGAAAGGCAAAGATACCCTGCCGGGGGATATTCAAAAGGGATTGGTTATGGTCCAAAATCAATTTAAGGAATGGCCTGCGCGATCACGCCACTGGCAGGATCTGCGGATAACCTCTTTTTGGATAAACGATGGTGAGACCATCGGAATGGGCGATGCGGTCAAAGAGCTGACAACCTTGGCCGGTATCCCGCCGTGCAGTGGCTGCGAACAACGGGCAGCCTTCCTTAACAGGCTTTTGCGCCTGCCGCGGTTCAGAAAACGGAACCGGTCCTAGTTTATTCGCGTTACCCGGTACATTGCCGGGATGCCGGCTGCCCGCATCGGCCGGAGGAGTCTCAGGAGGCGGCCATGCCGCAGCAAGTGGTAGTAACGGAGCGTTATTGGTGTCCCGGACCATGGCCGTGGGAGTGGTTCGACACCTGCACCCGCCAGGTGACCAAGTGGTGCTATGACTTCAGCTGGGTTGAAGAAACCGGCTACGGGTTGGCCAGCCATCTCAAAGGCTGTGAAAACGGAACGCTCTACACATGGTGGGCCTTTTCGTTCGGCATCTTCGGCAGCACCCAGTACGGTCCCGGACGAATGTGCTTCACCAGCCAGTTGAGTTCCTCCGGCCGCTGTGAGGGAACCGCTGTTTCGGGACTCAAAGTGACCGCTGAAACACCGCACATTCAATCGACGGCGCGCCGGCAAATTCGCGGACCGGTACACCGCCCGTTATCGGGCGAAAAAGAACAGCCGATGCTTGGCGACGAGAATTCCAAGTAATTCCATGCGTGCCACACTGAATTTGGAAACAGTGCTGCAGAATGTGCATTGCCATGACGAAGGCGATGGTTGGGGAAATGCCGAACCGTATATCTGGACGGTTTTCTTCAAGGTTGACGGGGACAATTTTGCCGTCGAAGCCGGATCCGGGCTCATCGGTTCACCCACGATCGTCTCCAGCAACGGCAGCCACGGAAACCTGGGCAACACCGACGTCGACGCCGGGGACGACGTCCCGGTGCCGGATGCCGTGGGCCTTTGGTCCACGAAACTGAAACCGATTCCGGTCAACGACGCCGGGCTGCGGGCGTTGCTCGGTGCCGACGACATACCGGCCATAGCCGGCGTCGTGGTGTCGCTGATGGAGGAGGACGGGTGGCCGGACGACCTGGCCGACACCGGCTACTCGGCCTTCGTGGACGCTGTTCAACTAGCCGTCGTCAAGGTCGCGGCCAGTTTCCAGCATGCACTTGCCGCGCCCACGCCGCAGCAGATCAAAGACCAGATCGATGTGGTCAAGGCGTCTGCTGCGTCATCGGTCAAGGCGGCGGTCAAGAATGCCATGTCCGGCTGGCAGCTCATCTGGTACGGGACCTTCGGTGACAATGACGACGGCATCGGCACCGAAGCCTTCACCACCACCACGGATGAACTCGTGGCCACCCCCGTCATCACCATTGACCGGCGCTGGTCCGGGGATGAATCCGGGGACGGGGACTGGGAAATCAGCGGAGTGTTCCGCGGCTTCCCGCAAGTGGACTGCAACCTCGAATCGCTCTTCTCCTTCAGCGCCGGCGGCAACGCCCAGCAGGGGGAGTCCCACACCAAGAGCTTCGACGCCATGCGGGCCTTCCGTGAAGGTGGATTCCGGGAGTTCCCGGGTCTTGGCGCCTGGTGGGGGGAATTCAGCACCGCGAGCCCGGCGCTGGCCATCCTTGCGGAGAAGCGGCCGGAGGTGCAGGACGCGCTCAACGGGCTGTTGCACGACGTCGGTGCCTGGCTTGGGGACAAAACGGCCGGGATCGGCCGGGACTCACGGGAGCGTCTGAACACGGTCCTCGATGCCCTGGCC
>DATCNU010000088.1:0-21145 GCA_036565085.1 Arthrobacter sp.
GGCGGCGGCGGGCTTCGGTGATGCCGATCCTGAGCCTGGTGCGCAGGAACTCGGCGGTGTTCCGGCAACCGTCATCGGCCGGGGACCTGGGCACATCGAGGGACCTGGGCACATCGGACCTTCGGCTGCCTGGACGTCCCCGGCGATTCCCAGCTCAGCAGCGGCGGCAACGGCGGCGGCGTTCACGAGCGCAACGGCCTCCGCCAGCCCAAAGCTCTGAGGCTCCCCGGATTCGCCAGCCTGGGCCAGCCGCACGGATGGGTGACCCGACAGTCCCGGGCGGGCGCCGCCGTCGGACGCTTTGAGCAAGGCGGTTGTGCCGCCGTACCCTGCGAGCTGATCCCCAAAGGCTTCCATACGCTTACTCTGCCAAAGGGGTACGACAATTTAGCCCGGAACAGATTCAGCCTCGGCGCTCTTTGCCCGTCCCTGCAGGTCCGCTGAACGGTCAGTCAACGCCAACCAGGGCTGCGAGTTGCGCGGGGAGTGCCTGCCCGGTCCATGTGGCCGTCAGGATGTGTTGTCCGGACGTCCGTCCGCTGAGGTCGAGTACGCGGTTAACTGCTAGGTCGAGGTGCGCCGCATGGATGATCGTTACTCCGTCCACCGTTTCGGGAACGGCTGAGGAAACCACGGGGGCGTCAGCACCAGATGCACCCGTGCTGCGAAGATGAACCGTCTCAGGCATCAACTTGAGCTGGCCATCCGCTGCGAGCATCTGGTCGGCTTGGGGTTGTCCTGCCAGTACGGTCCTCGCCAGGCTGGACGCATAGACGGGATCACCGGTGGCGTCGTAGACCCATCTCTTTCCAAGAACAGAGTGCTCCATCGTTCCGATAAGGCTGGCGTCGGCACTTCGAAGGGGCGAGCTCCTGTATGTCAGCGGAACCTGAAAAACCGCGTCCTTGCGGGCGACAAGGAGTGTTTCGACGCCTACCTCGCCTTCCGGGTCGTCAAAGCGGAACGACCCGACGCGCTCCAGATCCGTTGGCTCGCCCTCCCCGAACCAGGGCTGGCCGGGTAACCACGCGGTGAGGAGCTCCATTTTCGACGGGTTCAGAGTAGCTGCGTGAATGATTGCCATGCCTGCCAGCCTAGGAGAAATGCCCAAATATGTTCAGCCGGACGTTGCCGCGGATGAAGCCCCTGCCGGATCGGCTGACCGCCCGGATGATTCCTTCTGCCAAGGCCACCGGCCGGTGATTTCCAGTTCGAGCGAGAAGCTCAGGAACGTCCGGATCAGCACGATGATCGCCAGGACGCCGACGCTCTCGAACGTGGGCTTCACGGCTACTGTACGGATGATGTCGGCAGCCACGAGGAGCTCAAGCCCCAGCAGGATGGACCTGCCCAGCAGTTGCCGGTAGGCGCGGTAAACGGTGAGCTTCCCGGAGCCGGCAGGTATCCTCCGCGGCTGATATCCACGCAAGGCCATGGGGACGGAAACCAATGCGCCGATGACCATGACAGCCACGCCGGCGAAGTCCATGAACCTGCCCACTGTCTCAATGATCTGCTGAAAGTCCATGCTCCCCTGTCCCCGTCGTACCGGAAATGCTGCCGTACCGGAATGCTGCCGTACCGGAATTCACCGGCACCGGCACCGGCACCTTCAGTCTCCGGAATACCTGCCACACCCGATGCTCATAACCTATCGGTGCCGGACGCCTGTTCCGGCCAGCACGTCGCGATAGCCCTCACGGAAGGACGGATAGGCGAACTCGAATCCGGTGCTCCGCAGCAGTGAGTTGCTGCAACGCTTGTTCCCGCCACGCGGTTCCCCTGCCGTGCCGGTGGGCGGCACGGGAACACCGAGTTCGGAGGCGAGGAAACGCAGGACATCGCCGAGGTCGGCCGGATCGTTGTCCACCCCCACGTATGTCGGGGCGGGTATGGATTCTGCGGGTTTGGATTCAGCCGGGACCGATTCCATGGTCACGAGATGGACGATGGCCGCCGCTGCGTCGTCGCGGTGGATCCTGTTGGTGTAGCGCGGCTCATCCGGGACGACGGCGGAACCACTGCGGACCTGGTCGATCAGCCGTGTCCTCTCCGGCCCATAGATTCCGCCGAGCCGCAGCACGATTCCCGCAGTTTGCGTTCCGCGCAATCGTGAAAGCAGGAGTTCCTCAGCCTCGCGGAGGATGCGGCCGGAGAAACCGCCAGGTGCCGGCGTCGTACTCTCGTCAACCCAACCGCCGTCCGCGTCCCCATAGACGGCCGTTGATGACACAAACAGCACCCGGCGCGGACTCACGCCGTCGCGCTCCAAAGCGTCCAGGACATGTCCCAGCCCGTCCACATAGGCGGCCCTGTAGGCGGCTTCGGTGGGCGAATCGGCGGCCGCTGCAACCACGACGGCGGTGGTGTCCGCCGGGACAGGGGGAAGGTCAGCGGCCCCCAGGTCAGCCGCCACGCCTTCGATTTCAGCCGGCAGTTTCTCCGGTGAACGGCGCCAGCCGACCACCCGGTGTCCGGCCGCAGCAAAGCGCAGGCCCGCTTCCGTGCCCAGGTCACCGCAGCCGGCCAGGAGGATGGTCACCCGATCAGGGAGCATGAACCGGGAAGAATACCCGGGGGTCCTGTAGGAGTGCCGGGTAATCGAACGCGGACCGGCCGATCACCTCGGTGACGCTGAAGTTCCGGCCAAACCGGCCGTCGTCGAGCGTGATGGGCCGGCCCAGCACCTGTCCCACGGCGAACTTGGCGCCGTCCTCGAACGAGACCGCCAGCGTGGTCTTGCCGGGGAGGGTGGCAAAGGCTTCCTCCTGGGCCTGACGCTTCCGGGTGGGCTTCTTGACCTTTGCCTTGGGCGGAAGCTTCCGCGGCTGCTTGGAGGGGCGGCGGGATCCGTCATCCGCGTAAACGGGGGAGTAGTCGTCCTGCTCGGGTTCCGCACCGTTGCCCCGGCGAACCGGCGGCAGCGCGACTGTGTCCAGTGTCTCCGGGCTGAACTCTGCATGCGGCGAGCGCAGGATCCACAGGATGTCACCGTCGGGGTCCTGGGGCAGGAATTCATGCTTCGGCTCGGGCCAGATGTAATCCGTGTCCGGAACAGCGTCGGGGAACACAGTCTTGTAGAACTTGGGTTCCTTGCGGAGGAGCTTCGAACGGTGGCTCAGGTGGAAATCCGGATTTCCCAGCCACGGCGGCATGGGGATCTTGGCTGCGTAGTCAGGGTGGGCTGCCTGGGGTGCGAACTCGGTGATGTTCGCACGGGTGTTGTCCGGGTGGCCTCGTCCGGTCCATTCGTCCACCATCGCCAGCCCGTACATCGTCAGCGCCGGAACGTAGCCCATCCACATGCGGACAGCGGGGTGCGTCTGCCAGCCATACTGGGGAATGACCAGTGCCCGAAGGGTCTGAAGCGCCTCGACGCGCTGCTTGCCAAGCCTGGCAGTGTCCAGTGCAGCGGCACTCTGCCGAAAATCGGGGAACGGGAGGAAGGTTTGCATCCCTTCAGTCTGACGGTATGCGGCCCAAGTGCCAATTGCAGTGCCGGCCGCCACAAGCGGTAAGCGGGGAATGTTCACATAGTGGACCGATACATACAAGGGGTGGTCCTACCCACTAAGATAACCGAAACCCTCCCCAGCGTACTGGAAGCCTTCACATGACAACTGCACCTGAACTGGCCCCCGGCAAAACACAAACGTTGACGCCCAAGTTCGGGCGGATGCTTGGCTCGGAGGCCAATGGCATCCTGGTCCTTGATGAGTTTACTATCGACGCAGCCTCCGCCCGCAAGGACCAGCACGGTTTCCGCGCGGCTTTGGCCTCCGTGGCCCTGACCCTCCGCAAGATCACCGCCCTGCGCGTCATCATTGCCATTGTGGCCATTGGAAACCTGCCGCTGTTCCTCATGACCAGCGGCTGGTGGATCTACGCCGTGTCGGTTGCCCTGGTTGTGGGCGTGCACGCGGCGGTGTCCTGGCTCAACAAGCACGAACCCAAGGTCCGCCAGCGCCAGACCCTTGAACTGCACCTGCACCGGGAACGGAGCGCCAACTACCGCAAGGTCCGCGACGCCGTGAAGTACATGATCGACACGCCCAGCCGGATGAACGAGCACCTCTACCTCGAACTGCTGGCAGCCAAGCGTGTGGCACTGAACGTCGCCCACGGTACCGTCGCCCTCCTCGACACCAGCGACGACCACGCCTGGAAGGTCCGCATCATCCGCGAAATCCCGGCTGCCGCATAACTGCAGCGGCCGGCGCTGAATTCAAGACACAGCTGGACTCACGGCACAGCTGAATTCACGACACAGCTGAACTCAAGACGCAGCGAAGTCCAAGACATAACAACGACGCCGGAGCTCCCCGTGACGGGGAGCTCCGGCGTCGCTGTTGTGAGGAAACGCTGTTGTGACGTAAAGCAGGAAGCCTAGGCGGGCAGCTGCAGGACCTGGCCCGCGAACACCAGGTTCGGATTGGCGACCGTGTCCAGGTTGGCGTCCGCAAGGCTCTGCCAGCCCCCCGGAACTCCCAACTTGTTCGCCACAGTGCTCAGGGTGTCGCCCGGCTCCAGCGTGTAGGTCTGGCCGCTCAACGCTGCCGGTGCAGCATGAGGAGCAGTGACAACTGCCGGCGCAGCCTGGGTGGCAGGCACCTGGGCAGCCGGGGCCTTGGCGACAGGCTGGCTTGGGGCGGGGGTCTGTACGGGAACACTTTGCGGTGCAACTGCCGTCGCGCCGCCGCTCAACCCCAGCTGCGAGGCGCACGAGGGCCAGGCTCCCCAGCCTTGCGAGGCCTGGATCTTCTCCGCGATGGCAATTTGCTGGTCGCGGCTGGCGTTAGCGGCGGAGCCGGTGCCGCCATAGGCCGCCCAGGTGCTGTCGCTGAACTGCAGGCCGCCGGTGTAGCCGTTGCCGGTGTTGGTGGCCCAGTTGCCGCCGCTTTCGCACTGCGCCAGGGAGTCCCAGGTTGAGGTGCTGGTGGCCGCGCTGGCGGCGGTGGCGGACAGGGCCAGGCCTGCCACGGAAACGGCGGCAAGGGTGACGCCGCGGCGTGCGGCAGTACGGAATGTGGTTTTTTTCATGTGTGCGATGCTCCTGAAGGCCACCTGCGCTCGGTCCGTCCCCGGAGGTCGTCGCGCCACTGCCCGCCCCTGACGATAAGAGGTCAATACGGTGTCTGCCGGCCGGGCAGTTCTGGTGGAGGCAGCACCGGGCATTCGTTGGCCCGCGTCACGGGCACCCTTTCACGCTAGGACATCAACGCACCGTTATCAAACCGAGACACTTCCTGGGTATTGGCTGGTGGCGGGCTGGGTGTGGCGTGCCCGTCGGAGGGCAGCAAGGCGGAGGCCGTGTGGACCGCCGAAGGGGCATATTCTTTCCAGATGGAACCCACGCAGAACCCCGAGCCGGCCCACCCTGATGTGACAGGCGACGGCGGCGCATCGCCGGCTGCCGATGAGGCACTGCGGCTGCTGCCAGTGGCCGAGCTGCACCTCCATATCGAGGGTACGCTGCAGCCGGAGCTGATATTCGAACTGGCGGAGCGCAACGGGATCGCGCTGCCGTACTCGGGGCTTGAGGAGCTGCGCGGGCTTTACGAGTTCACGGACCTCCAGTCCTTCCTGGACCTGTACTACGCCAACATGGCGGTGCTGCAGACGGAACGGGACTTCGCGGATATGACCCGCGCCTATCTTGCCCGTGCTGCCACGGCGGGAGTCCGGCACGCGGAGATCATGATGGATCCGCAGGCGCACCTCGCCCGCGGCATCTCCCTGGAGACCTGCGTCAACGGGGTGGCGTCGGCCCTGGCCACGTCCGTCGAGGAATTCGGTATCTCCACGCTGCTGATCGCCGCATTCCTGCGGGATCTGTCCGAGGAATCCGCCTTGGACGTCCTGGAGGGACTGCTGGCAATGAACGCCCCCATAGCCGCGATCGGACTGGACTCTGCAGAAGTGGGCAATCCGCCGGCCAAGTTCGAACGGCTCTTCGCCCGGGCCCGGAAAGCCGGCCTGCGCCTGACCGCGCATGCAGGCGAGGAGGGGCCGGCGTCGTACATCATCGAGGCGTTGGACATCCTGGGCGTGGAGCGGATCGACCACGGCATCCGGTGCATGGAGGATCCGGAGTTGGTGGAGCGCCTGGTGCGGGAGCGTATCCCGCTGACAGTGTGCCCACTTTCCAACGTGAGGCTGCGCGCCGTGGATACCCTGGCTGACCACCCCCTGCCCGCCATGCTCGCTGCCGGGCTCAACGTGTCCATCAATTCGGATGATCCGGCGTACTTCGGTGGCTATGTCGATGACAACTTTGCCCAGCTGAACGAGGTGTTCAAGCTCTCCGAATTCGACCGGGCCCGCCTCGCCGCCAACTCCATTCATTCGTCTTTCGCTTCCCAGGACAGGCAAACCGAGCTCTTGAACGAACTGAACGGCCTATAGCTTCCTGCAGGCGTTACACTGGTGCGGCAAGCGTGTCTGGGACGAAGCCGACGGCGCCCATTCCAGCGCCGCTGGGTTGAGCAGACAGCCCCCTTAGCCGAGACTCCGGCCTCATTTACGCTGGATTCCTCGTCATAGTCGGTCGCGACACGCAGAATTTACCGTTTCGAGTCGCGAGATTAACCAGCTCTTGGCAAGATGCTGAGAGACCGATCGCATTACCAAAAGGGGAATCATGGCCACGTCCATCGCTGAAAACACCTACCTTCGACTCAAGACCGTGCTGGATGTCCTGACCGAGGGTGTGTGGACCGGCAACTCATTGAACGCAGGCGAAGTCCTCGCGGAAGCCACAGCACGCGTGCCGTTCAGCCCCCACGAGGCCGAGTTGCTCAGCGGCGGCATTCCCCGTGGACACAAGACGCTCACCTCCGCGACGGCCAAGCTGGCCAAGGCTGGCTGGCTGGTCAAGGGCCGCTCCGGCTGGACCATCACCGATGACGGCATGCGCGCCACCGCCGCGTTCCCGGACGCTGCGGCCTTTGCCGCAGCGCTCGACGCCGGAACCCCGGTCCCGTCCGACGTTCCGGTCCCGGCCGCCCCCGCCAATTTCGTTCCGACCAGGGCCGCAGCCGACACGGCCGCAGCCAGCGCCGCCGCGACGCCCAAGGAAGAAACCGTGAAGAAGACTCCGGCCAAGAGGGCGTCGGCAAAGAAGGCACCTGCCGGGAAGGCCGCAGAAGCCGTCGGCAAGGCAGCCAAACTGATCGAGGACGCCATCGAGGACGTAGTGGAGCCTGTCGTCAAGGCTGTCCGCACACGCAAGACCGCACCCAAGGCGAAGGCGGAAGCGCCGGCAGGCAATGGGACGGCACCTGCCGTTGCTACCGCCGTCGAGACTTTCCCGCAGCCCGAAGCCGTAGCGGTTGCCGGTGACTTCAACACCATCCTGGGCGCGCCGGAGAACTGGGCACCCCAATACGACGAGGCCCAGCTGGAACTCGACTCCCTGGACCAGTTGTGGAAGATCAGCGCCGACCTCCCGGCCGGCTACTACACCTTCAAGATCGCGCTGAACCGCTCCTGGGAAGAGAACTACGGCGCCTTCGGCACGTTCGACGGTCCCAACCACGAACTGCACCACGACGGCGGCGCCGTAACCATCCGCTATGACCACCGCTCGCGGGACATCACCATCAACTGACCAGCCCTCCCCACGAGGGTTTTTGTCCAGATAATGCCCGTTGAATGCTAGCGATTTTGGAGCATTATCTGGACAAAAACTCCGGAGTGAAGCACTGTGGATTCTGGTCGCTATGACCGGTTCCCACCGACACAGGAGATGCGCAATGACTCTTCCTTCAGGCCTCACTCCGGGTGTTTGGACCCTGGATATGTCGCACAGCGAGATCGGTTTCTCGGTCCGCCACGCAGGAATCAGCAAGGTCCGCGGGCGTTTCACGGACGCCAGTGCCGAGGCCCGCATCGGCCAGTCGCTGGCGGATGCCTCGCTTCACGCCACGGTCAAGACAGCCAGCTTCGACTCCGGAGACGCCAACCGCGACGCCCACGTCCGCGGGGCGGACTTCTTTGACGTGGAGAAATACCCTGAGATGACCTTCCGCGCAACCTCCGCTGAGGGCGACGGCGAGGACTACACGCTGACGGGCGATCTCACCATCAAGGGAGTCACCAAGCCCGTAGAGCTGGAAGTGGAATTCACCGGCGTCGCCGTGGACCCGTTCGGGGCCACCCGGGCGGGATTCTCGGCCGAGGCCGAGATCAGCCGCAAGGCGTTCGGGCTGACCTGGAATGCCACTTTGGAAACCGGCGGACTGCTGGTCAGCGACAAAGTGAAGATCAACGTCGAGGCAGCGCTGGTCAAGCAGTCCTGACGCGGCCATGAACTCCGGCGGTCCAGCGCCCCAGGTCAGGCTCTCTGCCCGCATCTTCGGCGTGGTGCAGGGAGTCGGCTTCCGTTTCTGGACGATGGGCAAGGCGGAGGAACTGGGACTGACGGGGACGGTGAGAAACCTCGACGACGGCTCCGTGGACGTCGTTGCCGAAGGGCCGCGCGAACGGATCCAGGACTTCCTGGACTGGCTGAATTCGGGCGGTACTCCCGGCCGCGTGGAGCGCGTGCAGAATTCCATCTCCGCCGCCGAAGGGACGTTCCGGGGGTTCAGGGCGCGCTGAGGCGGCCGGCCGTTGTTTCCGGCGTCCCGTTACTCAAGCTCATGGCCGGTGCTGAAGCTCACGGCCGTTACTAAAGTTCACGGCCGGTCCCGCGGACTTAGGCCGATGAAGGCGCCCAGTTCCTCCAGCGCGGCCGGTTTAGCCGGCATGTAGTTGGTGAGCTCCGGGGAGCGCACGATCACAGCGCGCCACTGGCCACGTGACACGGCTACGTTGATCCTGTTCCGGTTCAGCAGGAACTCGGCACCGCGCGGGGCCTCGGCAACAGCCGAGCACGCCATGGAAACCAGCACCACGGGAGCCTGCTGCCCCTGGAACTTGTCCACGGTCCCCACGCGGACGCCGTTCAGCCCGGACCTTTCCAGGGCATGCCGGATCAGCTGGACCTGGGCGTTGTAGGCCGCCACCACCAGGATGTCCTCCGCAGTGAGCGGCCGGGCTGGCCTGTCGCCGTCGGGAACCCATTTCAGCCCGATGTGCCGTTGCGCCTGCCGAACGATTTGTGCCGCCTCTTCGCCGGAGCAGGTGGTATTTCCGGTGTGCGCAACGAACACCGTTTCCACACCCGGAGGCAGTTCGGCAAGCCTGCGGAGGGAAGCGGCCGGGGCCGATTCCAGCTTGCCGTCGTAGCTGAAGGCCGACACGGCGCGGCACAGCTCGGGGTGCATCCGCCAGGTGTCTGCCAGGAAGTAACCGAGCTTCTGGGGCAGCGTGGCGTGGCCGGCGGCGAGCCAGCCCAGGGCGGATTCGTCCACGGGCTCCGGATGTGAGCCCTGCGTGACCTGTGGAAGCTGTTGCGGGTCGCCCAGGAGCAGGAGCCGCCGGGCCGACCGGGCCACGGCAAGGGTGTTGGCCAGCGAGAACTGGCCGGCCTCGTCAATGACCAGGAGGTCCAGCGAGCCCGCCGGAACAGAGTTGCCCGTCATGGTCCAGGCGGTTCCGCCCACCAGGCAGCCGCCGCTGCCAGCCAGCAGGGCGGCGACGTCCTTGTCCGTGACTTGCTTCCACGGCACCGGATGGGGCGTGGGGAGTTTTTTGGCCACCCGGGACGGGTCAACGCCCGCGGTAGTGATGGCCGTGCACAGCATGTTCTCCACGACGGCATGGGACTGACCCACGACGCCGACCTTCCAGCCCGCGCCCACCAGCCGCGCAATCACGTGCGAGCCGACGTGCGTCTTGCCTGTCCCGGGAGGCCCCTGCACCGCAAGGTAGGAGCGGTCCAGGTCCAGCAGCGAGGTGGTGATCGCCGTGACGTAGTCCGGGCCCGACGGACCGTCACCCGTGCTGTCGCTCCCGACGCCGGCGGGGGACCTGAGTGAGCGGAAACGTGGCGGCAGTTTGCGGAGGATGTCCACCCCGGGGTGCTCCGGCAGGGCGGGCACGGACGCGCCCACCGTGTGGGCCAGCTCGGCAAGGGCGGCCTCGATGCTGGCGGTCCGGACGGGCTCGTCCTCCGTCAGGGCAATCGGGATGTGCGGGTAGGCGGGGACTTTGCCCGTCTCCTTCTCCTCGATGGTGATGATGGTCCGGCCCGGAATGTCGGGATGGTCCTCCACCGCGGTGACCAGGGTGCCGAAGGTGAAGCCGCGGCCCGTTGGACTGCCCTGCGGATCCTCCAGGCCGTCCGGAACCGGTGCATCGTAGAGCCGGCACCAGGTGCTTCCCGGCTTGAAATCCGATCCTTCGCTCATGGTCCCGGCCAGCCTCAGCTTGCGGGTACGCATCCGGACGGTGGGCTTGGCCAGCGTCCAGTCCGAGAGGATCTCGGCGGTGTCCACCACGAAGACGTTGCGGTGGTCGGACCAGTTGTCGAGCTCGGACTCGGTGCGGTCGAAGTGCTCCCACCAGAACTGCTTGCGCTCGCGCCGGTGGTACCCGGTGGCGGCAGCCACCATCGCGATGGCCCGCTCGTCGTTGGTCCAGGGCCGGGTGTCCGGCAGACCGGCCAGGTACTCCCGGAGCCGGACCTCCTCCGGCGTGGGTTCAGCCCCGGTGACCGCGGGCTGCTGCGGCAGAAGAACGCCGTCGGGGTGCTTCCCGCCGGGACCACTGGAACCGGAAGAAGGGCCTGACCTGCGCAGGCCCAGCAGCCAGTCACGCAGGCGGAGCGTGGAGAGGCAGTCGTACTCGTTGTAATCGGAGATGGAGGCCAGGATTTCCGCCGCCCTGCCGGCATCTCCGTCGTCCCGCGCCGCGCAATAGCCTGCGTAGGCCACCACGGAGGCGCCGGCGTCCTTCACGTCCCCGGTGCGCAGGTTGTCCCCCATGTAGAGGGGCTCAAGCTTCTTGATGGAATAGGAGGGCTCGGAGATGCGCAGCGAATGCCGCGCCGTGGCGTAGAGGTCCACGAGGAGTCCGTCACGGAGCCAGTTGTCCACAATGTCTTCGCCCGCCAGATGCGTGACGGAGAGGTTCCGCAGCGCCGATTTTTCGTAGGCGGCGTAATGGTACACATGCATGTCCGGGTGCTCGGCGCGCCGCTGCTCCACGTACGCCAGGAAGTCCAGGAAGGCCTGCCGTTCCTCGGACCGGGAGTGCGCCCAGAACGGCCGGAACACCGGTGTGGCGCCAGGACCAGCCTGGGCATCGGGGGCCTCGACCACTCCGAACAGGTACTCCAGCCCCCACTTGCCAGTGGCGGGGTCCTGCCAGAGGGGATCGCCTTCGAAGTCGAAAAAGATGTCGCCGGGGCTGGGCTGCGGGATGCTGGCCAGAGCGTTCTCCGGCAGCACCTTGAACGTGACGGTGTGCGCCTTGCCGTCCTTGGTAAAGGTCCGTGATCCGTCCGGAATATCACGTCCCAGTTGCATCCTGGCCTGGTCGCGGAGCCGGGCCAATGAGCCGGTGGCTTTGCCTGGGGCCAGGTCCGCCAAGGCATCGATGGTGGTGATATTGTCCGCGTGGAGCTTCTTGCGCCGGACCGAAGTCATGCCGCCAACCATGAGGAGATCGCGGTGGGCCTGGACCTGCTCCGCGCAGTAGTCGCATCGCCCGCAGTACATGATTCCCGGTTGCAGCCACTGAACGGGCGACCCGCCGTCACGATGGCTTCCGGTGAGGGCACGGAAGCGGTCACGGCGCTCGCGGAAGACCGGCAGAAGATCAGTGAGGGAATGCACGCTGCGGACGTACTCGCCGTCCACCAGGGCGCCGAGCACCAGGGTGACCTTTGGCGACGGCTCCAGGCCCAAACCGATGAGCTGGTCCCCATAGGCAGCCAACTGCAGGAGCGCCCCAACCTTGGCATGCCGGGCCAGCTTGCTGTCCCACACCTCATAACGGCCGGGGTTGCCGGTGCCTGCTGCCTCATTGACGATGAAGTCCGCGTAGCCCAGGAACTCGCCGTCGAAAAAGGTGGCCTGGAAAACCACGTCCGCCCCGGCCCTGAGGGCAAGCTCGGTTTCCGCCTGCTTGGCCAGCAGGTCCGCGCGCACGTTCTCCCCACGTTCAATGGAGTACACGCCCGCACCCCGGCTGGCGTCCCAGCTGCCGTATTGGCGGACCAGCCCGGCCAGGACCTTGGCCTCGTGCTTGTCGCCCAGCTCTCCGGCGCGGCGCTGCATTTCGTCGTCGGGAAAGTTCGCCTTGGGTGAGCGGCCCAGCTTCTCATCCAGGATGCGGAGCGTCCGGTACTCACACTCGCTGGCGGCCACGAGGTCGCTCGCGGAAAACACCAGGTCCTGCGGCACGCCGGCGCTTGGATCCACGCCGAAACGATCCACGCTGAAAGCGCCGACAGGATCCACGCGTACAGGATCAAGCAGAAACATGGGCCCTCCCCATTGACAGCCGGGCCGGGGGACGGTTCCCCTGGCCCTGACCTGAATCTAGCAAGTGGGGCTGACATTCAGCCGACGCTAGCCCTGCGCCGCCCGCAGTTGGGCTTTGTCGTGCTCGGTGTGGGCGCTGCGCAACAGGTTTACGAACTCGGTCTCGTTGCGGATGAGCCGCCTGTACTTCTCGGGGAGCTTGTGGATCTGGTCCTCTTCCCGGCACATCCGGGCGAAGATTTTGTCCCGCTCCGCCATGTCCGTTTCGTAATTGAGGTCCAGGTACTCGACTGCGTGCCGCCGCGCGCCGGACACCGCGTTCTTGGCCTTGCCCCTGGTGCTGAAGACGGACACAAGGATGGTGACGAGCAGGACGCCGAGGATCACGGCCAGGGACATTCCGGTGCTGACCTCCACCACGTTGACGGAGCCCCCGTCGTTAATGAAGGGCAGAGTGTTCTCGTGGAGGGCGTGCAGGATCAGCTTTACGCCGATGAAACCCAGGATGGCGGCGAGTCCATAAGAGAGGAAGATCAGGCGGTCCAGGAGCCCGTCGATGAGGAAGAACAGCTGACGGAGGCCCATCAGCGAGAAGGCTGTGGCGGTGAAGACGATAAAGACGTTCTGCGTCAGGCCGAAGATGGCGGGAATGGAGTCCAGCGCGAACAGGAGGTCCGTGCCGCCGATGGCCACCATCACCAGGACCATGGGCGTGAGGATGCGTTTGCCGTTCTCCACGGTGGACAGCCTGTCGCCGTCGAACTGCTGGGACGTCGGCAGGAAACGTTTGGCGAGCCGGACCACAAGCCCGTCCGTGTCCTCGTCGTGGGTGTCCGGCCGGAGCAGGTTGCCTGCGGTGACCAGGAGGATGAGTCCGAAGAGGTAGAACACCCAGGCGAACCTGTTGATCAGTACCGCGCCCAGGAAAATGAACCCGGTGCGGGCAACGAGCGAGACGACGATGCCAAAGAGCAGCACCTTCTGCTGGTACGCACGGGGCACACGGAAGCTGGCCATGATGATCAGGAACACAAAGAGGTTGTCCACGGACAGCGCCTCCTCCGTGACGTATCCGGCGAAGTACTCCGCGCCCATGGCGGAGCCGCCGAACCACAGCACCCCGAGCCCGAAGAGGAGCGCGATCCCGACATAGACCGATGACCACAGCGCCGATTCCGTGAGTGTAGGCGTGTGGGCCTTCCGCACATGGAAGAAGAAATCGAAGGCCAGAAGGCCCACAATTCCAGCTATCGTCAGTGTCCAGATGAGGGCGGGTACTACCACGATGCGGCCTTTCGTGCAGGCGGTCAGCCGTGCCGCGAAAGGCGGTGCTGCCCGACCTCCACACGACCCGGTACTCGTTTCCAGCCTACCGGGCATGCGCCCGTCCGGTCCCGGACGTTGCCGTCCGCATGGGCGGCGTCCTCCTTGACTTCCGCCCCAGCCTGAACAACTGTGGAAAGTGACTGTTCCAGCCGGCACCGCCGCTGGTTTCGGCGGCAGTCGTTGAGTCGAGGAGAGTACAGCGTGACGCGCAAGAAGCCGCGGGTTGAAGAGCCCGACGAGGCGAAAATCGAAGTCACCGGCCACCCGAAGACGTGGGCCGCGGGCATCCCGGGCGTGTACCACTCGATGATGCCCGCGATCGAGCATATGGGCCCGGGCAGGGCGCGGAAGACGTTGCTGGCGCTGAACCAGAAGGACGGCTTCGACTGCATGAGCTGTGCGTGGCCGGATCCAGGGCACCGCAAGACCTTCGAGTTCTGCGAGAACGGGGCGAAAGCCGTCACCTGGGAAGCCACTCCGGTGGTGATTGGCTCCGACTTCTGGGCCGAGCACCCGGTTAGCGAACTGCGGGAAAGGTCCGAGTACTGGCTGGGGATGCAGGGCCGGCTGACCGAGCCGGTGTACAAGCTGGCGGGAGAGGACCACTACCGTCCGGTCAGCTGGGAGCAGGCGTTCTCAATTCTCGCGGACAAGCTCACAAGCCTGCCCAGCCCGGATCAGGCCACGTTCTACACCAGCGGCCGGACGTCCAACGAAGCCGCATTCCTCTACCAGCTGTTCGTCCGGGCGTATGGCACCAATAACCTGCCGGACTGTTCGAACATGTGCCACGAGTCGTCGGGCTGGGCCATGGGCCAGACCATCGGCATCGGCAAGGCCACCATCTCCTACGATGACTTCGCCAAGGCGGACCTGATCATCATCATGGGGCAGAACCCGGGCACCAACCACCCGCGGATGCTCACGGCCCTGGAGGAGGCCAAGGAGGCCGGCTGCGAGATCGTGGCCGTCAATCCGCTGCCCGAAGCCGGGCTGATGCGCTACAAGAATCCGCAAACGGTCAAGGGAATCGTCGGCCGCGGCACCCAGATTGCCGACCAGTTCATGCAGGTCCGGATCGGCGGGGACATGGCCTTGCTCCAGGCCGTTTCCAAGCGCGTTCTCGACGCCGAGGCTGCGGCCCCGGGCACCGTTCTGGACCACCAGTTCCTCGAGGAACACTGCCAGGGGCTGGAGGAGCTCCGGGCGCACCTTGCCGCGCTGGACGAAGCCGCCGTCCTGGAAGCCACCGGGCTTCGGACCGAGGAGATCGACGAACTGGCCGCCCGCTACCTCAAGGCGGAGAAGGTCATCATCACCTGGGCGATGGGCATCACGCAGCACAAAAAGGGCGTGGCAACCATCAAGGAGATCATCAATTTGCTGCTGCTCCGGGGCAACATCGGCAAACCGGGTGCCGGTGCCTCGCCCATCCGCGGACACAGCAACGTCCAGGGCGACCGCACCATGGGCATCTGGGAGCAGATGCCGCCCGCGTTCCTGGATGCCCTCGGAAAGGAGTTCAGTTTCGAGCCGCCCCGGAAACATGGCGTGGACTCCGTGGAAACCGTCCGGCAGATGCGCGACGGCGGGATCAAGGTCTTTATGGGGCTGGGCGGCAACCTGATGGGAGCCATTTCAGACACTGAGGCCGCCTGGGCGGCGATGGAAAAAACCGAGCTCTCGGCACAGATATCGACGAAGCTCAACCGTTCCCACACGGTGACGGGCGCCGAGGCCCTGATCCTGCCGACCATGGGCCGCACGGAATTCGACCAGCAGGAATCCGGGCCGCAGTTTGTGTCCGTTGAGGACACGGTGTGCGCCGTCCACGCATCGCACGGCACGGTACAGCCGGTGGCGCCCGGGCTGCTGTCCGAGGTGGCGATCGTCAGCAGGCTGGCACGCAAGGTGGTGGCCGACTCCGTCCAGGCGGACTGGGCCGGGTTCGAAAAGAACTACGACCTCATCCGGGACCATATCTCCCACGTGGTGGCGGGGTGCGAGGACTATAACCGGAAGATCAGGCAGGTGGGCGGCTTTGTGCTGCCGAACGGGCCGCGGGATTCCCGGACGTTCAACACCCCCACCGGCAAGGCCATTCTCACCGTCAACGAGCTGGAGCATGTGGAGCGTCCGGCGGGTACCCTGATCCTGCAGAGCATGCGTTCCCATGACCAGTTCAACACCACCATCTACGGGCACAACGACCGTTACCGGGGCATCAAGAAGGGCCGCGACGTGGTGTTCGTGAGCCCGCAGGACCTGGCCGAGCTGGGTCTCACCGATGGCCAGTACGTGGACATCCACGGCGTGTACAAGGACAACGCCGAGCGGGTACTGCGGAACTTCCGGGTGGTTTCGTACCCCACCGCCAGGGGCTGCGCCGCGGCATACTACCCGGAGGCCAACGTGCTGGTCCCGTTGGAAAGCGTTGCCGAGGGAAGCCAGACGCCGGTGTCCAAGGCCGTGATCGTGCGGTTGGAGCCGACCCGGGAGCCTGCCAGGGAGCCGGCGCCCGCATAGGCGGCCCCGACCCGCAGGAACGGTGCCGGCCAGCACCGCTTACGCCGGCCAGCACCGCTTATGGGTGTGTGTGCGCTGAGCCCACCTACTGCGCGGTGTCCGCCCATCCTTTGCCGGCCGGACCGCCGTCGTGACCGTCGTCGCACAGCCGGAACGCGACGTCGGCGGCCTTGGCGATCGCCGCAGTGGAGGAGGCCTTTGAGTCGGCGCTCCCGCTCCCGGCTTCGAGCCCGGCCGCGTAACCTACCAGGAAGGTGGTGACCGGCGCCGCCGCGTGGATCACCGAACCCGCAGATTTCCGGGCGAGATCAAGGAGCAGTTCCTGGTCCACCTCAAGATCGAGGATCTGCAGTGCCTGGGCAAGCCGGTGGCTCCAGTGGTCCAGCACCCGCGCTTCGTCGTCGTCGACAGCCATGTTCTCTCCTTGGTCTCGGATCCCGCGCCTTGGTCTCGGATCCCGCGGGCGTTTGCGGGCCGGTTGCCCGGTCCGGTGCCCACGACACTACAAGGGATTGCCGGCTAAGTCACCGCGCCATGAGGTGGAATAGTGAGGTGGAAATAGGGGCAGCCCTCCCGCGGTTAGGCTTTAGCAGAGGCTGCAACCAAGGAGATTCCCGATGACCGACGTCACCATCCGCAACAACCCCGGCCGTGAGCGATTTGAAGTGCTCGTCGCCGGCATTGTGATCGGCAAGGCCGCGTACAAAGAGTACGACGCCGGCCAGTCGCCCCAGCGGATTTTCTATCACACAGTGGTCAATGAGGAATACGGTGGCCAAGGGATCGCGGGCAAGCTCGCCGCGGTGGCGCTGGACGAAACAGTGGAAGCGGGGCTGGCAATCGTGCCGGTGTGCCCGTACATCAAGAAGTTCCTCACCAAGCACCCGGAGTACGCCTCAAACACCGCCGCCGTCACGCCTGCGCACCTGGAGTTCCTCAACGACGCCCTGGCCCGCACCCGGGCCTAGGCAGTTCCGGTTCCGTCAGGATTGCGCTCGTTCACGACGGAAGTGTCAGGACTGCCCGGTGATCGTCAGGACAATCAAAACGCAGTTGAGGCCGACGATGAGTGTCGCGCTGGTCCATCCGGCGATCTTGAGTGCCATCGAGTCCGTGTGGATGCCCATGACATCGCGTTTGCCGGTGAGCCGGATGAGCGGAATCAGGGCGAAGGGTATGCCGAAGCTGAGCAGGACCTGGCTGAGCACCAACGCGAGAGTCGGTTCGACGCCCGCGCCGAGGACGACGAGGGCGGGGATCAGCGTGATCATGCGGCGGGTGAGCAGCGGCACCTTGAACTTCAGCAGCCCGCCCATGATGGTGGCGCCGGCGTAGCAGCCCACCGAAGTGGAGGCGAGGCCTGAGGCCAGCAGGCCGATAGCGAAGACGACGCCGATGACCGGTCCCAGTGCTGAAGTGACGGCGGCATGGGCCCCGGCAATCGTGTCTGTTCCCTCGATACCCCGCAGGCTGGAAGCGGCCAATAGCAGCATGGCGATGTTCACGACGCCGGCCAGCATCAGGGCGCCGGCAACATCCACCCGGGTGGCCCGGATGAGGCGGGTCCGCACGGCCGGATCATCGGAAAAGCCGTGCCTGTCCCGGGCGAGGGCTGAGTGCAGGTAGATGGCATGCGGCATGACCGTGGCACCCAGCATGCTGGCGGCCAGCAGGACGGTGTCGGTCCCTTCAAAACGCGGCACGAGACCCGTCAGTGCGCTTCCGGCATCCGGGGGATTGACGAAGAGTCCCGAGACGAATCCGACCGCGATAATACCCAGCAGGATCAGGATGGCGTACTCGAATGATTTCTGGCCCCGGGAGGACTGCAGTGCCAGCAGCAGCATGGAAGCCAGGCCGATGATGATGCCGCCGGCCAGCAGGGGGAGTCCGAAGAGCAGATTCAGTGCCACGGCGCCGCCAATGACTTCGGCCATGTCCGTCGCTCCGGCCACAACTTCCGCCTGGACCCAGAACAGCCTGCGGCGCTTGGTTCCCAGCCGTTTGCCGAGAATCTCGGGAAGGCTCAGGCCTGTGGCCAGGCCAAGTTTGGCGGATTGGTACTGCACCAGGACGGCCATCGCGTTCGCTGCCACGAGGACCCAGACGAGCAGGTAGCCGTACTTGGCACCGGCCGTCAGGTTCGCGGCGACGTTTCCCGGATCCACGTACGCAATGGCGGCAACAAACGCCGGCCCCATCAGCAGCAGGCGTGACCACTTCCGGCCTGTGGCCGGTACTTTCGGAAGGGTGGAAACAGCCATCGGGGATCCTCGTCATCGGGGGCACTGATACAACGAGGATACCGCAGTTTCGGCATACCGAAAAGTTGGATTTCGGCTGGCCAACCTTAGGAAATGACGCCCTGCCTGCGGATGAAGTCGAAGTTCCGGAACGCGGTGCGCCAGACTGTTTCCGTGAGCAACAAATCCCGGACCGGCCTGGCGGTTGCCGGCCTCAGTCTGGGGACGGCGCTGAACCCATTGAATTCGTCCATGATCGCCGTGGCGCTTGTGGTGCTGCGTGCGGACTTCGGGCTCGACGTCGCTGCCGTCACCTGGGTGATTACCTCCTTTTACCTCAGCTCCGCGGCAGGGCAGCCGCTGATGGGGAGGCTCGCGGACCGGTTTGGGCCGCGCAGGATGTTCATGCTGGGCATGGGTCTGGTGGCGGTCACGTGCGCGTTTGCCCCGTTCGCGCCGAACTTCGCACTGCTTTGCCTGGCCAGGGCCATAATGGCGCTGGGCACGGCAGCGGCGTACCCCAGCGCGGTTGTCATGATCGGGGCCATCTCGCACCGGGCCAAGGTTGAATCCGCCCGCCCGCTCGGCCGCATCCAGATGGCCAATACCTCCGCGGCTGCTGTGGGGCCGGTGATCGGCGGCCTGCTGGTGGGGCTGGTGGGTTGGCAGTCGCTCTTCCTGATCAACGTGCCGCTGGCGCTGACGGCTCTGCTGATCGTGCGGCAGGTGGCCCCCGCCGACGAAACCCGTGCACACGGAAACCTGGCCGAGCTCGTGCGGGACTCGGACATCCCGGGGATCCTGGGCTTCGTTGGCTCGCTCCTGCTGGTGATGATGGCGATGCTGAACGTGGCGCCGGCTTTCCGCTGGTGGATGCTGGCAGGCGGAACTCTGGTTGCGGCGCTGTTCGTCTGGCGTGAGCTCCGGTTCAGCCCGCCGTTCCTGGACCTGCGGCTTCTGGGGCGGAACCGGCCGCTCATGCTGGTTTACCTGGGATTCGCCGTGTTCAGCAGCGTCTACTACTTCACGTTCTTTGGTCTTCCCCAACTGCTGCAGGAAGCCGGGGGCTACGACCCGGGCCTCGTGGGCCTGCTCATGCTGCCTTTGGCGACAATGTCCGTCCTAGCCACTCCGTGGGCTGTCCGGGCGATGAACAGGTTCGGCGTCAGGCGGGTGCTGATTGCCGGCGTCGTCCTTTTGGCCGCCGTGGCGGCGATGATGTGGCTCCTGACCGCCTCACTGGCCATTCCGCTGGTCCTGGCACTGACCACACTTATGGGTGTTCCGTACGGGGCCGTGAGTATCGCCTCGAACCAGGGCATGTTCGTATCCACCAGGCCCCAGGAACGGGGCGTGGCTGCCGGGATTTTCCAGACGTGCCGCTATGTCGGCGCCATTACTGCCACGGTGCTGATCGGCGTGTTCGCCGGAGGCGGAGTGGACCAGGCGAGCTGGGGCCTCATGGTGCTGGCCATGCTCGTCCTCAGCGCGCTGGCGTTTTCAGTGACTCTGCTGTGGCGGGAGAGGCCTGACTAACCAGCCGCTGCTTCCAGTCCGACGCCGGTAAGTTCGGCGAGCCGGTTCAGGAGCCGGTCCTGGAAGCCGGCGTCAAGGGCTTCCGGGGCGGGGGTCAGACGCCTTCGGTGGTGCCAGTATCCGCCGCTGACCAGGGCTGCAGGATCGTTGCTGGTGGCGAGCCATGTCTGGGTCAGATGTCCTTGTTCCAGGTCATCGGGGGCGCCCGGGCCGCCCATTTTGGTAGGCACCCAGCCGGGGTCCACGGCGTGGCTGAGCACGTTCGGCCAGTGACGCGCCAAAGCCAAGGCAAGTGCGGTGACGTGGAGCTTGCTCTCCGCGTACGCCTTGCTGGCGTTCCAACGCCGCTCCGTCCAGTCGACGTCATCCAACGATCCGCCGCCTCCGCGGTGCATTCCGCTGCTGAGGTAGACCAGGCGGTGGGGCTGTTCGATCAGTGCGGTCAGCAGGTAGGGCGCCAGCGTGTTGACGGCCAGCGTCCGTGCGTGTCCCTCCGGAGTCGCTGCCCGGGCCGGCTCCAGATAGGTGCCTGCGTTGTGGATGACTGCATCCATTCGGCCTATCGCGTTCACCTGATCGGCAAGGGCGCGGGTTTCAGCCGCGCTGCTGAGATCGCCGACGACGATGCCTGCCGCAGGGGCCGCGAGCCCGGAGAGGGCGGTTGCCCTGTCGCGGGTCCGGGCATGCAAGACAACTTCGTGGCCTTCGTTCATGAGGGTGCGGGCCGCGGCGCGGCCGAGTCCGTCGGTGGATCCGGTGATGAAGATGCGTGCCACGAGGCATTCCTTTCTGGGTCCGGCCTGGGAGGGATGAGTTGGCGTCCGTCGGCTCCGGAGGCTTCCCAAGGACCGGAAGGTGTGGGAACAATTGTAAGCATGCTTTGTTTTTATGATGCCTGACATGTCTGGAGTGGGAACTGTGGATCAGAACGAGGCGCCAATACTGGAAGCACTGGCCGAGTACCACCGCCTGGACCGCTACGGCTACACGCCGCCAGGACCGCCATCGATGGGTGGCGCCGGCAAATGGTTGAGCATGGCCACGAAATCCTGGACAAGGCCCTCCGCCTCGCCGGCAAGGTCCGGGCTGAAATCGACGGGCTGCCCGGATTGCATGTACTCGGACCGGAACTGATCCGCG
>DATCNU010000089.1:0-12500 GCA_036565085.1 Arthrobacter sp.
GTCACCAAGGTGACCGGGCCGCCGTCGTCAGTTCCCGCGGTGCTTCCCCTCCGTCGGCTACGGAACCAGCTTCAGTGAAGTGAACATGCGCTTGAGCTGGGCGTACTCCTCGGTGGCCATGTACGCCTTCGCTTCGTCGACCGAATCGAAGGCCAGGCCCTTGGTGTCAGTCAGATTGACCTGAACCTGGGTAGCAAAAGAGAGCGTTGCTACAGGTGAGTTCACCGTGTTGTAGTACATGCAGGACTTGAGCATATGTGGATCGGGTTGGTTCAGGCCCAGGGAACCGCGTACTTTCAAGCCGAGGCCCGTTCCGTCAAGAACCCGAAAGCTGAACTCCGGTGGGCCGGCTGCCACGGACTTGTTATAGGGAATATCCACGGCCTGGGAATCCATGGTCAGCATCGGGACCGGCTCCGGACCGCAGGCACCACCAAGCCCGCCCGGATTCGAATGCTCAAGGCCGGCAATCCGGATCCCCTGTTCATTGTCAACCTCCAGCTGGACGGAAGGTGTCGCGCCGTCCAGTTTTCTCTCAATCACCGACCAGCCCGGCGGCAAGTCGAAGGAGAGCTGGGCGCTCGGGCTTGAATACCTTTCCCATTCGGCTTTTGGCGCAGCCGGTCCGGCGGGGGTGACAGGCAGTGTGGCACCGGAGGTAGGAGCCGATGTGACCGAGAGTGTTGGGCTGGGGGTGGTGGTCGCTGTCGGGCTGACGCTTGAAGCGGGAGACGGAATCGCCGTGGAGGTGTTCGCGGGCGCCGGTCCCGCTGTGAGAGGGCCCAGGTTGATGGAAAGCAGGACACCGGCTGTCACAGCCGCTGCCGCTATCGTCATCAGCCCGAAGATCCTGCTGCGACGCTGCCTCCGCTCAGCGAGGGTCGGAATATCGGGGGACACGCGGTCAGCGAAGACCTCGGGACGGGAAAACATCGAGTGCAGGGCTTCCTCACCGTCCGGAATGGTGGGGTTGGGGCCGATAGGATCAGCTCCGGCAACGAGATTCCTGATGGCATCCATGGCTAGGCACCCACTTTCTGTTCGAACGGGCCGGAAAGAGCCGGCACAAGTTTGCGGAACGCTTCCCTTGCCCGGTGGAGCCGCACCTTTGCAGAAGATTGAGTGCAGTGGAGTACCTGCGAGATCTCATGAATGCTCAGTTCATCCCAGTAGGCCAATTGAAGGATGTCCCGATCCTTTTCCCGCAGCGCCATCATGGCGTCCTCTACGGAAGTGTTGTCGCTGTCTTCCCCAGAATCCGCTGAGCAGACCATAAGCTTGTCGTGCAGCGCCTTCTGCCGGTCGCGGCCACGGTAGGCATTACCGATGAGATTGCGGGCCACTGTCAGGAGCCACGGAATCTCAGTGCTGTCCGCACCGTCCCACTTTTGCCAGGCGACGCGGAAGACGTCGGCTGCGAGCTCCTGCGCCAGCTCGGCGTCATCAACTCGCCGCAGGACATACTTGTGGATCCTTGGATAGCTGTCCTTGTATAAGGCGATAAACGCCAACTCGCGCTCTGAAAGCACGATCCCCCCTGAGGTCGTATTGTCGTGGTCTTGCATGTAACCGTATAGTTTCCGGCTCATCCGCAGCGGTTACAGCAGCCCGCAGACCTTTACTGCGTCAGCGGGTGATGTAGTCCAGCACTTCACGGACAGTCTCGTTGTCCTCGTTCAGGACTACCGTGATTTGCAGTACGGAGCCTTCCAGGGCCAACGGGAGCCAGTGGGCGGCGTCCTGCCACATGCGCTCGACGGGAAGTGATCCGACGTCGAACCATTCCGGGAGAATCTCGGCGCTTTCGGCCGGTTCGCCGGTCCAGCGCGCCGTGACAAACAGCCGGGTTGCCATGTTCCATTCCGGGCGGGCCGGGAAATCGAACACCACCAGGCCGGCGTCGCGGAGATCCTGCTGCCGGACCACCACTCCGGATTCCTCCTGGACTTCCCGGCAGGCTGCCTCCGCGTCGGTCTCACCCGGTTCGACGTGGCCGCCCAGTCCAACGACTTTCCCCCGCCCGAAGCCGGTCTTCTTCAGTCCCAGCAGGACCTGGGGCACGCCGGCGGACTCACGGATGAGGAAGCACAGCGTGACCGGGGTGAACGTCATGCCATAACCCTATAGCCTGGCTGCCGCCGATCTCCGGCGCCTTCCCTGCTCAGGAGGCGTCGGCCGGGCACCGTTTAGCCCGGCCGTCAGCCCAGCGCGCGCGGGTGGGCCGCGGCATAGATTTCGCGGAGCGTGTCGGCGGTAACCAGGGTGTAGACCTGGGTGGTGGTCACCGAGGCATGTCCCAGCAGCTCCTGGACCACGCGGACATCCGCGCCGCCTTCAAGCAGATGGGTGGCGAAGGAGTGGCGAAGCGTGTGCGGCGAGACATCCTTGGTGATGTGGGCCTTGTCCGCGGCGGCTTTCAGGATGGTCCACGCGCTTTGCCTGCTGATCCTTCCGCCCCTGGCATTCAGGAACAGCGCCGGGGTGCCCTTGCCCTTGGCTGCCAGCAGCGGACGGGCGCGCACCAGGTAGGCATCCAGCGCCCGCGCCCCGTACGATCCCAGCGGCACCAGGCGTTCCTTGGAGCCCTTGCCGAATAGACGGACGATCGCGGGCCCGGCGTCGGCCTCCTGCAACGAGATGTCATCAACGTCCAGGCCCACTGCCTCACTGATCCTGGCGCCGGTGGAGTAGAGGAATTCCAGCAGCGCCCGGTCCCGCAGGCCTGTCGAGGTGTCCGTTCCGGTTGCCTCGAGGATCCGGGTGACCTCGTCCACGCTGATCGCCTTGGGCAGCCGTTTACCGGGCATGGGCGGATGGACGTCACTTGCGGGGTCGGTCGTAGTCAGACCTTCCAGGGCCCAGAATTTGTGCAGGCCGCGGACGGCGACCACCGTCCGTGCCGCCGACCTTACGCCCAGGGCGGTGCCGCCGTCGGAACCGTCGGTGAGGGCCTGGACATACCCTGTCACATGATGCCGGGTGATCTGCTCAGGGCGCTGGCAGCCGGCTCCTGCGAGGTAGCGGGAGTAGCGGGTGAGGTCGCGGCGGTAGGCCGAGAGGGTGTTCAAGGCCAGTCCGCGCTCGACGCCCATGTGCTGCAGATATTCTGTGACGGCACGGTCGATGGCAGTGGGCGGCGCCGGAACCTGGGCTGCGTCCGGAGTCGCCGCCGGCGACGGCTCAAGGGTAGGTCCGGCCACCATCAGCGCTGGCTGGGGTGCGCGGGCCACGGCGCATCTGCCGGGCGGAGATGGGAAAACCCGCCGGCCCGGGCAGCAGCAGCGGCAAGAATTCCGACGACGGCAGACGGGTTGTGCAGCCGGCCCTCCAGGACCGCCGCCACGGCTTCATCCAGCACTATCCAGTGGAATTCAATCTCAGCTTCCTCGTCCGTCCGCTCATGCCGTTCGTGATGGGGAACGTAGGAGAGGTCCCGGGCGAGGTAGATCCTGATGGCCTCGCTGGAGGATCCGGGCGAATTGAAGAAATCGGCCAGGACATTCCAGGTGCCGGCAGCCAGGTCGGCTTCCTCCGCAAGCTCGCGCGCGGCGCCGACCACAAAGTCTTCGCCTTCCACATCCAGCAGGCCTGCAGGGATTTCCCACAAGTCCATCCCGACAGGGTGACGGTATTGCCTCAGGAGCAGAATCTCCCCGGCGTCGTTCATCGGCAGGACCGCCACTGCCCCCGGGTGCTCGATATAGTCCCGGGTCAGGGTATCGCCGGTGTCCTTCAACTGGAAGCTGTCGCTGACAACATCCCAGATCCGGCCCTCGTAGACCTTCTCCGTCGACAAAAGACGGCGCGGGCTCGGCATATCCGAAACCTGCCGTGCTGCTTGGGGGGTTTCAGGGGTGCCGGGCATCGCGCCGTCCTTTGCGTGTGTGGAACTAGTTAGCGGCAACCGTACGCGATTGCCCGGCAGCAGGAGCGTCCGCCACGGCCGCGGGGGCGTCGGCCATGGCAGCAGGCATGTCCGCCAGCTCTGAGTAGCGCTGGTGATCCAGCGCGGCCCTGACCAGGCCAGCGAACAGCGGGTGCGGCCGGGTGGGGCGCGAGCTGAGTTCCGGGTGTGCCTGAGTGGCCACGTAGAACGGGTGCACCTCAGCCGGCAGTTCGACGAACTCCACCAGCTTGCCGTCAGGCGACGTGCCGGAGAAGACAAGTCCCTGTGCGGCGATCTGCTCACGGTACTTGTTGTTCACCTCATAGCGGTGCCGGTGGCGTTCGCTGACGGTGGTTTTTCCGTAGGTCTCGGCGACCACGGAACCGGCGTCGAGCTTGGCTTCGTAGAGGCCGAGGCGCATGGTGCCGCCCAGGTCGCCCTTGCCCTCGACGATATCCAGCTGCTCTTCCATCGTGGCAATGACCGGGTACTTGGAGTCCGGCTCGAATTCGCTGGAGGATGCCCCCTCCAGGCCCACCACGTTGCGGGCGTATTCGATGACCATGCACTGAAGGCCCAGGCACAGGCCCAGGACAGGCAGTTTGGTTTCGCGCGCGAACTTCAGCGCGCCCAGCTTGCCTTCAAGCCCCCGGATCCCGAATCCTCCGGGCACGCAGATGGCATCCACCCCGTCGAGGGAAGCGACGGCGCCCTCATGGGTTTCGCATTCGTCGGAAGGTACCCAGCGGATCTTGACCTTGGTGTCATTGGCGAAGCCGCCGGCGCGCAGCGCCTCGGTGACGGACAGGTAAGCGTCAGGCAGGTCGATGTATTTGCCGACCAGCGCGATTTCCACGTGGTGCTTGGGGTTGTGCACGGCCTCCAGCAACTTGTCCCAGCTGGTCCAGTCGACGTCCTTGAACGGCAGGTCCAGGGCACGCACGATGTAGGAGTCCAGGCCCTGGGAGTGCAGGGTCTTGGGAATATCGTAGATGCTCGGGGCGTCGGCTGCGTTGACCACGGCGTCGACGTCAACGTCGCACATGCGGCCGATCTTTTCGCGCATGGCCTGGGGTACTTCCCGGTCCGAGCGGATCACGATGGCTTCAGGCTGGATGCCGATGGAGCGCAAGGCAGCAACGGAGTGCTGGGTGGGCTTGGTCTTCAGCTCCTGGGAGGGCCCGATGTAGGGAACCAGCGAGACATGGAGGAAAAAGACGTTGCCGCGGCCGATGTCCTGGCGGACCTGTCGTGCTGACTCAAGGAACGGCTGGGATTCAATGTCGCCCACCGTGCCGCCGATCTCGGTGATAATGACGTCCGGCGCGTTCTTGCCCTCGGCAGGCAGCCGCATCCTGCGCTTGATTTCATCCGTGATGTGCGGGATCACCTGGACGGTGTCGCCGAGGTATTCGCCGCGGCGCTCCTTGGCGATGACGGTGGAATAGATCTGCCCCGTCGTCACGTTGGCGGAGCCCTCAAGGTTTTCATCGAGGAACCGCTCGTAGTGTCCGATGTCCAGGTCCGTCTCGGCGCCGTCGTCGGTAACGAAGACTTCGCCGTGCTGGAAAGGGTTCATCGTGCCCGGATCCACGTTCAGATAGGGATCGAGCTTCTGCATAGTTACAGACAAGCCGCGTGCCCGCAGGAGGTGGCCGAGGCTCGAAGCCGTCAGCCCCTTACCGAGCGAGGACGCCACACCACCGGTAACGAAGATGTGTTTGGTCGTCTTGGACGAGCCCGGGAACCGGGAATTTACACGGGAATTTGATCGCTGCACCACGGAATTCGAGCCTATCATCAAATGCGCCTTCCCCGGGTCGGGAACTGTTTCCCCAAATGATCCAGTGTGCAGGGCATGGGCTTCCGGATCAAGGGGCGCCCAAGGTTTGGTGCGGCCACCGCGGGCTCAGGCCCGCTGTGGCAGCAGCTTTGCGTCGTCCAGCAGCTCCTGTGCATGGGCTTGCGCAGATTCCGAATCTTCCTGGCCAGCCAGCATCCTGGCGAGTTCCCGGACCCTCCCCGGGGCATCGAGGAGGCGGACATCACTTGACGTGAACCCGTTGGCCGTGCCGCCGTCGGCTCCCCTGACCGAAGTCTTGGTGACCGTGATGTGCTGGTCGGCGAAGGCGGCCACCTGGGGCAGGTGGGTGACCACCAGGACCTGCACATGCTGCGCCAGCATCGCCAGCCGCCGTCCGATCTCGACGGCGGCGCGTCCGCCCACCCCGGCGTCCACTTCATCGAAAACGAACGTGGGCACAGGGTCCACCGCCGCCAGGACCACCTCGATGGCCAGCATCACGCGCGACAATTCACCGCCCGAGGCACCCTTGCCGAGCGGCCTGGCAGGAGCTCCGGCGTGCGGCTGGAGCAGGAAGGAAATCTCGTCCCTGCCGTGCGGCCCTAACGGCCCGGCTGCCTCGACGGTGATCACCAGGGTTGCATCCGCCATAGCCAGGGCCTTCAGCTCAGTGCTGACGCGGGCGGACAGGTTCTTGGCGGCCGCTGTCCGGGTCTTGCTGATGGCAGTGGCCAGCTTCTGCAGCTCCGCCTCCGAACGGACCACCTCGGCCTCGAGTGCCTCGATCCGGGTGGAGTCGTCCTGCAGCTCATCAAGCCGGACCCGGGCATCTTCGGCCCAGACCAGGACTTCGTCGATGCTGGGCGCGTACTTGCGCACCAGCTTTGCCAGAGCTGCGCGCCGGTCCTCGATTTCGGCAAGCCGCTCGGGCCCTTCAGAATCCAGCCCGGCCTGGTAGCTGGCCAATTCAGTGGCGATGTCGTTCAGCAGGAAGCCGACTTCGGCGAGCCGCGCGGCGGAGGCGCCCAGTTCGCCGTCGTGCTCCGCCACATGCTCCAGGGTGCGTTTGGCCGCGTCCACCATCGTGGTGGCATCGCCGGCGTCACCAAAATCCTCGGCGATCAGCGCCTGGTGCGCCGTACTCGCGGCGATCCTCAGCTCTTCCACATTCGCCAGTTTGACGGCCTCCGCCTTGAGGGACTCGTCCTCGCCCGGTTGCGGGTCAGCCTCGTCGATCTCGGCCAGGGCGATTTCGAGCGACTCCGCTTCACGGAGCCTGTCGCGGGCAGCGCTGCGCAGTGAGTCCAGCTCCGCCTGACTGGACTTCCAACGGCTGTACAGGGCCTGGTACGGGGCCAGCTGCGCTGCCAGCGCCCCACCGGCAAACTTGTCGAGGGCGCCGCGCTGGGCGACGGCCCCCTTCAGCCGGATCTGGTCCGACTGGCCATGGACCACCACCAGCGTTTCGCCGATCTCCGCGAGGACGCCCACGGGCGCGGCCCTCCCGCCCAGGAAAGCACGGCTGCGGCCGTCCGCTCCAAGGCGGCGGGCCAGGATAAGCTCAGCGCCGCCGTCGAACTCCTCCACGTCGGCGCCGGCCTCGGCCGCACGGGCAACGGCGGGATGGCTGGCCTCGAGCCTGAGGACCGCCTCGGCCGTGGCGCTCTTGGCGCCGCTTCGGACCGCGCCGGCGTCGGACCTGGCTCCCAGCAGGAGCCCGACGGCGGTGACCACCATCGTCTTGCCGGCACCGGTTTCGCCGGTCACGACACTCAGCCCGGGGCCCAGCGGCAAGGTGGCGTCAGCGATGACGCCCAGATCGCGGATTCTCAGTTCTTCAAGCATGATTCACTTTGCGGTTGAGGGATCGGATTCGTCATCGGGCCGGTCCCCATGGGAAACCTGGAGCGGTGCCCTGGGGCGTGGTGTACGGACAATGGGAATGGGCCCGGTGTGGATGGCTGCTGCCTGCGGAACGGGACCCCTCCAGCCATGGATGGGAAGCTCAAACTTGCGGACCAGCCGGCCGGAAAAGGGCGTCTGGTGGGTCCGGGCCAGACGGACCGGGACGGCCGACTTTGTCACCTCCACGCGCGCGCCGGGAGGCAGGTCCACAGACCGCCGCCCATCGCACCACAGCACGCCCTGGGCATTGGTCCGGTTCAGGACTTCCACGGCCAGCCGCGACCGCGGAGAAACCACCAGGGGTTTGGCGAAAAGCGCATGCGCGCTGATGGGGACAATGAGGAGCGCTTCGACCTCGGGCCAGACGACGGGTCCGCCGGCGGAAAAGGCGTAGGCGGTTGAGCCGGTAGGGGTGGCAAGGACCACGCCGTCGCAGCCGAACGAGGTCAGCGGGCGTTCATCCACTTCCGTGACCACCTCGAGCATGCGTTCGCGGTTGCCTTTTTCGATCGCGGCTTCGTTCAGGGCCCAGGTGTGCCAGATCTTCTGCCCCCGGACCCAGACCTGCACGTCGATGGTCATGCGCTCTTCCACGGTGTAGTCGCGGCGCGCGATCCATTCGACGGTCTGGGCCAGGTCCGCGCGTTCGCTCTCGGCCAGGAACCCCACGTGGCCCAGGTTGACTCCGAGCAGCGGAACGTCAACTTCCCGCACAAGTTCAGCGGCACGCAGGATGGTGCCGTCGCCGCCCAGCACCATGACCAGTTCAACATCCGGCAACTTCACGTGGTCGTGCAGGATCTCCACCGGCCTCGTCAGGTGTCCGAAGAACCGTTCCATGTCGCCCAGTTCGGATTCCTGCATGACCGGCACAATTCCAGAGGCGTGCAGCTGGGTGCAGGCTTCCCAGGCAGCCTTCAGTGATTCCTCGCGGCCAGTGTGGGCAAGGACCAATACTCGCCTGCTCATCGGGGTTCCGCTTTCTAGTGGTTCGGCCAGATACGTCCAAGCAACTCAGCAATGGCTGCTTCGCGCTCTTCGATCTTAGGCAAGTCTTGGGTGATCCTGCGCTTTATCCACAGGAAGTATTCGACGTTTCCGTCCTGGCCCGGCAGGGGACTCGCCGCCAAACCGCATAAGTCCACTCCTGCGTCGAGCGCTGCAGCGGCGACCTTTTCCACGGCCATCCGGCGTTCCCGCTCGGAATTCACGACCCCGGTGCGGCCGAGGCGGTCCTTGCCGATCTCGAACTGGGGCTTCACCATCAGCACCAGATCCCCGCCGGGCACGGTGCACAGGACCAGGGGAAGCACAACCAGGGTCAAGGAGATGAACGACAGATCAGCCACCGTCAAGGCGGCGTGTCCGCCGATACCCTCCGGCGACATGTACCGTACGTTGAGGCCTTCGTGAACAGCGACCCGGGGGTCGCTCCTGAGCTGCGGCACCAGCTGACCATGCCCGACGTCGACGGCCACCACGTGCGCTGCGCCGCGCCTCAGGAGCACTTCGGTGAAGCCGCCAGTGGACGCTCCTGCGTCAAGGCACCGCTTGCCCGCCACCGTGATGGCGGGAAAAGCATCCAGCGCGCCGGCCAGCTTGTGGCCTGCCCGGCTCACGTAGCTGTCCTCCTCGGTGTGCTCCACCGCAAGGTCCTTGTCGTCCGTGACCTGGAGGGACGCTTTGGCAAGGATCTGCCCGGCCGCGCTGACCTTGCCTTCGGCGATCAGCGCGGCGGCGTGGGTGCGCGACCGAGCGAGCCCGCGGGCAACGAGTGCCTGGTCAAGTCGGGCCATGGTCACTTTCCACCGTTCCCGGACTTGTCGTCCTCATTCAGCGCTTCGAGCAGGGCGTCATGGAGTTCGCCGTAGAGAGCCTCATGCTGTGCCACTGGCAGGGCCTTGAGGCCATCCAGCGCGGCAATGACCGCCGCGACGGACGGGTCGCTGATGTCTTCCGGTCGCGCTTCCGGCCACTCCGGCGAGGGCTGGGCTGCTTGGGGGTCCTTCTCTTCGTTCAGCTCAGTCATTTCACCAGTCTAATGACGGAGCCACTCGAGCCTGGGTGCAAGGGCCGCAGCGGTCTCCGGGACGGCCGCCCACCATGCGGCGCACGCGGCCCGCCAGGAGTCCAGGTCGTCTTCGCTGCCCTGCAGTGTGACGGTTTCTTCGCTGACGCGTGCCGTGGCGGCGCCACAGCGGTAGGCGCCGTCGGTGTGCTCAACCGCGGGGTACGGGAGGTGCAGGTCCGTGAGCGAACCGATCAGGTAGTCAGGCCGTTCCGCGGTCCGGGCCGCGAGGATGGTTTCCCTCGTGTCGACGCCGGTCAGGACAGCCGCCGTGGCGAAGCCGGCGTTGTTGCCACCCAGGATGTCCGTGTCCAGCCGGTCGCCCACCACCAGCGGGCGGTCCGCCGAGAGGCGCTTGGCGGCGGCATGGAACAGGGGCGCTTCCGGCTTTCCAGCAACCAGGGGCTCCTGGCCGGTGGCCGCTGCCACGGCGGCCACGAGCGTTCCGTTCCCTGGGGCGATGCCGCGTGCCTGAGGAATGGACATGTCGGTATTGGTGGCAACCCAAAGCGCGCCGGCCGCAACCACATACCCTGCTTCTGCAAGGTCCTGCCAGCCGATGCCGGGGTTGAAGCCCTGGACCACGGCCACCGGGTCCTCATTCTGGCCCTTGACCGGGGTCAACCCCGCCAGTTCGATTTCCCGGGCAAGTGCCGGGCTGCCGGTGATCAGCACCCGGGAGCCCGGTGCCAGCAAGGAAGCCAGTAACTCGGCGGCTGCCTGGGAGGAACTGACCACCTGATCGTCTTCTGCGGGTGCGCCCAACTCCCGAAGGTGCGCGGCGACCTGCGCGGGCGTGCGGGAGGCGTTGTTGGTGATATACGCGAGCCCCACGCCCATGCCGGCCAGTTGCTGAAGCGAATCAACGGCTCCCGGAATTGCCTGCGGGCCAGCGTAAACCACGCCGTCCAGGTCTGCCAACAAGGCGTCAAACAGGGAAATCAGAGGCACGGTGGTCATAAGGGGTTAGTCTTCCCGGCTCTCGGAATTTGCTGCCTCGTCTTCGCGGGGCCAATCCGTCCCGCCGTCCGGCCGGCCGCCGGATTCTGACCCGGCGCCCTCTTCCACTTTGGCTTCGAGCTCATCCGGTTCGACTGAGTCTTCATCGGACTCAACGTCGTCGGACTCGAAGTAGTCAGACTCGGCGTCATCGTCGGCCGGGTTCATGCTGTCCTGTGCGCCAACTTCTGCGACGGCTTCCGCAGCGGCAGCCGTGGCCGTAGCCCGGTCCGACGGCGCTGCAGTGTTTGATTCGGGGCCTCCGGCAGCGCGGTCCATAAGGCGGCGCCGCTCGGCTTCCCCGCGGGCTTCCTCTTCCTCGTCCCAGCCCAGATCAACGATGTCCGGCTCTTCGTCTATGCCCAGGCCCAAAGCGTTTTCGGCCACAACGGCCTGCTTCTGCCATTTTGCAGCTTCGGCCTCGCGGCCTACAGCAGACAGGGCGTCGGCGTATGCCCGGAACAGCCTGGGGCTGTAGGAGAAGGCCCGGTTGATGTCCAACTGCGGAATTTCCAGCTCTGCCACAGCTGCATCCAACTGGCCAAGGTCGGTCCGGGCACCCGCTGCCACAATGGCCAGCTCAGCCTTGCCTGGTGCATCCAGGTCCTTGGCTTCCTCGGAGCGCACCACATCGAGGGCGCGGTCCGGCCTGCCGAGACCGCGTTCGCAGTCCGCCATGACCGGCAGGTGGACGTTGGATCCGCTGATCCTGCGGTAGGTCCGGAACTCCCTCAGCGCTTCACCGTAGTGGCCAGCGGCGTAGGCTGTAAGGCCCACGGCTTCGCGGACGGCAGCAAGCCTTCCGCCTCGCCGGCTGGCCGCGAGGGCATGCTGGAAGGCAAGCTCCGGCTCGTCGTCGATCAGGCGACCGGCCATTACCAGGTGGCGGGCCACCCACTCAGCGCTTTTCGCTTCGAGGGTCTTGATCTGGTGCTGGGTGGCGCGGTCAAGCTCCTTGCCCGTGACATCTTCATCGATTTCCGGGGAACGTTCTCGGTCCGGACGGTTGGCGCTGCGGAGATCGCGGGCATTGGGAACACGGGCAGGGCGGTCCTCATGGCGGTCGCGGCCAAACTGGCGGGGCCCGGAGTCGCCCCGGTCGAAACTCCGGGGTGCCCTTTCCTGACGGTCGCCAAAGGGTTTCCGGTTCTCCCCACCTCCGAAGGCGCGACGCTCCCCGTCGCCTTCACGGCGCGGGCGATCACCATAAGGCTTGTTCTCACGATCCCCATACGGCTTACGCTCACCGGCACCAGAAGGCTTACGCTCACCTGAGCCTGTGGCACGCCGTGGCCCATCACTGCCATCCCGGCTTTCCCGGGCGCGGAAGCCGCGGGGCTCTCCCCCAGAGTTGTTGGTGCCGCGGAACGGTCCGCGGTCTTTTCCGCCGCGGTTGCCGTCATTGTGCTCAGCCATGTGGGATTCCTCCTGTTGTGAGCTGACCACTCGCGCAATCGCAGCCGCTCTGTTCCGTGTTTCGTTATTCCTACGCAACCCGAAATCAAGCGCTTCGAAGTCCGTACATCTCAATCAATTCTAGGCGAGGGCCCTCACCGCTCGTGACAGGGTTTCCCGTCCAGGCCGCCATCGTGGGATTCTTCACACGACCGGCAAACCTGTCCCCACGTCCTGCAAGGTTCGGGTGGGTGCTTCCTCACGTGTTGTGCGGGATGTGAGGGAGGGTCCGGGTTGGGGTGGGGTTGTTAAATGGGTCAGGCCCCGACGTTGTTGTCGGGGCCTGAGCCTTAATGGTTGTCCGGCGGTGACCTACTCTCCCACACCCTCCCGGGTGCAGTACCATCGGCGCTGTGGGTCTTAGCTTCCGGGTTCGGAATGGG
>DATCNU010000090.1:0-6137 GCA_036565085.1 Arthrobacter sp.
GGGACAGTGGTTGACCCCGAGGGGCCTTGCCTTCAACGAGGAAAAGACGCATATCGTCCACGTGGAGCAAGGCTTCGATTTTCTGGGGTTCAATATCCGCCGCTACGGCGGCGGGAAGCTGCTGATCAAACCCAGCGCGGCGGCGGTGAAGCGGATCCGGGAACGGATTGCCGCTGAGGTGTACTCCTTGCGGGGAGCCAATGCCGCGGCGGTAATTTGGCGACTCAACCCGATCATTCGAGGTTGGTCCGCCTACTACCGGTGCGGGGTATCAAAGGAGGTGTTCTCAGCGGTGGATCACCACCTCTGGCGGCATCTCTATGGGTGGGCGTTGCGAGCCCATCCGAACAAGTCGAGATACTGGGTTGTTGACAAGTATTTCGGTACGTTCAACCCGTCCAGAAGCGACAAGTGGGTGTTCGGCGACCGCGAAAGCGGCCGCTATGTGCGCCAGTTCGCTTGGACAAAGATCGTCCGTCACAACATGGTCAGGGGCACATCGTCCGTGGACGATCCTTCCCTTGCCCAGTACTGGGCCGGAAGGCAACGCAAGACGCATTCGCTGACAGGTGGGCTGACCGCGTCCTTGCTGATCCGTCAGCACGGACGCTGTTCCGCCTGCGGCGGGTTCTTACTTGCCGCCGACCACGGCCCGCAAAACCCGCGAGAGTGGGAACAATGGGCCAAAACCATCAACAGGGCAATAGACAAGAACGCCCTGACCCTGGGTGGCCCAGTCAATGACGGCGGTCAATCCGCGCACCACCTCATCCACTCCAGCTGTCAGGCTCGGAAAACCGAGCAATGAGGGCAGGACCAGTAGAAATGACGCCCACAGGGACTTGCTTGAGCCGGATGCGGTGAAAGTCGCATGTCCGGTTCTGAGGGGGCCCGGGCTCAGTAATGGGCTCGGGCTACCCGACCAACTTTCCCATACCGGATTGTCCTTGTCAGCTGCCTTCGACGAGCCGAACCTCGTGTCGGCCGCCGGCCTGGTCCCGGTCATGTCCCTGGCCCGGAAAGCCGGACTCGGCGACCTGGCGCAGAAGCGGCTCAGTGTCCCGACCGACAAGGGAGCTAACGCCGGACGGAAGGTGAGCTCCCTGGTCGCCGGGATGGTCGCCGGCGCCGACTCCATCGATGACATGGCTATCCTGCGCCACGGCGGGATGGGCAGGCTCTTCAAGGCCTGTTACGCCCCCTCGACCCTGGGATCGTTCCTGCGCTCCTTCACATTCGGGCACGTGCGTCAGCTCGACGGCGTCGCGTCCCGGTTCCTGACGAACCTGGCGGCCCGAACCCCGCTGCTGGCCAGCACGGAGGGATACACGCTCGTCGACGTGGACGACACGATCATTGAAGTCCACGGCTACAAAAAACAGGGCTCGAGCTACGGCTACTCCGGGATCCGGGGGCTAAACGCATTGCTGGCGACCGTCAGCACGAAGGACACGGCGCCGGTCATTCTCGCCCAGCGGCTGCGCAGGGGCTCCGCGGGCTCACCCCGCGGAGCGGCACGGCTGGTCGCCGACGCGCTGGCCACGCTCAAACGGATACGCGGCACCCACACCACGTCCCCAGTGCTGCTGCGTGCCGACTCGGCGTTCTACGGCTATGCCACCGTGGCCGCGGCGGCGAAGGCCGGCGCTGATGTGTCCATCACGGCGCGCATGAATCCGGCCATCAGGCGGGCAATCGCGAGCATCGACGGGAACGGGTGGAAGCCGATCCAGTACACGGACGCGGTCTTCGACGAGGCCTCGGACAGGTGGATCTCCTCCGCCGAGGTCGCCGAAACACCGTTCACCGCGTTCAGCTCCCGGAAAAGGACCGAGCGCGTCATCGGGCGCCTGATCGTCCGGCGGATCCCTGATCTGAACCCGCACGCCGGTGCCGGACAGCCGACTATCTTTGACACCTACCGCTTCCACGCGTTCTTCACCACTGGCGCCCTGGATGTCGTCGCCGCCGATAAGACCCACCGCGGACACGCGGTCATCGAGCAGGTCAACGCGGACCTGAAGGACAGTGCGCTGGCCCATATGCCTTCGGGTGTTTTCACGGCGAATGCGGCCTGGCTGGTCCTGGCCGCCATGGCGTTCAACCTCACCCGCGCCGCCGCGACGGCGGCAGGGAACGGGCTGGCAAAGGCCCGGACCGGAACGATTCGCCGCAAACTGATCAGCGTCCCGGCCAGAATCGCTTCCTCCGCCCGGAAGCTGCGACTTCACCTGCCGGAGGACTGGCCCTGGGAAACAGCCTGGACGGACCTCTTAAACCACATCCTCCCGCGACCGGCGAAGACCTGACCAACCACCCCTTACCGGGACGACCGAGGATCCACCGTGGAACACCGCCGACAGCGAGGCCGGGCACTGCTCCATGCCCCGAACCCGATCCGCCCGCCCAAACAGAACCGGGGCCACTCAATCAGCCAGTCGGTGGATCAAGGCTTAGCCACCTTGGTGCGTTCAGGCATGCGACACACGCTCCTCCGCGTGAATTAGCGGTCGGAAGCACGGCGCTGGCAATGTCTTGCGAACGTTCGTTACCGGACGCCGTGCAGGCTTAGGGTATTTCACTTTTTCGAAGACCCCAGTGCCGGGTCTTGACCGACGTGCACCATGCTGCGATGTTTACCGCAAGAGACGAGCAGGAACGGTTCTCGGGAATCCCCGGGCGGACTTGTTGAGGGAAGCGGGAGCAGTCATGAGCGGGATACTGATTCGCCAGGGAGACGGAACCTGGCTTGAACCGACTGATGCAGGCTACGCACTGGAGTCTGAACTGCAGGAAATCCTTGCCGCGCACCCCGAGCTCATCCCTGGAGTCAGCCCGGTCGCGAGAACCTGCCGGGAATTCCAGTCCGAGGTCGGCCCCGCTGATATTGTCGTCGTGGACTCGACGGGAGAGTTGACGCTGGTCGAGTGCAAACTGGCCTCGAATCCGCAGATCCGGCGTGAGGTCGTGGGGCAGATGTTCGACTATGCGTCCCGTCTGTGGAAAATGGATGTCGAAGAGTTCGCCGCGAAATGGCGGGTACGTACCTCGCGGCCGTTGTTCATCGATGACGCGGACGGCGGTATTTCGCTGAGAGAGTCCCTGGCTCGGAACCTTGCGGAGGGCAGGTTCCGCATCGTCCTCGCCGTTGACGTCATCAACCCGGCTTTGAAGAGGATGGTCGAATATCTCAACGCCATGGCAGGCCCCGCGACATCGGTGATTGCCGTTGAATATTCCCGCCTCCGACAGGGCTCCGTCGAGATCCTGATGCCGCACGTGTACGGGCAGGAACTGGCCGAAGCGAGATCCGCCCCGGAAAGCCGCGACCTCATCGCCTGGGACGAAGATACCTACAGCTCTTGGCTGCAGGAACATGACAGCGGGAATCTCGACCGGTTCGAGTTCTTCCTCACGACCGCACGACTGGCGGGATTGCCGTTCGTCGGATCCACGACCATTACCCCTGCGGGGGGCCTGCCGATCTTCGACCGCGGAAGCAACCGCCTGGGCACCGTAAACTTTTACTACTTCACTGGACAGGGAACATCGGTGGAGTTCAACCTCATACGAATGTCGAAGATGTCTGACGAAGAATTGCCGGACGCCGCAGTGCTCGATTCGTTCCTGCGGCAGCTGGCAGACATCCCCGCACTCCAGGATGTGGCGAGGAACCTCCAGTCCAGCCGGTTCGCCAGCCGTAAACCGAATGTACCGCTATCCGCGCTGTCTACGGACTCCATCCAGAAAGCGGTCGACGCGCTGAGCACCCTCGCCGGCACGCGACAACAGTCGACGACGAGGTGAACTGCACTGCCTTGGCCGGTGCCCCGTGGGTCCATTTGTTGGCGTGAACGCTGGTAGCTGCAGATCGCCGGAGGTAACCGGTCGCAAAGCCGAACGCCAGAGCGCCCGGTACTGCGGATCGCAGCCGCTGCCGTCACGGTATGACCTGCAGCTGATGTTTGCCATTTTTCGACAGGCCAAGGGCCGGAGCATTTGTCACCCCGGCGGGCTAGGCTCATGATCCATGAAAGCACTCACTGTGAAGCAGCCCTGGGCTTGGGCCATTATTCACGGCGGCAAGGACATCGAAAATAGAAACCAGCGGACAAACTATCGCGGAGAACTCTACATTCACGCAGGAAAGGGGGAGGACCCGGAAGCATACAGCTTCCCTGCACTGAGCGCCGTGATCCCGACCGACAATCTGGTCCTTCGACGAGGTGAGGTCCTGGGGACAGTTGCGCTTATCGGCTGTCATCACTCGGACGTCTGCGGGAACTCATGCTCCGAGTGGGCTGAGGACGGCTACTGGCATTCGGAATTCGCGGACTCCCGAGCCGTCCCGTGCCCATACCCGGCAACAGGAAAGCTGGGACTCTGGAACCTGGAACGGCAACCGAATCGAACCGAGCCGACGGCTCAGAGATCCCTGTCCGAGGACGCCTGAGTCTGAAAAGGCTCCGGCCTCGTTCCCTGTTGACCACTCGGCCATTGTTAACATCGGGGGTTGAATAGTATCTGTGTCGCCAGTAACGCTAAGGGGGTCACTGCAGAAAACGGAATTTATTGTGTCGTAGCGAAACGCGTTTGGATGCTCTTGCGACACTCCGGGGTCCGTTTTCCGGTGTATCTCCGGCAAGTTGACGGTCGAATCCGGCGCAGGGTCTCAAGAAACCCTGGCTGACCGTCAAATATACGAACGGTTAGGCGACAGTCAGTCCAGGTGTGAATCGCAGAGTTATCTGGCTCGTTTTTCGCAGCGCTATTTGGCATGCTGCCCCTCGCCCGCGCGTCCCGTTAGCCGATCCTTACCGGGCGCTGCGGTCACCCAGCACCTTCGGCGAAGGAGTCACCCCGGGGGCAGTCCCTCGCCCGCCGAATGAAACCGACTGGGGCCCGCCGCGCCGTGCCCGGGCCGACCCTGGCACCCGGTGGAATAGACTGCCCGTGGTTCTGTGAGAGGTGGGGGATGAGGGATCGGCAGGGAAGTGATGTGCCCGTAGAGCACGCCGGCGAGGGTCTGCCGTCGTCCTCGCGCGACGTTTCCGGTGGTGGGGGGTCCTGGTCCGTGGCCTTGCCCGACGGTGTGCGCCTGAAGGCCGGCCCGTACATGGCCGACCAGCCTCCAGCCTGGCGGGGCAGTTCCCTGCGTCGAAGGATGTGGCTGACCATGATGGCCTTCGCCCTTGCCTTCACTGGGATGGTGGTCGCGGCCGGGTTCGTACTCGGGGCAGCCCTGGCGCCCTTCACGGCCGGGTCCATCCGCACGGGCGGCACGGTGACGAGCCAGCAGTCCTACCGCAACAAGGGCGGCGACTATGAGTGCAAACTCGGGATCGCCTACGCACTGCGGGGGCAGCAGCAGCACACGACCATCGACTCCGGCGCAGCCTGCAAGGCAGCCATTCCCCCCGGCACGGAGGTCCAGCTCGCGCTCAACCCCGACAACCCGGGTGACGTGGCCGTCCTCGGGCACGGCTACCCTCGGGAGACCGCATGGATAGGCGTAGCCATCATCGCCCCTATCGCGGCCGGGTTCCTGGGTTTATTCCTGCTGCTGTCGGCATTTGCCTACCGCGACACAAGGCGCCTGTTCTCCCAAGGGAGGCCATGGCAGGAACTCATCGCCACAGTCCGGGGCCGGACGCAGTCCAGGAGCGGAACGACACTGTTCCTCAAAGCCCAGGACACCACGGGGAACGACCGCACCTTCACGATGGACTTCCCGGATGGAGGCCCACGGCCGAAACCAAAGGCCGGGGACACTCTCGAATTTGCCCTCCTCGCCGACGGAGCGAGACACGCAGCAGTCTGCGTCAAGGGCGAGTCCAGGCTCCACCTCGTAAGCTTTTCCGTTCCCAACGACTTCGAACTCCGCGCCATCGGCCTGTAAGGCCCAGTCTTCGGCACCGACAATAGACAGGGACGTGCAACCGCGTTTGGCACCTTCCGACCGCTTCACGAGTACCGGGCATTCCTCCGCCCGGTGAAGGATCCCTCACTGGGACGGGCGCCGGAATGCGTTGGTCCGAGATGCCTTCCCTTGTTCCTCTAGGGTGTTGTCATGACTGAGCGCTATTTCTTCTCCGCCGAAACAGACAGAGTTGATCGGGCCCGCGTGCACCAGTGGC
>DATCNU010000091.1:0-12067 GCA_036565085.1 Arthrobacter sp.
ATGGAGGAAGGCAGCTGACGCAATCGGCTACCCCTGGGTGACGTTCAAGACATTCCGCAAGACAAACGCCACGATCATCGCCCGTACGATGGGCGTTGAAGCCGCGGCATACCAAGCCGGGCACTCCAAGGTTTCGATGACCCGCAAGCACTACGTTGAGGAATACAAAGATGCCCTGGACACCCGAGCCGCTCTCAATGCCTTCAACCCGGATCCACCAAGGCCCTCGGGCATGGGCATGTAGCCTGGCGTGGGCTCACACCGAAGCTGAATCTAGTGAGTTTATGGTGAGTCATGGTTGGAATGAGCACTTTTCGCTCGTCCCGACGGAACAAAACCGCAGCTCAAAGCCACAATCGGAGCCTCCTGTCGGATTCGAACCGACGACCCCCGCTTTACAAGAGCGGTGCTCTGGCCAACTGAGCTAAGGAGGCGCGCCCCTGCGGGCATCCGCCGAAACGACGCTAGATAAGGTTAGCCCAAGTCCACCCGCTGGTAAAAACGCCGCGCTGCTCCGGGCGCTGGAACGGCAATGGCCCGGCCGGAGAAATCCGGAACCGGGCCACTGCCACACAGAGTCAGCAAGTTAACTCGGGAAGCTGTCGCGTCAGCCCTTTGCGGCGATCGCAGCCTGGAGGAAGTCCGGGAACGGAGTCTGGGCGCTGTCGCCCTTGCCCCACTGCTTGCCGTCCACAAACACTGTGGGCGTGCCCGTCACGCCGATGGCGGCGGCTTCCTTGGTGGTGAACAGCACGTAGGGACGGTAAGTCCTGTCATCCACGCATTTGCTGATGTCCTGGGCGCCGACATCCGTGGCCAGCTTCTTCAGATCGTTGTCCGAGATCCCTGCGCTTCCCTCTGCCGGCTGTTTGGCAAAGAGCGAGTCCACAAGTGCCGCGTACTTGTCCGGTGACTGATTGGCAACGCACGCTGCCACATTGGCAGCCCGCGAGGAGTAGTTCGTGCTGGACCGGGAGTCCAGGAAGCCCAGCGGGCGGTATTCGACCGTAATCTTGCCGTCGTTGCGGAGGGAGGTCAGCTGCTCGTTGTACTTCGATTCAAAGTCCTTGCAAACGGGGCAGATGAAGTCAATGTAGAGGACCACTTTCACGGGCTTGCCGGCTTCGGCCTCCGCGCCCGGTGCAACCACCTCCGCCGGAGCTGTTGCGGGCTTGTCGGGCAGGTCCGCCGCGTTGACGGTGGCCGGCTCCGTCTTCGCCACCTGTGTGTTGGCCAGCAATGTGACGCCGCCGTGGGCGTTGCTGTTGGCCGGCGTTGGACCCTGGTCGGCTATGGGAGCATTCTGCTTCATGGTGGTGGTCACCACCAGCGCCACGATCACCAGGATGGCGACCACTGCCGCCACGATGCCCCAGCCGATGAGCAGCTTGTTGCGCTTGTCCTTTTTCAGCTGGGCCTCGCGGATGAGGCGGGCCTTCTCGCGAGCCTCCGCAGTTCGCTCAGCCTTGGACTTACGTACTTCATTTGCGGGGGTCATGTGTTCCTTGGGTCGATCGATATGGGGACCACTCAGTGGCAACTCCATCATTTTAGGGGAGAAACCCGGGAGCCTGCGCTGTCACGTATTCCTCCAGATTGGCCAACGGACGAATAGCACGGAAGATTCCGTCCCGTTAGGGTGGGCTTAGAGGCACAAGCAACCCCAGGGGGCCGCAATGCAAACACCCGTCCAGGAAAAACCCACCGCTCCACCTGAAACCGGCTCTGCCAAGGACAGCTCCAGCACAGAGACAAAATACGACTTCATGGTCGTGTCCAACCGGCTGCCCGTTGACCGTTGCGCCGCCGGCGAGAGCGGCGACGACGGGTCGGGCTGGCGGCGTTCCCCCGGCGGTCTGGTGACTGCCCTCGCCCCGATGATGACCAAGACCGACGGCGCGTGGGTTGGCTGGCACGGCGCTCCGGATGAGACCGTCGAGCCTTTCAGCCATGGCGGGATGGATCTGGTCCCGGTCCAGCTGAGCACCGATGATGTTGAGCTGTATTACGAGGGCTTCTCCAATGCCACGCTGTGGCCGCTTTACCACGACGTCATCGCCCCGCCGGAGTTTCACCGGACCTGGTGGGATGCCTACCGCAGAGTCAACAGAAGGTTCGCCGACGCCGTCGCGCGCCACGCGGACGAGGGCGCCACCGTGTGGATCCAGGACTACCAGCTGCAGCTGGTGCCGCGCATGCTGCGTGAAGCGCGTCCGGACCTGCGGATCGGGTTCTTCAACCACATCCCGTTCCCGCCGCCGGAGATCTTCGCCCAGCTGCCGTGGCGGCAGGCCATCATCGATGGCCTCATGGGAGCGGACCTGGTCGGCTTCCAGCGCGCGAGCGACGCCGGCAACTTCATGCGCTCCGCGCGGCGCTTCCTGGGCGCCAGCGTGAAGCAGCAGCAAGTGCATGTGAAGGGCCAGAACGGCGAAATCACACACATCGCCCGCGCCCAGGCCTTCCCGATCTCCATCGATGTCCGCCAGATCAGTGAACTGGCCACCAGCCCCGAGATCATCGAACGGGCCCGCCAGATCCGCCAGGACCTCGGCAACCCCAAGACCATCCTCCTCGGTGTGGACCGGCTCGATTACACCAAGGGCATCCGGCACCGGCTCAAGGCCTACGAGGAACTGCTGAACGAAGGCAAGCTCACCGTCGGTGATACGACCCTGATCCAGGTGGCCAGCCCCAGCCGCGAGCGCGTGGAACAGTACCGGCTCCTCCGGGAGGAGGTGGAGGGCACTGTGGGCCACATCAACGGCACGTACGACACTATCGAGAACACAGCCGTCCGCTACCTGCACCACAGTTACCCGGTGGAGGAAATGGTGGCCCTGTACCTTGCCGCCGACGTGATGCTGGTGACGGCACTGCGGGACGGCATGAACCTCGTGGCCAAGGAATATGTCACGGCCCGCACAGAGAATGACGGCGCACTCGTTCTCAGCGAGTTCGCCGGCGCAGCGGATCAGCTGAAGCAGGCGCTGCTGATGAACCCGCACGACATCGACGGCCTCAAGGACACCATCATGCGCGCTGTCAATATGTCCCCCAAGGACGCAGGGCGCCGGATGCGGGCCATGCGCAAGCAGATCCTCGAACATGACGTGGACCACTGGTCCGCGGACTTCCTGCAGGCACTCAACGAGAAAGTTGTCCGAGATGACTCATGACACCCGCCCCGCCGAAGGCCCTCTGACCCTGTCCCCGGAACTACGCGATGCACTCAAGGGCATCGCACAGACCGAACACCTGCTGGTCGCCCTGGACTTCGATGGCACCGTCTCCCCCATCGTTGACCGCGCCGGTGACGCGCGGGCACTGCCGCGTTCCGCCGCTGCTTTGGCCGGGCTGGCCGCCTTGCCCCGCACGACGACGGCACTCATCTCCGGGCGGGCCCTCGCCAGCCTGCGCGCCGTCGCTTCGCCGCCGGTGGACACGCTGCTTATCGGCAGCCACGGCGCCGAGGTCTGGATGGGACCGGGCTCCACCGGACTGACGCTCGATGAGGGCCAGAAGGCCCTGCTCGCCGAGGTCCGCGGCATTCTCCAGGAGATTGTGGAGCAGGCGCCGGGCACCCTGCTGGAAGAAAAACCGGCCGGCGTTGTCCTGCACACCCGGCTTGCGGCCGACGACGTGGCCGAGGATGCCGTGGCCGCCGCCCGCGCCGTGCTCCAGGACCGCAAGGGCGTTTTCCTGAAGAACGGCAAGCGTGTCCTGGAAACCTCGGTGGTCAACGCCTCCAAGGGCGAAGGCGTGACCTTCCTCCGGCAGGTCACCGCTGCGACGGCGGTCCTCTTCGTCGGGGACGACACCACGGATGAGGACGCCCTGGCGCGCCTGGTACCCGGTGACGTGGGCGTCAAGGTTGGCCTGGACTTCACCCAGGCACAGTTCCGAGTGGAGTCCCCGGTACACGTGGCGGAACTGCTGGAAACCCTGCTGCAGGAACGCAGCCTGGTGGTGGCGGAGGAAGAATCCGGCAGGTCCGGCAGCCAGCCGGCTTGACCAGCATCACATGTGACGTCTGTAACATTTAGGCCGAAAGGCTATCGATCTGACATACTCTTGGTTGTGATGTGGCGCACAAGGAACGTGCGGCGTCACGCGATACTCCTCGGCTCCGGCCGGGGAGTACGCGGCTGGAATGCCGTGGATAACTGAATTACATGAACCATTCACAACGGATCGTCCGGCACGTACCTGCCGGTGAAGGGATTGATAACTGTGGCTACAGTTACTTTTGATAACGCTACGCGTCTGTACCCGGGCACAGAGAAGCCCGCTGTTGACAAGCTCAACATTGAGATCGCCGATGGCGAATTCCTCGTCCTCGTTGGACCCTCCGGCTGCGGCAAGTCCACTTCACTGCGAATGCTCGCAGGCCTTGAAGATGTCAACGCCGGCCGTATTCTCATCGGCGACCGCGATGTCACCGACGTTCCGCCCAAGGACCGCGACATCGCCATGGTTTTCCAGAACTACGCCCTGTACCCGCACATGACCGTTGCCGACAACATGGGTTTCGCCCTGAAGATCGCCGGCGTCAGCAAGGAAGAGCGTGCAGAGCGTGTCCGTGAAGCCGCCAAGCTTCTGGACCTCGAGCCTTACCTGGACCGCAAGCCGAAGGCACTCTCCGGTGGCCAGCGCCAGCGTGTCGCCATGGGCCGCGCCATCGTGCGTAACCCGCAGGTCTTCCTCATGGACGAGCCGCTGTCCAACCTGGATGCCAAGCTCCGCGTGCAGACCCGTACCCAGATCGCGTCCCTGACCCGCCGTCTTGGCGTCACCACCGTCTACGTGACCCACGACCAGGTTGAGGCCATGACCATGGGCGACCGCGTCGCGGTCCTCAAGGACGGTCTGCTGATGCAGGTTGACACCCCGCGCAACCTGTACGACAAGCCCACCAACGTGTTTGTTGCCGGCTTCATCGGCTCCCCCGCCATGAACCTGCTCGAACTTCCCGTCGTCGACGGCGGTGTACAGTTCGGCGGAACGGTCTACCCGGTTCCCCGCACTGTCCTCGAAGAAGCCCACGGCAGCACCGTTACCTTGGGCTCACGCCCGGAGGACCTCGAGACGGTCCCGGCCGGCGAGGGCCTCAAGGTCGAAGTTGACGTTGTTGAAGAGCTGGGTGCCGACGCTTACGTCTACGGCCACACCACGCTGGACGGCAAGGACCACGACATCGTGGCACGCGTCGACGGCCGCCGCCCCCCGATGAAGGGCGAGGTCATCTACGTCCGTCCGCAGTCGGGCCACGTGCACCTGTTCGACACCAAGACCGGTCTGCGCCTCGGCGACTGACCTGCAGCACTGACCAACCGACGGCGGCCCTCCTTACTGGACGGGCCGCCGTCGGCGTTAACGATGCCGGCGAACCTTGCCGCCGCCGCGAGGTTAGGCTGGCCGCCCCTATGTACGGAAGAATTGACCCATGACCGAGGAATACAGCGCCCAGTGGCACGACGAACCCACCGACTACGCGCAGATCGGCAAGCTGCCGCGGTTTGAGGCGGCGAGTGCCAATGACGAGAAACTCTCCGCGGTCTCCAGTTCGCTGAACATCACCGCGGCGGCGGCCGATCCGGAACTCCTGGACCTGCCCTGGCACATCGCCCTGGAGGACTGGCCGGCCGAAAACCTGGCAGCCCTCCCCCGCGGCATCTCGCGGCACATTGTGCGCTTTGCCCACCTGGGCGGCTCGGTCATCGCCATCAAGGAAACATCCGAGCACGTTGCCCGCCACGAGTACCACATGCTGCGCAAGCTCGCACGGCTGGACGTTCCCTGCGTGGAACCCGTCGCCGTCATCACCGGCCGCACCACGCTCGAAGGCAGGCCCCTGAACCCTGTCCTAGTGACCCGGCACCTGAAGTTCTCCATGCCGTACCGGGCGCTGTTCTCGCAGATGCTGCGCAAAGACACGCTGACCCGCCTGATCGACGCCCAGGCCCTCCTGATGGTCCGGCTCCACCTCATCGGCTTCTACTGGGGCGACGTCTCGCTGTCCAACACCCTCTTCCGCCGTGACGCGGGCGCCTTCGCCGCCTACCTTGTGGACGCGGAAACCGGCGAGCTTTATCCGGACCTTTCGTCCGGGCAGCGCGAATACGATCTCGAGATTGCGCGGGTCAACATCGCCGGGGAGCTCATGGACCTGCTGGACGGCGGACTGATCGAGGACAAAGTGGACCCGGTGGCCACCAGCGAGCTCATCATGGACAGCTACCGCCGCCTGTGGGCCGAGCTGACGGAGAAGGAATCCTTCGAACTGGGCGAACGCTGGCGGGTGGGTGCGCGGATCCGACGGCTCAACGAACTGGGGTTCGACGTCGAGGAATACGCCATCAAGACCACGCAGAACGGTACCACCATCCAGCTCCAGCCCAAGGTGGTGGACGCCGGACACCACCAGCGGCGGCTGCTCCGCCTGACCGGGATCGACGCCCAGGAGAACCAGGCCCGCCGCCTGCTCAACGACATGGACACGTTCCGCGCAGACAACAACCCGGAGATGGACGAGGAGTACAGCGCCCACCTTTGGGTCAGCCAGATCTTCGAACCGATAGTCCGTTCCATTCCACGGGACCTCTCCGGCAAGCTTGAACCAGCAGAAGCCGTCCACGAAGTACTGGAGCACCGCTGGTATATGTCCGAAAAGCAGGAGCGGCATATTCCGCTCGCGGAGGCCGTCCAGTCCTATATCGATTCCATCCTGCGGCACCGCCGTGACGAGGCTGCCATCATGCTGAATCCGGATACAGCGCTGCTCAAGATCCTCGAAGTGGAAACCGAGGAGTCCAGGTACGGCGGCGATGAATCCATCGACGAATACCCGGACGTCGACGACTGAACGGCTCGGCTGCCGGATGGCGCCGGCTGCTAGATGGCCTTGCCCGGATTCAGGATGCCGGCCGGGTCAAAAAGTTGCTTGATCCGGCGCTGCAGTTCCCTGACGGGTTTCGGCTGCTCGAGGCCCAGCCAGCGCAGCTTGTACTGTCCGATGCCGTGTTCGCCGGTGATGGTGCCGCCCATTTCCAAAGCCGCAGCGATTGATGCGTCCAGGGCAAGGTTCAGCCGGTTCGCGGCGTCCTCGTCAACAGCGTTGTCCACCCGGTCAATCCAGAAGGTAGGGTGCAGGTTCCCGTCGCCAGCGTGCGCCACCACTTTCAGGCTGACTCCGTGGGCCGCCGCCATCACTTCCAGTGCCGCAACGTAGTCCACCAGGCGCGAGCGGGGTACTGCAACGTCTTCGCCCACCCGGTATTCGTCGTCTACCTCAACCCCGCGGCTGCTCCGCCGAAGCTCCACCAGCTGCTCCGCCTCGGCGCTGGCCTCGGTAGTCACGAGGGCACCCCCGGCGGCCAGGACGGTGCGCACCACGTCCGCTTCCGCTGCCGCGCCGAAGCCGTCAGTCTGGATCAGGAGCAACGACTGGCCGCGGGAACGCAGGTCCGAGCCGTGGAGGCTGTCCAGCTGGGCGATCGTGCCGCCGTCGAGCAGTTCCATGATGGCCGGCTGGACGCGGGCCCTGCCTACGGCCAGGACGCCGGCGGCGGCCAGCCGGAAATCCGGGTAGAACGCGGCGATGGTGTGCACGTCACGGGGCAGGTACTTGAGGCGCACCGTCACGGCAACCACAATTCCCAGTGTCCCCTCCGAGCCCACGAACAGCGCCGTCAGGTCATAGCCTGCGACGCCCTTGAACGTCTGATGCCCTGTGTGGATGAGGGAACCGTCTGCCAGCACCACGTCCAGTGCGAGGACTGAATCCCTGGTGACGCCGTACTTTGCACAGCGGAGGCCGCCGGCGTTGGTGGCGACATTGCCGCCGATCGTGGACATCCGGAAGCTGGCCGGGTCCGGCGCGAACATCAGGCCGTGCACTGCCGCCGCCTCGTTCAGGACGGCGTTGACGACACCCGGTTCGACGACGGCGGTCTCGTCGTCCGGGTTCAGGTCCAGGATCCGGTTCATCCGTTCCAGGGACAGGACTACCGAGTTCCTGCTGGCATGTGCACCGCCGGAAACGCCTGTTCCTGCCCCGCGGGCCACCACGGCGACGCCCAGGCCGGCGCAGCACTTTACCACTGCCTGCACGTCAGCTGCTGATTCAGCAAAGACCACGGCAGCCGGGACCTGGTAGTCCAGGACAGGTGCCTGGTCGACCGCGTACCAGGCGCGCGTGGCCTCATCCGTGCTGACCTTTTCCGGTCCCAGGGTGGCTTCCAGGTCTTCAACTATGCTGCCCATGCAGCCTCCGGTCCCGTCGTCGCGTATGTCCACCCAGTCTAGGTGGGAGCGGGTACCGGAGGCGCGGCGCCGTAGATTTCGGCCCAATCTGCAAGCGTTTCCACCACGGAAGTTATTCCACTCATTTGAAGCTAAGCATCCTTTTGGTCACATGGCTGGAAGCGTTTTCATTTTCGGCTGGGGCGTCCTAAACTCGACTGCATGTCCGTTGATACCGTGATCTCCGCCACACTCCCGCTGACAGGTCCGCTGACCCTCATCCACAATGCCGACACAGCCCCCGGCTGGTGGCGTTCTGCGGTCATCTACCAGGTGTACCCCCGGTCCTTCCGCGACCTTAACGGCGACGGCATCGGAGACATCGCAGGCATCACGGAAGAGCTGGCCCAGCTCGCGGAACTGGATGTGGACGCCGTCTGGCTGTCCCCCTTCTACCGGTCCCCCCAGCGCGACGCCGGTTACGACGTGAGCGACTACTGCGATGTGGACCCGATCTTCGGCACCCTGCGCGACTTCGACATCATGATGGCCGAGGCCAACCGTCTGGGCCTGAGGGTCATCGTGGATCTTGTTCCCAACCACTGCTCGGACCAGCATGCGGCCTTCCAGGCGGCCCTTGCTGCACCGGCCGGCAGCCCCGAGCGGGACATGTTCATTTTCCGGGACGGGAGAGGCCCTGAAGGCCATGAAGCACCCAACAACTGGCAGTCCCACTTCGGCGGTCCGGCCTGGACCAGGGTCATCGGACCTGACGGCCAGCCGGACCAGTGGTACCTGCACCTCTTTGATTCCTCCCAGCCCGACTTCAATTGGGACAACCCGGCTGTCCACGCTGAATTTGAGCGGATCCTCCGCTTCTGGCTGGACCGCGGCGTTTCCGGTTTCCGCGTGGACGTAGCCCATGCCCTCGTCAAGGCTCCGGGGCTTCCAGAGTGGGGTGGCAGGGCGGACGGCAGCAGCTCGGACGGCTTTCCCGGTCACGAGGCCCCGATGTTCGGCCAGCCGGCGCTGCATGACATCTACCGTGCGTGGCGTCAGATCCTTGACGAGTACGGTCCCGACCGCATCCTGTGCGCCGAAGCCAATGTGGATCCGCTGCCCCGCCTGGCGGACTGGGTCAGGCCTGATGAGATGCACCAGGCCTTCAACTTCCCCTACCTGCACGCCGGTCTGGACGTCTGGCGGCTCCGGTCGGTCATCACCGACTCGCTGACTTCCCTGGATGCCGTGGGCGCGCCGAGCACATGGGTGCTTTCCAACCACGACGTCGTCAGGCACGCCTCCCGGTTCGGCTACAACGGCCATGGCCCGCGCGACGGCGACGGCATCGGCCCGGCGGACCCGCAGCCGGATACAGCGCTCGGGCAACGGCGCGCAGCGGCTGCCTCCATGTTCATGCTCGGACTCCCCGGTGCCGCCTATCTCTATCAGGGCGAGGAGCTGGGCCTGCCGGATGGCATTGACATCCCGGAGGGCCTCCGGCAGGATCCGACGTTTGCCCGCACCGGCGGCACCCGACTGGGCCGCGACGGCTGCAGGGTGCCGCTCCCCTGGCGCGCAGCGGAGCCGCACAACGGCTTCGGTTCAGGCCAGGACCCCTGGCTGCCGCTACCGGCGAGCTTCACCGAACTGGCCCGGGACACCCAGGCGGCGTCGCCGTCGTCGCACCTGTCCCTCTACCGGAACATGCTGGCCCTCCGGCGGGAACTGGATCTGGGCCGGGGATCACTGGCCTGGGCGGAGGAATGGTGCACAGGTTCCTCGTTGGCCTACGTAAACGGCGCTACGCTGGTGCTTATGAATCTGAACCACGAACCCCTTCAGATGCCGGCGGGGCGCGTACTCCTCCGCAGTGCAGAACCTGAAACGGGGCATTTCCTGTCCTCCGGTGAAACTGCATGGCTGCAGATCGATCGGAGCGGCGCAGAATAGTGGGACCCGCCTAGTGGGACTTGCGGGCATTAAGGACGTTGCCGAGCAGGCCGGGTTGTCGATTGCCACGGTGTCACGGGCGCTGAGCGGCAAGGCCAATGTTTCGCCCAGGAGCCGCCAACTCGCGCAGGCTGCCGCCGAAGAACTTGGTTTTGTGCCGTCGTACCATGCCTCCAGCCTGGCGTCCGGCCGCAACCACAATGTGGGGCTGGTGCTTCCGTCCGTCCACCGCTGGTACTTCTCGTCGGTGGTGGAAGGCGTGTCCGCCACGCTGTTGGACGCGGGCTACGACCTGACGCTGTACAACGTAGGCTTCCAGCCAGAGCGCCGCCGCAGTGTCCTGAACGACTTCCTGCTCCGCAAGAGGCTGGACGCGGTGATCGCGGTGGCGCTGGTGCTCAGCGAAGCCGAAATCAAGCGGCTGCTGGCCATACACCGGCCCATAGTGGGAATCGGCGGGGCGCTGGCCGGGGCTTCCACCATCAGGATCGACGATGCCGGCCTTTCCCGGATGGCTGCCGAGCACCTGATCCATCTTGGACACACCCGCATAGCCCACATGACCGGCTATGCCGAACTGAACCAGGACTTCAAGCTGCCCGGCATCCGCCAGGGCGGCTTTGAAACAGCCATGAAGGCCGCGGGGCTGGGAGTGCGGCCCGAATGGCAGGTGTCGGCTGATTTCACCATCCAGGGAGCGTACGCCAGCGCACGCAAACTTCTCGGCACGGCCGAGCGGCCCACCGCAGTCTTCGCCGCCTCGGACGAAATGGCTATCGGCACCATTCTGGCCGCCCGCGACTTTGGCCTGCGCGTGCCCCAGGACCTCTCCGTCATCGGCATCGACGGCCACGAACTCGGTGAGGTCTTCGGACTGACCACCATAAACCAGGATGCCCGGGGACAGGGCACCATGGCTGCCCAGATGCTGCTGGAAAGGCTCGACGCCGGTGCAAGGCAGGATGGCGCCAGGCAGGGGGGAAAGACGGGTGGCTCGGTCCACAGTTCCGAGGTTCCGGCCACTGTGGACCGGGAATACCCCACGGAGTTCATCATCAGGACCAGTACCGCCGTGCCGCCGGCCGCAGCCCAGGCGTAGTGCCCTCGGACCTAGGACGGCAGGGGTTTCGGTTCCGCCACAGTACCGCCCATAAACCGCACAAACCGGTTCAGCACGTCGGGCCAATCTGCCGCGTAGTCTGCACGCGCAGCTGACGGATCCTCGGCGCCCTCCCACCCGTCATGGGTCAGCCGCACCTCAGTGCCGCCCTCGACGGCCCTGAAGGCCACCCGGAGCTCCGTGGACCACAACGCCGTAGTTCCCGGGTGCCAGGTGGCGTGGAAGGACAGTGGTGGCTGCCAGTCATCAATGCTGCCCCAAATGCTGGTCCTGCCATCGTCAGCCGTCTCAACGATGAGGTTCTCTTCGAATTCCACATAGGAGCCTGCCCCGTAGACGCCGTGCGATGCCAAGGGCCACCACAAATGGGTATGCTCCGTGAAGCCGGCGAAAGCCTGCGCGACAGACCCGGGAACGTTCACCGTGAAGATGACAGGGTCCAGCACTCCTCCGGTCCCGGTCTCGGAGGGGTCGGGGATTGAATCATCCGCGTGGCTGAAGATGCTGTCCATGGACGTCAACTCTACCGGCGCCACCAAACGGGCGTTCAAGTCCGGCCCCCCGCCCGGGTGTTTCCTCAGGTGTTGGGAGGGTCCGGGGTTGGGGTGTGGGTTGTTAAATGGGTCAGGCCCCGACGTTGTTGTCGGGGCCTGAGCCTTAATGGTTGTCCGGCGGTGACCTACTCTCCCACACCCTCCCGGGTGCAGTACCATCGGCGCTGTGGGTCTTAGCTTCCGGGTTCGGAATGGG